>JBGZBY010000031.1:0-31084 GCA_041844915.1 Eubacteriales bacterium
AGTCTATAATATGCTTATAGGAAAAGCAAGAGCAGAAAGAGAGAACAATGAAGAAGGAATTAAAGACGCAGATTACAAGGGAAAGAATTATTGAAGCTGCACTGGCGGAGTTTGGAGAAAGAGGCTACAAGGGCTTTGTGATCAATGAGCTATGTAAAAAATATAGTATTTCCAAAGGTGTCCTTTATCATAACTTTGCGGGTAAGGAGGAGTTGTATACCGAGTGTGTAAGGAAAAGCTTTCAAGAAGCGATTCAATTCATCAAGGGAGGAGATAGCATACCGACTCTACAGGAATATATGAAGCGACGGCATCGCTTTTTTATAGAACGCCCCGATCACAGTAAAATTTTCTTTGAGGCATGGCTTTGTCCGGCAATTGATCTAAGTGACAGTGTGAGAGAGGAAAAAAAGCTGTTTGAAGGATTTAACCGTCAGGTATGTGCCGCGCTGATCGATGCTTCTGAGCTAAAAAGCGGAATCGGGCGGGAAGAAGCGATGGAGTATTTGAGCTTTATTCAGGAAATCTTTCGCAGCTATTTCTATGCCAAAAGAGGAAAGGCCGGTTCACCGGAGGAAGCGGCGCGAGAATATGAAGCCGTTTTGAGCAAAGCACTGCATCGTATGATATACGGAGTGCTGAAGGACGAAGCTTAAACACGCTGCCAAAAGAAAGAGCGGACTCCGGCAGAGCCATACCGGAGGCTGAAAGGGAGCCCCTAAAAGCTTACCGCGGTATGGCGCCGGAAAAAGCCGAATGGATTGAGAGCAGCGGAGAAACAAAAAGTAAAAAAGGATAAGAAACAAAGACGAAGCGTCGGAAAGGAAGAAAATGGGAATGTTGGTTATTAGGTGGATTGTAGGAATTTTAATAGCGTTTTTCATTGGGAAAATGCTGTCGCCATGGTGGTGATGAAGATTTCGGGAGGGAATATCCCCATGCTATTGGTGCCGGTAATGATTCTTCTGCCGCTGCTGATTGGCGTGGCTACGGGAATCCCGACAGGGCTTTTGCTGAAAAAATATAAAAATGTCAATGCGATAAGAATTATTTTAGTTGGAATGATCATAGCAACGGCCGTCATTGGATTTTTGTGCAATTCTCATCTGCCGGCGCCGGTTTTAAACTTTATGCTGATGGGAATGGCGTTTTCAGCTACCTTTGCCAATATGGTAGGGGAGGAGGAGCTGGAGCATATTGTTAAATGCTTTGAACCGTTTTTGGCAGTTTCGCTGATTATTGTAATTGTCAATTTAGGGATACCGCTGGATTATCGAGCCATTGCCGGAACGGGAATATTTACCCTAGTATATATTGTTTCCAGAGCAGCGGGAAAATATTTTGGAGCAAGATGGGGGGCAAGGGCAACGGGGATGCCGGAAACGGTACAGAAGTATTTGGGACTGACGCTGCTCCCGCATTCGGGAGTGTCCTTAGTATTTGCCGGGATTGCAGTTTCCGCATTATCTAAATTTGATTCGGAAAATGCCGTCGTGATTCAAGGAACGGTTGCAGCGGCGGCCATTATCAATGAGATCATCGCGGTGATCATGGCAAAAAAAGCCTTTGAATGGGCAGGAGAAATCAAGAAATAGGAAGCGAAGCGGCAAGGCAGGACTTGCTTTTGAAGGGAAAGGGCTTAGGTAGATGAAATAGGAAATGAGGAC
The DNA here is from genome assembly GCA_041844915.1 of Eubacteriales bacterium. Lineage (GTDB taxonomy): Bacteria > Bacillota > Clostridia > Lachnospirales > Vallitaleaceae > W11650. The sequence continues at coordinate 1,668 of JBGZBY010000031.1, forward strand.
AGCAGTAGCGCGAAGGTCGAAACAAGGAAAATAAAGGGAGCTGCCGGAAAAGATTGCTGCTATATCGTTTGACAAAAGAGAGCTCTCTTACTATAATAAAGGTATCTCGTTTGCGGATCCGGGACAATCCGAAAATGAGAAAATCAGCAGCAGCCGGCAGAGGCGCCGAGCCTTCCGATTTAGGAAGCCCCTCTTTGAAAAGAAAACGGGGAAAGAGCCGGCGCGCAGCCTATCAACAAAAGCTTCGTCTGCGCCGGCGGGACGGAGCGGCAAATCGGCAAGAGGAGGTCGTTATGAAAATCGCATTAATAAATGAAAATTCTCAAGCAGCCAAAAATGAGCTTATCGCAAGAGAATTAAAGACAGTTGTTGAGCCGTTAGGGCATGAGGTCATCAATATCGGCATGTTTCATGCGGAGGATGAGCAGCTTACCTATGTTCAGAACGGAATCTTGGCAAGTCTGCTTTTAGATACAAAAACCGTTGATTTTGTCATTACCGGCTGCGGCACGGGCGAGGGCGCTATGCTGGCGTGCAATGCCATGCCCGGCGTGGTGTGCGGCCATGTGACGAGTCCGCTGGACGCCTATCTGTTTGGGCAGGTAAACGGCGGCAACGCTATTGCTATGCCGTTTGCTCAAGGCTTTGGCTGGGGAGCGGAGCTAAATTTGCGTTATACCTTTGAAAAGCTGTTTTCCGAGGAGTTTGGCGGCGGTTATCCGAGAGAGCGCGCCATTCCCGAACAGCGCAACGCCAGAATTTTAAATGAAGTGAAGAAGGTCAGTCATCGACCGCTGATTGAAGTGATTAAGGGGATTGATAGAGAGCTTCTGATCGGTGCGGTCAATCGAAGCTCCTTTACTGAATTCTTCTTTGCTCATTGCCCTGATCAGGAAGTTGTCGCCTTCTTAAAATCCGTGCTATAAAAAGCTGCGCGGAAGCAGGCGACGGCGGCGAGAAAAAGCGCAGATCTGGAATGGACTGGCTTATGGCTTGGCGGCGGCAAGGCTTGCATTTAAGAAAGTTGCTGCCAGCATTTTAAAGAATTTTTGAGGAGAAGCTCTAAAAAAGTGAGCGCCGCTTTGGCGCTGCTTGGAGAAAACCGGAGAAGGACGCAAGGGATTGCTTGTCAGCATAGAAGCAGGGGAATAATAAAAAAAGAGGATGCCTCAATAACAAGCGGGATTAGGAAACAAAGCAAAACAGGAGGAAGATATGGACGTTTTAAAAAGTTTTTCACTAGAAGGTAAGATTGCCTTGATTACCGGCGGCTCATACGGCATTGGTTTTTCAATTGCCACCGCCTATGCCAATGCGGGAGCTACCATTGTATTTAACGATATCAATCAGGAGCTGGTTGACAAGGGATTAAAGGCCTATGAAGAAATCGGAATTAAAGCGCATGGCTATGTGTGTAATGTAACCGATGAGGAAGCGGTCAGTGCATTGATTCAAAGGATTGAAAAAGAAGTAGGAGTTGTGGATATTTTGGTCAACAACGCCGGTATCATCAAGCGCATCCCGATGACTGAGATGACCGCCGCCGAATGGCGGCAGGTGATTGACATTGATCTGACCGGCCCCTTTATCATGGCCAAGGCAGTGCTGCCGTCCATGATTAAAAAGGGGAAGGGCAAGATTATCAATATCTGCTCAATGATGAGCGAGCTGGGCAGAGAAACTGTGTCGGCATATGCGGCGGCCAAGGGCGGCTTAAAGATGCTGACTCGCAATATTTGTTCGGAATATGGCGGTAGCAATATTCAGTGCAATGGCATCGGTCCTGGCTATATCGCCACGCCGCAGACCGCGCCGCTTCGAGAGGTACAGCCGGATGGCTCCAGACATCCGTTTGACAGCTTTATTCTGTCCAAAACACCGGCAGGACGCTGGGGCGAACCAGAGGATCTGATGGGGCCGGCGGTATTTTTGGCCTCAGACGCTTCGGATTTTGTCAACGGCCACATCTTATATGTTGATGGCGGTATTTTGGCTTACATCGGCAAGCAGCCGTAAGAATAAAATGCTTAGATGTCATAGAAGCGGCTTGGTATAAAGAGCTTTGCTCGGCTTTTCGGCTTTGCGGGCTAAGAAATATCCAAGCAGGGATTTGGCTTAGAGCTAATTGAAACAGGGAAAAGGGCTGTCCGTATTTAGAATCGGTGCAGGCTTCGAGCGCAAAACGCTCAGGAGGACGCGCCAAGCTTTTCACGCGGACAGTCCTTTTATAAAAGGGTCTTTCGAGAGGGCTTTGGCAATTGAAAGCATACCTTGGAAAGAAAAAATCCCCAGCCGACCGAATGCGGCGCCTTATATTCGCAGAAGGAATTGAAAAAAGCTATATGTGCTGCGCCAGTATTACCGGCAGTCTGAACCGGAGAAGCGTCGGGATAGAGCGAAAGGAGATTAAATCAAGGAAGCATAACTGGAAAATAAGATATCGATGCCGAGAGAAATGAGAAAAACGGAAATATCAGACGGGATTAGAAAGGGCAGCAGAAGATGAAGGAAAAAGAATTCGGACTTTATATACACATTCCGTTTTGTATGCGAAAATGCAGCTATTGTGATTTTTTATCAAAACCGGCTTCTTTTGAGCTTCAGGAGAAATATGTCAAGGCACTGATCAAAGAGATTCGACTGACCAAGGAAAAAAATCAGGGAACGGTAAAAAGCATTTATTTTGGTGGTGGTACGCCATCTATTTTGGAACCATATCAAATGCAGGAATTAATGGATACGGTTTTGACCTGCTTTTCTGTACAGCCGCAGGCGGAGATTTCCATGGAAATTAATCCCGGAATCTTAAAGCGAGAAAAGCTGACAGCATATCGAAAGTCAGGAATTAATCGGCTCAGTATTGGTTTACAATCAACACAAAATAAAGAACTAAGGCAACTGGGACGGATTCATACTTATGAGGAATTCGAAAAAAATTATCAAATGGCAAGAGAAGAAGGCTTTGCCAATATTAATGTTGATTTGATGCTAGCAATTCCCTTCCAAACGAAAAGCAGCTTAAAGTTGGGATTACAACAGGTGATTAAATTGTATCCTGATCACATATCGGTGTACAGTCTAATTATTGAAGAGGGCACGCCTTTTTATGAGCAGAGAGAATGTCTGGATTTGCCTAATGAGGAAATAGAGCGGGAAATGTACTGGCTGGCGGACGAATATTTGGAAAAAAATGGTTATCATGCCTATGAGATTTCCAATTATGCCTTGACCGGAAAAGAATGTCGACACAACCTGATTTATTGGTCAGATGAAGATTATATCGGCTTGGGTATTGGGGCAGCTTCTTATTGGGAAGGCGTGCGTTATAATAATACAGAAAATATCGAAGAATATGTGAAAAATAGTATTCCTGAACATATCCGCAAGATTACGCAACCAAAAAATGAACAGAAACATTTAGAGGAATATTTGTTTCTGGGGCTGCGTAAGCGGAAAGGACTTGAACTAAAAAAGCTGAATGAACTGTTTCGACAGCCTTTGCAAAGGCTTTATTCCGAGGAAATGAAAAGGTTGCTGGCGCAGGATTTAGTGGAAATGAAAGATGGATTTTTGCGGTTGACTAAAAAGGGGATTGATTTTAGCAACTTAGTTTTTGCCGAGTTTCTTAGAAGTGAATAATCAGAGAAAAGTATAAATCTGGAAATAGAGTGGAAAATATTTTAATAAAATGGTAAAATAAATAGGGAGATAGATAAATTAAAAATCAAGCAAATAGTTGAGTAAGGAGGTTAGTATAGAAATATACTAAAAAGTATTTATGAAAAAAAATTTAGGACTAATAATCGGATTGTGGATTTTATGCTCCATATTGTGCATAACAAATGTATATGCTGGCAATCCCAGCTTGGAAAAAAATAAAGAATTTCCAAAAGAGATTAAGGTGCCAGAAGGAGTATGGTATCAAGAAGTTACAGATAAGCAGATTACAAGAGAACAAGAGTTTATTTTGACAGAGTTGGCAGATACTTTTAATCCAGATGATTATTTGACAAAAGAAGAAATTATTTTTATCTTGATTAGAGCGATGGGGCATAAGCTAACTGCCGACGAAGAGGATCTTTCTCATCAGCAATTGATGAAAATGTACTTGATGAAGGCAAAAGAATATGATATTTATCCAAAAGATGAGAGTAATCTTAAAGAAATGGCAAATAGAGGTTATGTTGCTAAGGTTTTATTTTCCGTACTAAAGAAGTTGGAAAAGGCGCAAGCTCCGAAATCAGAGCAAGTTGCTCGAATAGCAACTTATATAGCAGATTTTGATAAAATTTCCCCGCAAAATCAACTGGGTATCTTAGTAGTGTATGATAAAGGACTGATGAGAGGATATCCAGATTATACATTTCGTGCGAAAGAAAGTGTTACATGTGGAGAGATTATCGTTATTCTCCATAGGCTCTGGCATCAACAAGAAAGGTTGCCGAAGATTACACAAAATAATCCCAAGGAAATGAAAATTTCCAACGGTGATGCTCCGACGGGATCGTGGTATCGCCGAGATGGTGCGATTCAGTTTCCTCCCAATAATGGCGCTGTTGCTGGAACAGAGAAAGAAATTACTTTAATAGAAGGCACTCTTTTAGGAAGATATGGAAAAATCGGTGATAAAAGTAATTTTGTTACAAGGCCAGGAGTGGATCCCAGTCGATTAGCACTGCCGCCTTTCACCGATCCGGCAGTATATCAGGAGTTTGTAGTTGTGAAAGATATTGCGAAAGTAAGGCGGGGAGAGATTGCGCCTTGGGGTGATTCGACAGGTGGTGGTATTCAGTATGAATTGCCAGAACCAATTAGAGTATTAATACAAAAAGGCTATCTTGAGCCAAGATAATCGAGGGATATGCAATGAATATAGAAGTCCTAGAACAAAAATGGAAGAAAGAAATTCATGATGCCTTGCCGGAAGTTGATTTTTCAAGAATCTCTTTTGCACAAGGTGGAAACGGTAGCCCAGATGGAATTTATATATTTGCTGATAAAGTGGGGTATCATTTTTTAACAGTGGAAAAAGGTATGGTAAGAGAACATATCCAGTATCAGACAGAGGAAGAAATTTTTGGAGAAATTTTAGAAACTCTGCTTTTTGATGAAGCTTTAAATTATGCTGTTAAACATCGGCAGGAATATCAAGATTTTCGCAGAGTGCTTTTTGCCAGAGAAATAGAACTGCACTCTAAATTTGGTGAAAAATGGGCAATGCGGAAACAAGATAAAATCAATAAAATTTTGCAAGATTATCCTTATCAGGATAAAACAGGAGCAAAAAGTTAGAGAGAAATAAAGAAAATATAAAACAAAAAAAAGGGCTTGACAAAGCTCTTTTTTTTATATATGATATGACTATGTTAGCACTCTGACTAGTCGAGTGCTAACAACCGACAGAAGGGAGGAATAAAAAGTGAAGCTGGATGAGCGGAAGCAGGAGATTTTGAAGGCGATTATTAACAATTATTTTGAAACTGCCCTGCCGGTTGGTTCCAGAACGATTTCAAAGCAGTACAATCTGGGCGTTTCGCCGGCAACGATCCGCAATGAGATGAGCGATTTGGAAGAGCTTGGCTTTATTATTCAGCCTCATGCCTCCGCCGGCAGAATTCCTTCGGATAAGGGATATCGGCTTTATGTCGACATGGTGATGCAGCTGCAAAAGGCGGAATATCGCAAACTAGTTTATTTGGAGGAGCTTAAGGCGAGCGCCGGCAGGATCGAAGATCTGCTTAAGTCAATTGCTAAAAGATTGGCGGAGGAAACCAATTACGCAACGCTGATCAGTACGCCGCAGTATAAAAAGACTAGAATTAAAAATATTCAATTGGTTGAGGTAAACAGTCAAGATTTGTTGGTAATCGTAGTAGCGGAAAGAAATCAGGTAAAGGATTACTTAATCCATCTGGAACAGCCGATCAATCAGGAGCTTTTGACCAGACTTTCCGTTTGCATCAACAGTGAGCTTCGCGGCATGAGCCTTGAGGATATTGATTTGGAATGCATTCGCCGCATTAAGGGGAATGACGCTCAGGAGCGGAGAATCATGACCGAGGTACTGGATGTGATATTTAAAGCGATTCGGCAAATGGACGAGGCGGATATTTTTACCTATGGAGCCTCCAATATGATGAAGTTGCCCGAATTTCAGGATGTAGGCAAGGCCTCCTCAATCATGCGGGCACTGGAGCAGGAGGATATTCTGGAGGATATTATCAATACAACCTTTGAAAGCGACGACGGCAATGTAAAAATCGTGATCGGAGAAGAAAATAATATTCAAGATTTAAAGGATTTGAGTTTGATCACGACCAGTTACCATATCAATGGGGAAAAAGCCGGAGCGATTGCCATCATTGGGCCGAAGCGAATGGATTATGAAAACACGATCTCCAATCTGCGAATGCTGATTAAGGATATTGACGAGCTGCTTACGCAGCTTTCGCAGCGATAGTCCTTACAGAGGAGGGCTTTGGAAATACGGCAAGAGGATTTATCTTGATTTGCGGGCTGCCAAGCCTTGCGCGGCAGGGCGAGGAGAGATATCAGATAGAAGAAAGGAAAGCGAGAGCGGGTAAAAATGGAAAATCAGGAACTAAAGCAAGAACGAGCGGAAGAATTGAAGGAAGAATTAAAGGACAAGGAAATCGCCGAAGCCGAACAGGAACAGCCGGCCGAAGCGGCAGCAAGCGAAGCCGAACCGGAGCAGTCCGAGGAAGAAATGGCGAAGGCCGAGATTGCTAGGCTAATGAAGGAAAATGGAGAGAAGGATGATGCCTATCGGCGAATGCTGGCGGAGTTTGACAATTATCGCAAGCGCTCTGTCAAAGAAAAGGAGCTGATGAAGGAGAAAGGAGCGGCGGAAGTGATAGAGGAACTTTTGCCGATACTAGATGATTTCGATCGGGCGTTTGCCCATGTGCCAGAGGAAAAAGACGGCGTGATCGAAGGAATGGAGATGGTTTATAAAAAGCTTTTAGCTGTTTTGGAAAATATCGGCGTCAAGGAGATTGAAGCGCTGGGCAAGGAATTTGACCATGATCTGCATAGTGCGATCAGTCATGAGGAAAACCCTGATTTTGGCGAAAATATCGTATCCGAGGTTTATCAAAAGGGCTATTTATATAAAGAAAAGGTGATTCGGCACAGCGTGGTTAAGGTGGCGAACTGATTTCGTATTAGCGATAAGCTATCGTGGAGCGCTTCTACAAAATGGCTGGGTGCGGAGAGCTTTTGGCTGGATTTACGCCGCCGGAAGCGAAAAACGGCGCTGTTTTGACAGCGGGAGCAATTCGCAGCAAACAACAATGATGCAAGCTTCAATGAAATTGATGGTTTAGATAAATTTAGAAAATATTCAGGAGGAAATAAAAATGGGAAAAATTATTGGAATTGACTTGGGAACAACAAATTCGTGCGTAGCGGTAATGGAAGGCGGCAAGCCAGTGGTTATCGCCAATGCCGAAGGAGCTAGAACAACTCCGTCGGTGGTCGCATTTAAAAAGGATGGAGAGCGGATTATCGGTGAGCCGGCCAAAAGACAGGCCGTAACCAATCCGGATAAGACGATTGCTTCGATCAAGAGAGATATGGGCTCGAACCGCAAGGTAGATATTGATGGCAAGGGCTATTCGCCGCAGGAGATTTCGGCGATGATTCTGCAAAAGATGAAGGCGGATGCCGAAAGTTATTTAGGGGAAAGCGTAACAGAGGCGGTAATTACCGTGCCGGCATATTTTTCGGACAGCCAAAGACAGGCGACGAAAGATGCGGGCAGGATTGCCGGCTTGGAGGTAAAGAGAATCATCAATGAGCCGACAGCGGCGGCATTGGCGTATGGCTTAGACAACGAAAAGGAGCAGACCATTATGGTATATGACCTTGGCGGCGGTACCTTTGACGTTTCCCTGATTGAAATTGGCGACGGCGTACTGGAGGTGCTTGCTACCAACGGAAACAATCACCTTGGCGGCGATGACTTTGACCAGAGGGTTATAGATTATTTGATTCAAGAATTTAAAGGGAATGAAGGAATTGACCTGTCGGCGGATAAAATGGCGATGCAGAGATTAAAGGAAGCGGCGGAGAAGGCCAAGAAAGAGCTTTCCTCCTCGACCACGACCAATATCAATCTGCCCTTTATTACCGCTACGCAGGAAGGGCCGAAGCACTTGGACGTCAATCTGACCAGAGCGAAGTTTGACGAATTGACGCATGACTTGGTAGAAAAGACCATGGGGCCGGTCAATCAGGCTTTGAAGGACGCAGATTTAAGCGCTTCGGATATTGACAAGGTGCTTTTGGTCGGCGGCTCGACCAGAATTCCGGCAGTGCAGAACGCAGTGTATAAGCTGATTGGCAAGGAGCCTTTCAAGGGAATCAATCCGGACGAGTGCGTGGCGGTCGGCGCGGCCATTCAGGGCGGCAAGCTGGCAGGCGATGCCGGTGCGGGCGATATCCTGCTGCTGGATGTTACTCCGCTTTCTCTGGGGCTGGAAACCTTGGGCGGCGTGGCAACCAAGCTGATTGAGAGAAATACGACAATTCCGACCAAAAAGAGTCAGGTGTTTTCTACTGCCGAAAACAATCAATCCGCTGTTGATATTCATATCGTACAGGGCGAAAGAGAATTTGCGGCGGACAATAAGACCTTGGGACGCTTCCGTTTGGACGGCATTCCGGCGGCGCCAAGAGGAATCCCGCAGATCGAGGTTACTTTTGATATTGACGCAAACGGTATTGTTAAGGTAAGTGCTAAAGACTTGGGCACTGGTAAGGAGCAAAATATCACCATTACCGCCAGCACCAACCTGTCCGACGCAGAGATTGAAAAAGCGGTCGAGGAGGCTAAGGCCTTTGAAGCGCAGGACAAGAAGCGCAAAGAGGGGATTGACGCGCGCAACGAAGCAGATTCTTTGGCCTTCCAGGTAGAAAAGCAATTGGGCGAATTGGGCGATAAGCTGGAGGCTTCGGATAAAGCGCAGCTAGAGGCAGAGCTTAAAGAGCTGAAAGAGATTTTGGAAAAGACCAAGGCGGAGGGCATGTCAGAGGATGAGCTGAATCGTGTGAAGGCGGCAAAGGACAAGCTTAGCAACACGATGCAGCAGGTAGCGACCAAGCTTTATCAGGCTGCGGGCGCAGCCGGAGCGGCAGGAGCCGCGCCGGGAGGCAATACCGCCGAACCGCAGGCGGGCGGCAATCCGGATGACAATGTGGTAGATGTGGACTTTGAGGAAAAATAAAAAAAGTAAGGAATAGAGGACGTTCCCTGAAGAAAGGGCTGTTGTAAAGGAATCGTTTCAGATACGGAGATTTCCATATTCTGGCAGGACTGAGAGCAACAGCCCTTTCGGGCGGAGCGATAAGAAGCGGAAGCAGATAAGAGGGACTGTTGCGTTAGGTGGATTTGACATAATATCGTGAAGCAGGAGGCTTTGCTGTATTTTGTAAAGAAGCCTAATGGCAGCCCTATTCGCGTTTTTAGAAATAGAGGATGATCATGGCAGAAAAAAGAGATTATTATGAAGTGCTGGGCGTAAGCAAAACGGCGGACGAAAAGGAGTTAAAGAGAGCATATCGGAAATTGGCAAAGCAGTATCATCCCGATACCAATGCCAATGATAAAGTGGCGGAAGAAAAATTCCGAGAGGCGACAGAGGCCTATGAGGTATTAAATGATCCAGAAAAGCGAAAGCAATACGATCAATTCGGACATGCCGCATTTTCACAGGGAGCAGGAGCCGGCTACGGCGGCTTTAGCGGAATGGATATGGGCGATATTTTCGGCGATATCTTCGGCGACTTTTTTGGCGGCGGCAGGCGGGCCAATCCCAATGCTCCTAGGCAGGGAGCCTCTTTACGGGCCAGTATGGAGCTGGAGTTTAAAGAGGCTGTTTTTGGCGTGGAAAAGGATCTGAATATTACCGTATCTGAGGAATGCTCTCATTGCAGCGGTACGGGTGCAAAGCCCGGTACCAGACCGGAAACCTGTTCGACCTGCGGCGGTTCGGGTCAGGTTCGTTATAATCAGCAGACCATGTTTGGAGCGGTATCCAGCGTTAGACCCTGCTCGGCCTGCAACGGCAGCGGCAAGATTATCAAAGAACAATGTGGAAGCTGCCACGGCAGTGGGTATGTCAAAACCAAGAAGCGAATTAGTGTCAGTATTCCGGCAGGAATTGAGGACGGTCAGACCATTCGCCTGCGGGGGAAAGGCGAACCGGGAGTCAACGGCGGGCCGAGAGGCGATATATTGCTGACGCTTTATGTCAAGCCTTCGCCAATATTTGAGCGTTCCGGCAATGATATCTATTATACTATGCCGATCAGCTTTACGCAGGCGGCGCTGGGCGCCGAGCTGGTTGTGCCAACTCTGGACGGCGAGGTGTCCTATCCGATGAGCGCCGGTACGCAGACTGGAACGCGCTTCCGACTGCGGGGCAAGGGTGTGCCTTACCTGAATAATTCTCGAATTCGGGGCGACCAATATATTACAGTAGTAGTGCAAACGCCGAAGGGCTTGAATGAAGAGCAAAAGGAGCTGCTGCGCAGGCTGGAGGAAAGCCTAGGCGGCAAGCAGGAAAAAAAGACGGAAAACAAGGAAAATAAAGAGAGCAGGAAAAAAACAGAGAAGAAAAAAGGCTTTTTTGATAAAATGAAGGATGGGATTGACAACATGTTCTCCGAGGAGGATAATTAAAGAAGCTGACGAGCGTTAAGGAGGAATCGCTATGTTTTATTTTGTGCGGCATGGAAAGACAGATTATTCTGAAAAGGATACCAAGATTTATCAAGGCATGGGGGTCAATCTGGCTAAGCTGTCGGAGAAGGGAATTGCTCAGATCAAGGAAGCGGCAAAGGACGAGAGGCTGGCAAACGCGGAGCTGATTCTTTGCTCTCCTTATACAAGGGCTGTGCATAGTGCTGCCATATTGTCGAAGGAGCTAGGAGTTGAGCTTGCGATAGAAACCGATTTGCATGAGTGGCTGGCGAATAAGAATTATATTTATGTGGAAGATGACATTGCCGAGCAGGCATATAGGGAGTATGAAAGCAATCAGGGGAGCTACTTGGCGGAAGAAAAGGATTGGGAGGACGCGGAAGCAATAAAAAAGCGTGTTTTTCCGGTGTTGGAAAAATATATATCACATCAAAAGATCATCGTGGTTTGTCATGGCATGATGATTCAAGCGATAACAGGCAGTGAGCACCCTGAATGTGGTGAAATTGTTGTGTTTGACTGGGAAACCAAAAAGAAAATAGAATGCCTAGCGGAATAGATCATCTCAAAAAGTAAGAGAGATGGCGCAGAGATTGACGAGTATCGTTTGGTTTTTAAAGAAAATCATAATGAGGGAGCAGCAGAAGCTTCTGAGGAAAGCTGCGGGAGCGAAGGGGAACCCCCGGAAGCAAGAGAGGTGCAAGGGCTGACGAACAATGGCATGGCAAAAACGCAGAAAGCAGGAGAAGTATGGACTGGATTAAGCATACGATTGTAGCGACGCCGGAGAAGGTAGATATTGTAACGGCAGTGCTGACGGATATTCCCTATTTGCAGGGAGTGGAAATTGGCGAGAATTTTTTAACCGAGGAAGAATGCAGGGCAATGTTTGTCGATATCTTACCGGAGGAGTGGAACCGGAAGCAGGAGCAGATTCCGATCAGCTTTTATTTATCGGAGGATACTGCGTGGAAGGTGGAGGAGATTAAAGAGCAGCTCCGCCCCTTTTTGGGCGAGGAGTTTGAGCTTACGACGGAACGCACGAAGGAAGAAGATTGGGCCAACAACTGGAAGCAGTATTATCATAGCTTTGCTGTCGGCGAGAATATTTTTATTTATCCGATTTGGGAGGAGAAAAATGAAAGCTATCCCATCAATATCGGACTGGATCCGGGGATGGCGTTTGGCTCGGGAACACATGAAACAACGGAGCTTTGCTTAAAGGCAATAGAAAAATACAGCAAGTCCGGCGATCATGTGCTGGATATCGGTACGGGATCGGGGATTTTGGCGATTGCCGCAGCAAAGCTGGGTGCGGAGGTGCTGGCGATTGACTTGGACGAAAATGCGGTCAAGGTGGCGAAGGAAAATGTGGAGTATAACGGAGTCAGCAGACAGGTTCAGGTCATGATGGGCAATTTGGCGGATGGAGTAGGAGAAAAATACGATATTGTCGTTGCTAATATACTGGCTGACGTCATTTGCCTGCTGGCCAGAGATGTAAAAAAAATCTTAAAACCGCAGGGAATCTTTATTACCTCCGGCATTATTGCCGATAAAGTAGATATGGTCAAAAGGACATTTGCCGAGGAAGGCCTGACGCTTGTCGAGCTTGCGGAAAAAGGGGAATGGAGGATGGTAGCGGCGCATGCATAGGTTTTTTGCAATGCCGGAGCAGATCGGGGAAAAGGAGATTCGGCTGACCGGCGAGGACTATCATCATATTCATCATGTTCTGCGCCTAAAAAAAGGACAGGAAATTTTAGTAAAGGATAGACAAGGGACGGACTATTATTGTATAATAGAAGAAAGTACCGATTCGGAAATTATTTGCCGAATTGCAGATATTCAGCGGAGCTTTACAGAGCTGCCGGTTGAGATCAGTTTGTTTCAAGGCTTGCCAAAGCAGGAAAAGATGGAGTGGATTATTCAAAAATGCGTTGAGCTTGGAGTCTCCGATATTTATCCGGTGGCGATGAAGCGAAGCGTCCAAAAGCTGGATGAAAAAACTGCTGCCAAAAAGGCCGAGCGCTGGAATAAAATCGCCGAAAGCGCGGCGAAGCAATCGGGAAGGGATAAGGTTCCAACAGTACATATGCCGATTTCCTTTGGGCAGGCGATTGCCTTGGCGGAGAGCTATCATGCTTTTTTTATCCCGCATGAGGACGCGCAAGGGATTGGGGCAACGCGCAGAGCTTTTTTGGAGCTGGAAAAGCCAAGTAAGGCTGCCTGTATGATCGGACCGGAGGGCGGATTTTCTCCGGAGGAAACACAGGCGCTGAAGCAGCTGGCAAATCAGCGAATGATTACCTTGGGCAAAAGAATATTAAGAACAGAAACGGCGGGAATGGCGTTTTTGGCAATGCTTTCAATAATGATTGAGGAGGATATGTAATGGCGACAAAGGTTGTGATTGTAGACGATGCTGTTTTTATGAGAACGGTGTTAAAGAAAATGCTGGAAGAAGAAGGCATGGAGGTGGTTGGAGAAGCGGGCAACGGCGAGGAAGCGGTTCAAAAGGCAAAGGAATTGCAGCCGGATGTGGTTACGCTGGATATCACCATGCCGGTTATGGACGGAGTGGAGGCACTTCCGAAGATTTTGGAGGTCTGCCCGAAGGCCAAGGTTATTATGTGTTCGGCAATGGGACAGCAGGCGATGGTTGTGGACGCGATTAAGGCAGGCGCGAAAGATTTTGTAGTAAAGCCGTTCCAAAAGCCCAGAGTTATTGAAGCAATCGAAGGCGCGCTAAAAAAATAAGGCAGAGCAATGAAGGAGATTTATTTAGACAATGCAGCAACGACGCCGATCGTGGCGGAAGCATTGGCAGAGATGAACAGGGCGTATCGGGAAGATTATGCCAATCCTTCTTCCTTGCATGGCAAGGGCTATGAGGTAGAAAAGAAAATTACAGGAAGCCGAGAGCATTTGGCGGAGATCTTGGGAGTATCTGCTTCCGAGATTTTTTTTACCTCCGGTGGAACCGAGTCCAATAATCTGGCGCTTCTGGGGGCGGCAAGAGCCAATCGCCGAAGCGGACGGCATATTGTTACTACGCAGATTGAGCACCCATCGGTACTGGAAGCGGCGCGTCAGCTGGAAAGGGAAGGATTTTCCGTAGATTATTTAGCCGTTGATTTTCAGGGAAGGATTGACTTGGAGGAGCTGAAAACAAAAATCAACGAAGAAACGATTTTAGTTAGTATTATGGCGGTGAACAATGAAACGGGAGTTTTGCAGGATACGGCGGCAGCGGCGGAAGTGGCCAAAGCAAGGAATGCCAGGCTGCTGTTTCACTCCGATTGCGTACAGGCCTTTGGCAAAGTTAAAATGCCGGAATTAAAACAGATCGACCTGATTTCCTTGGGCGGGCACAAAATCGGCGGGCCGAAGGGGATTGGGCTTTTATATGTGAAAAAAGGAACAAAATTGGAGCCTCTGCTTTATGGCGGGAAGCATCAGGCGGGATTAAGGCCGGGAACGGAAAATTATCCGGCGGTACGGGCCTTTGAAATCGCGGCGGAATTAGCGGTAAAGCGGCAAGAGGAAAGCTATCGCCATGCCGAGCGGCTGCGCGCTGTCTTTTTGCAGGCCCTGGCGGAGGCGGAAGTCGAATTTGCGCTGAATACCCCGCTGGAGCAGTCCAGTCCCTATATTTTAAATATTGGCTTTCCCGATATTCGGGCGGAGGTTTTGCTCCATTCGCTGGAGGAAGCTGGGATTTATGTCAGCACCGGCTCGGCCTGCCAATCGAAAAAAAACAGAGTATCGCATGTGATTGCGGCCATGGACGCACCCTATCAAGAAGGGAGCATTCGGATCAGCCTGGGCTGTCAGAACGAGGCGGAGGAGCTTTTGCAGGCGGCAGAGGCGATCGCGGAGCGGGTGAAAATGCTCCGAAGATTTGTCAGAAAATAGAATGCCGACTTTGAGCAAAGGAAGGCGGGAATTGTTTGACCTAGGCGGAAAAGCCATAAGGCAGAAAGTAAGGAAAGTTGAGTCCGCGCGGGAAAGCGGACGGAAAAGCAGGATTTTTAGCGAGAGCTACGGCAAAGGAAGGCGGGAATTGTTTGGCCTAGGAGGAAAAGCCATAAGGCGGAAGGCAAGGGAAGCTGAGCTGGTACTGGAAAGCGGACGGGAAAGCTGCCAGAGGGGCGGCAGAAATATAGGTAAAGAGAAACAGACAAAAAAAGGAAGGAGAAATCATGCGGACTGCTTATTTGGTGAAGTATGGTGAAATCGCCATTAAGGGGAAAAATAGACATATATTTATCAATCAACTGCGAGATCGGATTCAGTGGAAGCTGGATAAGCTGGGCAGATTTACTGTGTCGAAGGATCAAGGCAGACTTTTTGTAGAATGCTGGTCGGAGGATGTGCCGTCGGAGAAAATTATTGCAGCAATTCAAAAGGTGTTTGGCATTTTGTATGTCGGTAAGGTTCGGGTCTATGACAAGGGCGATTATGCTGCGCTGGCAGAGAATATCAAGGAGTATGTCAGAGAGAGCTTTGAGGAGCAGAATTTCAGCTTTAAAATTGAAGCCAAACGGGCGGATAAGGCATTTCCCTATAATTCAATGGAGGTTGCGGCCAAGCTTGGAGCGGAGCTTTTACAGGAATTTCCTGATTTGCGGGTGGATGTTCATCAGCCGCAGGAGAGGATTTATGTAGAACTGCGAGCCAATACCTATATTTATTCCAAAATGGAGGAAGGTTTAGGCGGTTTACCGATTGGCAGCAGCGGCAAGGCGACCCTGATGCTTTCGGGCGGGATAGACAGTCCGGTGGCGGCGTATATGATTGCCAAAAGGGGCGTTGAGCTAAATGCCGTTTATTTTCATTCGCCGCCGTATACCAGTGAGAGAGCTAAAGACAAGGTGGTCGAGCTGGCGCGGATTTTTTCGGAATATACCGGCAGGCTCAAGCTTTATGTGGTGCCTTTTACCGATATTCAGCTGGATATTTATGAAAAATGCCCGCATGAGGAGCTGACCATCATCATGCGGCGAATCATGATGCTTATTACCGAAAAAATTGCGGAAAAAACCGGCAGTCTTGCGATTGTTACCGGAGAGAGCATCGGTCAGGTTGCCAGTCAGACCATACAGAGCCTAAGCGCGACCAATGCGGCGACAAAGCTGCCGGTCTTTCGGCCGCTGATTGCCTTTGACAAGGTAGACATTATCAAGCTGGCTGAAAAAATAGGCACCTTTGAAACCTCGATCCTGCCATATGAGGATTGCTGTACGATTTTTGTAGCCAAGCATCCCGTTACCAAGCCGGTGCTGGAGAGAATCGAAAAATCCGAGAAAAAGCTGGACGGCATGGAAGCGAAGATTGCCAAGGCGATTGAGGATATGGAAATTATTTCGATTTATCCCAAAGGGGAAGCGGAGCGATAGGGCGGCAGCCAGGGCTTGGAAGAAATGGATTTTTTTAAATAAGATAGCTTAAAAATACCTCTTAAGCAGATAAGGAAAGCATCCGGAATCTGCGGAAGGGGTATTTTTTATGGTTTTGCTAGATCGTTTTGAGCCATTTTGAAGTTTTCAAAGCTTTTCTGGTTTCGGCAGAGAGAATTTGCGGCGGATTTAGGAATAGAGCCTAAAAAATTACAAATTGTAAGAGCTGGCCGAGAGATCAAGGCCAAAGTGGTAATTTTCAAGCTCGGTAAATTCTCAAGGCCGAGTTCAAAATTGACTTGGTTTTATTGACTTTGTATAGGAAAAATGGTAAAATTTTTAAAAATAAGGAATAGAGAGAGAAAATTTAAAAAAAGAAGAAAATGGCAAAAAATCAATTTTCAAGCCTGAAATCATATCTATATGGAGGTAACAATTGCACAGGGAGAGGGGGCAGGAATGAATAAAAGCATTTTATTAATATACGAAAATTTGCGGTTTGCGCAGAACTTACAGCAGTATTTTCAGGCGCAGGATGTATTGCTTAGCATGGTGGTAAATCCTTTTATTCATTGTACGGGAAGTGAAGTGGAAAAGATGTCTGCAAAAGGCCTAGAGCTTGAATTGGAGAATGCGCGATGAATGGAATAATAACGGCAATACTCATTGTTTTTGTATTGAGCATCGTCCTTGGAGTAGACAGGTGGCTATATTCGGAGGAAAAGCCGCAGTTTTTGTGGCGCTTGTTTCCGGCGGGCATTTATTTTGGCGCGGCGCTTTATGTGTATTTTCGAGTTGGCTTTAATGTCTTTTGGCTGCGAAATTTATGGATGCTGACCCTATTTTTGGTCAGTACGGCGCAGGATATTCGGAAAAAGGAGATTCCCATAGAATTTTATCCGGTATTTTTGATTCCAGCATTGCTGCTGCATATTGCGCAGGAGGATTGGCTGAATCTGCTGGTGTCTATTGTCTTATATGGCATATTTTATTTGCTGGCAAAGCACAGCAGGGAGGCGATTGGTCATGGCGATGCCGTGGCAATTCCCACGCTTTGCCTGCTGGGAGGCTATCAGACTGCTAGCGTTATAGTTCTGTTGGCTTTGCTGCTGGCAGGTGTGGTCGGATTAATTTTGCTGATTAGCAGAAAGGCGAGCCGAAAAACGGAGGTACCCTTTATTCCGTTTTTAGCAATCGCCTATTTGATTTCTTTATGCTTTTAAGCTTAGGAAGGACAGTAATGCATTTTACGTAAAAGTTGTAAACCGGTTTTAGGCTATGTATATGGGAATATGGGAGTGCTGCCAGCAAGAAATAAAAATGGAATTGCCTATAACTACGCTGGAGATAACGAAATCTATGTATACATCAAAAAATAAAGTTAGGAACGGAAATGAAAGATAAAGAGCAGAGAAATATGATTTTGATTATAATTGCCGGAATATTAAGTCTTATTACGCTTTTGGCAATTTATGGATTTGGCTGGGCGCTGAGTGCCAAGCAGAATTTGCTGCTGACGCTGAGCGGTTTGCCCGAAAATCAGAAATGGCATATCAACGGCAATTTGTCCATATTGTTTGAGCAATTGGACGAGCCGGTCAGTTTTGATTTTTCCGGAGAGCTTGAATATGGCGGCAACAGGTTGGACAGCCGCTGGCAATTGGAAGGGGATGTTTTTGGCGGTGCTGATGTTTTGCGCTTGGCGAAGGATTCCGAGGGCTGGCTGGTCGAGCTTCCTACCTTAACGGCAGGAACAATATGGCATTTGGCGGGAGAAGAAGCCGATGCCTCGACAGACAAATTAATGGATTGGATAAAAGAGTTGCCATTTCAAAAAGAAGGCTATCGTATGCTGGAAAGAGAATATGGAGGAAGCGTTTCCTGCTTGCATCTAGTCAGCAATGTCAATGGTTTGCCAATGAAATTTATTGAATGGCTGGGAGATTTATCCCCGCAAAGAAAGCAGGAATTGCAGGAGCTAATCAAAGAGAACATAGCAATAGGAGTAGATTGTTATATTACTCCAGATTTAAAGCTTATGGAGCTGGTGTTGACCTTAAAATTAAGGAACGGTTTGGTGGCGGAGGTATTTTTGAAGGCTCGTCCGGAAAGAGGTGCGCAGCCTTCCCTAGAATATTATCAGGGAAAAGCAAGGACGGAGATAGACGCTGCGATGCTGGAGGATTTGCTGCGGCTAATGAAGGAATGGAAGGCAGGAAATTGATTTTCAGTAAAAGGGTTGAAGCTGGAGAAAATCGCAGAGCAGGACAAGGCAGTGATTTGGCCGCCGGCGCGGTGCAGGCCTAGGTATAGGAGGAATATGATACGATTAGCTGAAAAAAACGATCTTGGGCAGCTTTTGGCGCTTTATGCAGCGGCCAGAAAGCGCATGAAGGCAGCAGGAAATCCTACTCAATGGGGAGAGGACTATCCGAGTGAGCAGCTTTTGGCGGAGGATATCCGGCAGAAACAGCTTTATGTCATGACGAACGGCAAGGAGCTGTATGGAGCGTTTGTCTTAGCTTGGGGAGAAGATGCAACCTATCGGAAAATAGAAGGAGAATGGAAGGATTTTTCTGCCTATGCAACAATTCATCGGCTTGCTGGAAAAACAGAGAAAAAGGGAGTTTTTTGGGAATGTCTGGATTTTTGCCAGCAGCAGAGTGCCCATCTTCGGGCGGATACGCACAGCGATAATGGGGCAATGAGGCATCTGCTGGAAAAGTCCGGCTTTGCTTATTGCGGCATTATCTATGTGGAGGATGGCTCACCAAGACGGGCATATGAATGGAGCAGGAAGGACTTACGGGTTGATTAAGAATAGATTACAAAACTGTGAAGATTGCGAAAATCCATAGCATTTTTAAACGCATGGTGATATAATTATTAGAAGCATTTTCCTTATTGCCTTAAAGCTTGGAAGCGCCTGTATCAAGGTGGAGCTTCGGTGCTGCGTCTGTATCAAGGCAGCGAGGTGAAGCTTGGGCACTATGGCCTGCGTGTTTTTAACATAAGGCGATAAAAAGCTTAGCGAACGGGTGAAAGGACTGCGCTGGCGAGGGCAGGAGGCTTCATCCGGCAGGGTCTGCAAGCGGTATTCTTCGGGCTGCACCGGAGAAGGGAAGATGACGGGAGCGTAAGGAGGAAAAGAAAGGAGCGGAAGATGGATGTGCTTTTAAAGTTTTTACCAGTGATACTATTGGCGCTACTAGGTATTTTTATTTTAATCTTGGGCTATGTCAAGGCGCCGCCGGATAGAGCCTTTATTATTTCCGGCTTAGGGAAAAGAGGAAGAATATTGATAGGCAGAGCCGGAATCCGAATCCCTTTTTTTGAAAGACTGGATCGTCTATATCTTGGACAGATTACCGTTGATATCAAAACCGAGCAAAGCGTGCCGACCAACGACTTTATCAATGTAAATGTCGATGCGGTGGCAAAGGTCAGGATATATAATAATCCTGAGGGGCTGCAACTGGCGGCAAAAAACTTTTTAAACAAGGATCCCAAGGATATTGCCGGAGATCTTCAGGACAGCTTGCAGGGTAATATGAGAGAAATTATCGGCACGCTGTCGCTTAAGGGCATCAATACCGATCGGGACAGCTTTTCTGATCAAGTTATGCTAAAGGCGTCCAAGGATATGGAGAAGCTGGGGATTGAGATTCTATCCTGCAATATTCAGAATGTAACTGATGAAAACGGCTTGATCAAGGATCTCGGAGCCGACAACACAGCGCTGATTAAGCGCAATGCCGCTATCGCTAAGGCGCAGGCAGAAAGAGATGTACAGATTGCACAGGCGGAGGCAAACAGCAAGTCGAATGAAGCCAGAGTAACGGCGGAAGCAGAGATTGCCAAGCGCAACAATGAGCTGGATATTAAAAAGTCCGAGCTGAAAATTTTAGCCGATGTGAAGAAAGCAGAAGCAGATGCCGCCTATAAGGTTCAAGAGCAAGAGCAGCAGAAGATTATTGAAACGGTAACGGTTGACGCCCAGATTGCCAGAGCCGAAAGAGAGTCGGAGCTGAGAAAGCAGGAAGTAGAGGTTAAAAAGCAGGAGCTGGACGCGCAGATCAGGGCGCAGGCAGACGCAGAGCGCTATCGTGAGGAGCAGCAGGCGGAGGCCTTGCTGTTTAAGCGAAAGAAGGATGCCGAGGCCAGACTTTATGATGACCAAAAGCGAGCAGAGGCGGAAAAAGCCAAAGCCGAAGCATTTCGTTTTCAAAAGGAGCAGGAGGCAGAAGGTATCCGCGCGGTTGGTTTAGCTGAGGCAGAGGCAATCGAAGCCAAGCTGGTAGCGGAAGCCAAGGGTATCGCCGAAAAAGCGGAAGCCATGAAGCAATATGGCGAAGCGGCAGTGATTGAAATGGTGGTAAAGGCGTTGCCGGAGATTGCGCAAAACGTGGCTACGCCGCTTAGCAAGGTGGATAAGATTACTATGTACGGTGACGGCAATAATACCAAGCTGCTTAAGGACATTGTTGAAGGCACGACGCAGGTGACCGATGGTATTGCTTCCGGCATGGGCATTGATATTAAGGCTTTAATTTCCGGCTTTTTAGGAGGGAAGGCTTCGACAGCCGCGCTTAAGCCGGAGCAGGAAAACACAATCAATTTAAACGAATAACAATGAAATAGCAAATAACAATTTGCACTCAGACTGTGGAAAAATGAGAGAAGGTTTTTCCACAGTCTTTTTATATCATGAAAATTGGGAAATAGGATAAGGAATGGAATTCATTTTAACAAAAGGGCATTTTAGAGGGAGATTGTTTTCATAAGAAACTTATTGGAGAGAGATTTGATTTTTAGTAAGAGAAACAAAAGAGCAAAAAGCGATGAAAGATAACAAAAGTAAAGTGAATTTAACCAAAAAACAGAGGTGATTTTTCAAGAAAATATAGAAAAAAATAAAAAGGATTGTAAAATACGTAAAAAAAATGTAATATCTAAGTAAGGAAACTTTGGCAACAAAATGTAAAGAAAGGAAATACAATGGACGGACGAATTTTCAAAAAGTGTTTGGCGCTAGGTATGGCAGTTGGTATTGGGTTAAGCTCATGGTCAAGTGTATCTTTTGCGGACACGTCGCAGCAAAGGGCAACGCAGATTCAGTCAGTAGAAGAATTTGTTCCATTGAACAACTGGCAGCTATCAAATGGTAAAAATTTATTGATGGACGATTGGAAGTTCCATTTGGGCGATGTCGATTCAGCAGAGCAATTGCTGTTTGATGATTCGCAATGGGATTTGATAAACTTGCCGCACGATTACAGTATTCGCAGGCAGTATTCCAATCCGGGGGAAGCAGAGAGCGCATACTTGCCGGGAGGAATTGGCTGGTATCGAAAAACGCTGCAATTTCCTGCGGAATTAGAGGGAAAGAAAATATTTATTGATTTTGATGGCGTATATATGAATGCGGAAATTTATCTGAACGGTCGGAAATTGGGCGGGCATCCTTACGGCTATACGGCATTTTCCTTTGACCTGACAAAGGATATCCGTTTTGGCGAAGAGAATATTCTGGCGGTAAAGGTCAATAACGATGTACCGACCAGCCGCTGGTATTCGGGCAGTGGAATTTATAGAAATGTTTATTTGACAGTAGAAGAGCCGATCTATGTAGAAAAAGATGGTATTGTGATTACAACTCCTGATATTAAGGCAAATCAGGCTTCCCCTAAGGTTGTCGTTTGGACCCGCCTGCAAAACCAAGGGAAGGAAGCGGCAGCGGTAAAAGTAGAGCATAAAATTCGAAAAAAAGGAGAAACACAAGCCCTTGCAACCTTAACCTCGGAAGAAGTTATGCTAGAGAAGGGAACGGGGAAAGAGGTCGTTTTAGAGGGAACGGTAGCTTCTCCTAAATTATGGTCAACAGCTTCTCCTGATTTATACGAAGTGGAAACCAAAATTTATCAAAATTCTAGGGAATGTAATACCTATGTAAATAGCTTCGGATTTCGCTGGTTTGATTTTGATGCCAATACAGGATTTTCTTTAAATGGCAAAAAAATGAAATTACAGGGCGTTTGCATGCATCACGACCAAGGAGCATTGGGAGCGGCAGCTTATGCGGAAGCCATTTCTAGGCAAATAGATATTTTAAAAGAAATGGGCGTAAACGCTATTCGAGCTTCGCATAATCCGACGTCGGAGGATTTTGTTCGTTTGGCAAATGAAAAAGGTATATTGTTAATTCAAGAAGCCTTTGATACATGGACAATTAATAAAAATCAAAACCGCAATGATTATGGCAGATATTTTAAACAAGTAATTGGAGCGGAAAATGAAATTTTAGGGAAAACACCGAATATGACTTGGGGCGAATGGGATACCAAAGCCATGGTAAAGCGGGATCGCAATGCTCCGGCAGTGATTTTATGGTCAACTGGCAATGAGGTCTTAGAGGGTAATGACTGGGGACAGCCGACAAGGGAATATCCCAGCATAGTAGGCCAAATTATCAGTTGGATTAAGGCGGAAGACGCAACCAGACCAGCGACGATTGGCGACAATAAAATAAAAGGCAAGGATTCGACAGCCATGAGGATTGCTAAAAAAGTACATGAGCTGGGCGGAATTGTCGGTTATAATTATGCGTCGGAAAATGAATTGCAGAGAGGACATGAGGAAAATCCTGATTGGAAAATATATGCCTCTGAAACCTCGTCGGCAATTAACAGCAGAGGTATTTATACTCATAAAAATCAGGAAGATCAAAATTATACATTGACCTCCTATGATGAAAAAACTGTAAACTGGGGACAACTGGCTTCACAGGATTGGTACAATGTTATCACCAAAGATTATGTGGCTGGTAATTTTGTCTGGACTGGATTTGACTATATGGGAGAACCGACACCATGGAATGGTACAACGGCGCAGTATAAAGCTTTTCCGGCTCCGAAGTCGTCCTATTTTGGAATTGTCGATTTAGCAGGCTTTCCGAAAGACAGATATTATTTTTATTCCAGTCAATGGAATAAAAATAAAACAACGCTTCATCTTTTACCGGCATGGCATGAAGGGATTGTAAGCGGCGAGAATAATATCGTGGTATACAGTAATGCGCCGAAAGTAAAATTGTACTTTACCCCGAAGGGATCTCAGGAAAGACAGCTTGTGGGCGAGCAGACCATGAAAACAACCGTTACGCCCGCTGGCCATAGCTATATGCAGGTAGAGTCAGCACAGAACCATCAAAGTCTGTACTATCGTTTCACCAAACCCTATCAGGCAGGAAAGCTGGAAGCGGAAGCTTATGACAAAGAAGGGAAAAAGATAGAGGCCACATTTGGCAGGAATATGGTACAAACCGCAGGCGCGGCACATCAGCTAAAGCTTACTGTTAACAAAAAAGTATTGACTGCCGATGGCAGAGATTTAGCTTATGTGGAAATTGACATTCTGGACGCCGAGGGAAATCTTGTGCCAAATGCGGATTCTTTGGTGAAAGTAAATGTAAGCGGCGCTGGAGAATTAGTGGCAATGGATAATGGCAATCAAAGTGATATGCGTTTGTTTAGCGAAAAACAAAGAAACGCTTTTTCGGGCAAAGTATTAGCCATTATTCGCAGCGGCAAAGAAAATGGTGCAATTAACATAATGGCATCGGCAGACGGCCTACAATCAGCTAATCTGGTATTGACTGCCCAAGGGGCAAAGGAAGATAATGCGGAGATAAAAGGTTTCCGTTATAGCCGGAACTATTATGTAAAAGCAGGCGGAGCATTGGTGTTGCCGGAAAAAGTGAAAGTAGTCAAAACGGCAGGCGAAGAAGAAGCCGCTGTTGAATGGGATAAGCAGGAACTGGAGGAAAAACTGAAAAATATTGGT
The DNA here is from genome assembly GCA_041844915.1 of Eubacteriales bacterium. GTDB lineage: Bacteria > Bacillota > Clostridia > Lachnospirales > Vallitaleaceae > W11650. The sequence goes on from JBGZBY010000031.1 coordinate 25,638, forward strand.
TCTTTCCGATTAAAAGGAAAGGTTCAGGATGCGGGGATTGTTTCGCTTAATGTTCAGGTTCTGGATGAGGTAGCGGCGCTGCTGAATTATTCGACATATACTAGGAAGGGCGTTGCACCGAGCTTACCGGCGGTTCGTCCGGCTGTGGATGTGAATGCGAATATATTGAATGCTTTCTTTGCAGTAAATTGGAATGCAGAGCAGTTAAAGGCAGAAAATTTCCAAAAGACGGGCATTGTTGAAGTAGAAGGAACGGCAAAGGTCTTTGGCAAAGAACTCAAAGTAACAGCAACGGTTCGAGTGGTTGAAGGCCAAGCAGAATATAGCCCAAGTGTAGCAAAATCAGCTTTAGAGGTACGCTGGGCAAATCAGCCTTTTGCTGAGGCAATGAAATTATATGATGAAAATAAGGGAGATACCGCTTTGACAACGGCAGCGGACAAAGCGTTGGAGTTTACTTATGCCACAGCCGTTGGCCTAGGTCGAGTGGTGGTGCATTATAAAGGAACGGAACCGGAAGCAGAAGCACAGTGGTCATTGGGGTCTGGCATGGGATTTTCTCCTTTGAATGCGAAAGTAACAAAGGAAGCAAATAAAGTTATCTATGATTTTCAGGGTGTTTCAGCAGTAGGAATAAAATTGCTGTTTAAAAATCAAGCCAATGTTACGGAAGTCGAATTGATGCCGGTAACGGAAAACATAGAGATCTATCAGACCGCTGAATTGGAAAATCTCACAGTAAACGGTGTTCCGGTAGCGGCACATTTGTTGAACGAAATGGAAATATCATCGGCAGAAGAAGGCGAAATCAAGGCAGCAGGTAAAGAAAACGCAGCGGTAACGGTAATACCGGCAAAAGAGAAGAAAGCAGTTTTGATTATCGAATCCGAAGATCATAAACATCAGGTTAGAAAAACGGTGCTTTTAGGGCAAGGATTGAAAGATACGGTGATTTCTACGATTTCCGGCGCGAAAGCATTTGCTGGATTTACTAATGATAAGGATCCGAATTCTTCCGACAAGATTTACAATATCAACGATGGAGATAAATTATATCAAAGCGATGCAACAGTAAGATGGACGGATTGGCAAAGAGATCCGAATAAATTAAGTGAAAATTATGTGGGGATTTTGCTGCCAAAACAAAATGAAATTGTGCCGACAGTTAGTCAGGTAGTGTTTGTGCCGTTTAAAGACAGAGAATGTCAAAAACCAAACGAGCTGGAAGTACAGGTTTATGTTGGACCGGTATATGCAATGCCGCAGAATGACAAAATTGCACACTTGAAAGAATTAACAAACCACGAGTTGACCAAAGAAGCCAATTGGAAAACAGTTAAAGCATTAAAAGCAGAAGATTTAAAGGATAATGCAGAAAATAAGATTGTATTTTCGCAAGCAGAAGAAACGACGGCTGTTCGCTTAAAGATGAAACAGGTCGCCAGAAAATCTTTGGGAATCATTGAAGTTGAAGTTTATGGAAAGTACCAGGAGAAAAAGCCGGTATTGGTTTCGCAGAATACTTCGGAAGCTTTGCCGAAGGCAATTGCCTCTTTTACCAATGACGGAAAAGTAGATGCCGGAAGCAGCGATGGAATTCGTTCTGTCAATGACGGCGAATATAGCTACCTTCCAAGTCAGCCGCATAATCGCTGGACGAATTGGCAAAGGCAAGTCAGAACAGAGGATGAGTGGGTAGGTATTTTATTCGGGAAAGCAAAAGAACCAAGTCTGCATAAAATTAGTTCGGTAGATTTGTCCTTCTTTGAAGACGCTGGCTGTAAAATACCGAAAAGCTTTAAGGTTCAGTATTATAAAGGGAAAGATATGCCGACGCTGCCCCAAGCAGGGTTTGAAGGTCATGTGTCGAAGAAAGATATTCGGCAGGCAAACGGCAGCGGAACAATAATCAATCCAAATAAAACCAATCCCATGGCGGACGATGCAAATTGGGCAGATGTAGAAAATTTACAGGGCAGTTATCAAAAAGATACGATAAAGGCAACGGAAAAAAATACTGTTCGCTTTACGCCAGTAGAAACCTATGCTGTTCGGATTTTGATGACGCCGCAGTCAGGAAAATCCCTGGCAATTACAGAGCTAGAAGTCTACGGTTATGAAATCGGTGGCTCCAGTATTCCGCAGCCGCAGCCGGAAGAGGACGCGCATTTAAAGGTATTCCCAAGTTTGCGCGAGTATAAGACGACCGGAGGCGTTTTCAAAGGAAATGAGCTAAAAAGAGTGATAATTGCGGTCAATGATTTGGCAAATAAAGATACACGAGTTAGAGAGGTTACGCAACTAGTGGGTCAAGAATTTGCTGCCTATGAAATCCCAAGCAGTCAGGTAATGCCGATTCTTTATACCGATAAGGCAGAAGCCCAAAAAGGCGATATCGTCATTGAGCTGAAAGCGGCAATCAGCGGCATTGCTCCAGCGGAAGGTTTTCAAATTCAAGTAGGCGATACAATCGTGATTGAAGCGAAAAACGCTAATGGCGTAATGTATGCGTTAAGAACGATTATGCAATATTTGCGGCTTTATAAAGAACTGCCGCATGGAGTAATAAAAGATTATCCGGATACTGAGGAAAGAGCGCTTCATTTGGATATGGGGAGAAAATTCTTTACAGCGGACTGGATTAAGCAGACAATTCGTGAATTGTCCTTTATGCGAATTAATGCTATTCAGCTTCATTTCTCAGAGCATGAAGGCTATCGCTTAGAATGTGAAACCTATCCGGATCTTATGTCGGCTCAATACATTAAGAAAGCGGAAATGCGTGAGATTATTGCAGAAGCGAAAAAATATGGCGTAGAGATTATTCCGTCCTTTGATAATCCGGGGCATTTAAGACAGGCATTGAGAAATTATCCGGATTTATGGCTGAGAAGCACTTGGGGCGAGAGCCATAAAGGTTCTTTGGATATAAACAAAGAAGAAGCCAGACAATTTGTTAAAAATATCATCAAAGAATATGCGGCATTATTTACAGATAGTAAATACTTCCATATCGGTGGTGATGAATTCATTAATTTCAATGAATTTTCTCATTATCCATCTCTGAAGGAATTTGGGCAAAAGCATGTACCGGAAGGCGTCGTAGCCAATGGTTTGGACGGCTATATGGCGTACATCAATGAAATTGCGGAATATACCAGCGGACTAGGCTTTATTCCAAGGATTTGGCATGATGGAGTATATCGCGCCAATATGAGACCGCACATTGATTTGCATGATTATATTCAGGTCTGCTATTGGACACGCTGGGATCAGAATATGCCATCGACGGACAAATTGCTTGAAAAAGGGCATGACCTTGTTAATGTTCATGATAAGATGTATTATGTTTTGTCGAACGGGAATGCGTATGCACAAAAGCCAGATCCACAGTGGATTTATAGAGAGTGGAATTCCGGTCTGTTTGCTGACGGAAAATCCTATGAAGTGCCGCATGCTAAAATTAAAGGGGCATGCTATGCGATTTGGTGCGATGTGCCAAGCAAGGAAACACAGGAAGAAATTACAGAAGGAATGTATTTCTCCTTACGAGCAATGGCAGAGAAGAGCTGGATTAGCAAACAGGAAAATGCAGATTACGGTAAATTCCGTTTGCTGCTGACTGAGCTGAAAAAATGGTTAGACCCGAATAAAGCTTTGCCAACAGTGCAAAATATTGAGATGAAGCCGGAACTGATAGAGGTACGCTTTGAATTTGTTGCCAAGGATGGACAGTCGTTAGGACAAGTCGAAGCAAGAATTGGCAAAAAAGGCGAAAGCTATCAATTTATCGCACCAAGCTTCAAGCAGTTTACTTTTGCAGAAAGCACAGAGCCGTTAAACGGTAAATTTTCTGAAAATAAGACAATTACCTTGACTTATGAGAAAGCCTCGCAGAAGAAAATACTGGAAGAAGCGTTGAAGGATAAATTGCCGGAAGACCTTTATATTGCCGAAACCTATGCCGAGTATAAGGCGGCTGTTGACAGAGCCGAAGCCTTGCTTATTTCTCCGGAAATTGACGATATTAAGATTAACAAGGTTTTGGCAGAGATGAAAAAGGCGGCGGCTAAACTAGTCAAAAAAGAATGGGCTCCGCTATATGAAAAGCTGAAGGTGTTAAAACCGGAGGAAGATTATACGGAAGCAACTTATGGCAGGTACTTGTCCGTTGTTAACCATTTGAAATCACAAATTAGAGGAGTAAATACAGATATCAGCAAGCTAAACGAATATATTAAGGCATTGGAAGAAGCTGAAAATGGATTGAAGCCAATAGGCGATGTAATAAAGATTAAAGTTACTCCGCCGAAATCAGATTATTGGCAAAATTACAGCTATGATAATATGCTGGATGGCAAGAGAGATACCTTTGCGTGGACAGAGTATGCGCAGGAAATAGGGCAGGAATTTATTTTTAGTTTTGCCAAACCGGTAATTCTCTCTAATGTAACTTTAGTTTATCCGCAGGGCGTAAAAGAGGACTATATGCGGGCGGCGAAGCTGGAAGTAAAGGTGGGTGAAGAATGGAAGGAAATCGCCGACATCAAAGGAAACGAGATAGAACATTCCATGAAGGTTGATGACTTGACAACTTCGCAGGTAAAAATTCGGATTACAGAGGGAAGCAGCTATTGGTTGAAAATTGCCGAAGTGGAATTCACTTATAAAAAGGCAAATCCATCGGGAGTTGATTTGACTTCGTTGCAAAAAGCAGTTAAAAAAGCGAAAGAAGTAAAAGAAACTGCAAAATATCAAAATGCTGCGCCTGCAAGAAAAACAGAGCTTGACGAAGCCCTGAAAGCAGCAGAGGAAATCCTAGATAAGTTCGATGTTACGCAGCAGGAGGTTACACAGGCACTGGAGCGCTTAAATAAGGCCATAGAGTTGTTAGATGGGCAAGAGGATAAGACATACTTGAGAGAAAGCATTGCTCAAGCCAAAGAAACCATGAAAACAGCAAAATATCAAAAAGCAACCGCAGAGAAGAAGGCAGCTTTTGATAAGGCCTTAAAAAATGCTGAAGAGGTAGAGCGCAAATTAGATGCCAAAGAAGAAGAAATTCTAGGAGCGATTGAAGAATTGGAAAACGCTGAAATAGAATTAGACGGCAAGGAAGAGCCGACACCGCAGCCGGCAGATAAGACGGCGCTGCGTGAAGCGATTGCCAAAGCAAAGGCGGCTAAGGAAACAGTAAAATACCAGAAAGCAACCGCAGAAAAGAAATCGGCATTTGACCAAGCGCTAGAGCAAGCCGAAGCGGTAGAGCAAAAAGCAGACGCAGAAGAAGCGGAGATTGCCGAAGCGACGGCGAAGCTAAAAGGAGCCGAAGCGGAGCTGGACGGCAAGGAAGAACCGACACCGCAGCCGGCAGATAAAACGGCACTGCGTGAAGCGATTGCCAAAGCAAAGGCGGCTAAGGAAACGGTAAAATACCAGAAAGCAAC
>JBGZBY010000032.1:0-12626 GCA_041844915.1 Eubacteriales bacterium
AAAGCCGAAGGAAGGCAGGAAAGCCAAGCAAAATAAGGCGGGAGAGGGGAGAAATAGCTTTCCCTAAAGCGAAATCAGAAAGCCGAGAAAAGTAGGAAAGCCAAGCAAATATGACGGGAGAGGGGAGAAATAGCTTTCCAAAAGCAAAAATCAGGAAAGCCGAAGGAAGGCAGGAAAGCCAAGGAAAATAAGGCGGGAGAGGGGAGAAATAGCTTTCCAAAAGCAAAAATCAGGAAAGCCGAAGGAAGACGGAAAGCCAAGGAAAATAAGGCGAGGGAAGGAAAGAGAGGGGAAACATAATCTTACACTGCTGGAGGCAATGCGATAAAAGCGGCAGATAGAGAAAAGCAGGCACAGAAAACAGATAGAAAAAACAGATAAAGAGCGGCGCTAGCAAGCGCTGCGCGGAATTCATGAGGACATAAGTAAAAGCATAACGAGGAAAGAGAGGGAAATGCAGAAATGAAAAAGACAATAGCAGTGCTGTTTGGCGGCTGCTCCAGCGAACATGAGGTTTCGTTGCAGTCGGTATACGCGGTATTGACGCATTTGGATAAGGAAAAGTACGAGCTTGTGCCGATTGGCATTAGCCGAACGGGGGAGTGGTTTTGGTATCGAGGCGATTGGCTGGGGATAAAGGAAAATACTTGGTGGCAGGAATTGGAGCAGCTCCAGCCAGTTTGCTTATCGCCGGATCGAAGGAGAAGGGGACTTTTGGTTTTAGAGGAAGTGCCGGAGCGCTATCGTTTCATGGAAATAGACGCGGTTTTTCCGGTACTGCATGGACGCAACGGGGAAGATGGAACGCTGCAAGGCTTGGCGGAGCTGGCGGGGATTCCGCTCATCGGCTGCGGAACGCTGGCATCGGCACTTTGCATGGATAAGCACAGGGCGCATTTGTTGGTTCGTCAGGCAGGGATTGCCGTTCCGAGGTCAATCTTATTGACAGGGCAGGAAAAAGCTCAATGCCGAGAGAAAGATCAAACAAAATACGCGTCTGCTTTACAGGAGAAGGAGCTTACAGCAGCGCAAATAAGCCGGCGGCAGAGGTCAGCGGCGGGATTAAGCTTTTCTTTTGCGGCGCAGGAGCAAGCGGGAGAACGGTCGATAGGAATTGAGGAAAAAGCGGCTGCCGAGCTGGGCTTTCCCTTATTTGTAAAGCCAGTGCGGGCTGGTTCCTCTTATGGGGTCAGCTTTGTTCAGGAGCAAAGCGAGCTTGGAGCGGCGATAGAAAAAGCGCTGCAATATGACAGGGAGGTTCTGCTGGAGGAAGCGATAGAGGGCTTTGAAACGGGCTGTGCGGTTATGGGAGATGAGCAGCTGACGGTTGGCAGGATTGACGAGATTGAATTGACGCAGGGATTTTTTGATTATCAGGAAAAATATCATTTAATTACTTCAAAAATTCATGTTCCCGCAAGAATTGACGCGGAAATGGAGAGAAAATTGCAGGAAACGGCAAAAATGATTTATCGCTGCTTGGGCTGCTCCGGCTTTGCCAGAGTAGATATGTTTTTGACGGCGGAAGGAGAAATTGTTTTTAATGAGGTTAATACCATTCCGGGATTTACCGAGCATAGCCGTTTTCCCAATATGCTGAAAAGCGCGGGCTGGACGATGGAGGAAATATTGGAATATCTGGTGGAAAATGCGCTAGCAGGGAGAGCAAGCAGAGGAAACAGCGCGAAGGGCTGAGGAAAGCGGAGCGTAGAAGCCAAAGGGCATGAAAAATATTGATAAAGAAGATTTATAAAAAACAAAGCAGGAGGCGCAAATGAAAAAACAGATGAAGCCGGAGGATATTTATAAAGGATATTTGATTTTGGTCAATGAGGAAAATCCTTGCCGTATGGAGGAAAAAGCGAGATTCCTGCGCTTTGCCGAGGAGGGAGAGGGATTGCTGGAGCAAAGGACATTTTCCGTACTGCACTCTTTATTGCAGGAAATCGGCGGCATAGACAAAATCGCAGTGGTCAGCGGCTATCGAAGCCGGCAAGAGCAGGAGAGGATTTATAGAGAGTCTTTGCAGGAAAATGGAGAGGAATTTACCCGAAAATTTGTTGCCCTGCCCGGGCATAGCGAGCATCATACCGGAATGGCAGTAGATTTGGCGATTCGCTCGGCGGAGATAGACTTTCTTTGCCCCGATTTTCCGGCGGATGGAATTGCCGGAGAATTTCGGCGGGCGGCGGGCAGATACGGCTTTATTCAAAGATATCAAGCGGGGAAGGAAAAAATTACCGGCATTGCCGAAGAGCCTTGGCATTTTCGATATGTCGGCTATCCCCATTCGATCATTATGGAGGAAAGGAATTTATCACTGGAGGAATATATTGAATTTATTAAGAATTTTCCTTGGGGAGGGCTGGGCTTGACTTTTTTTCATCAGGGGCAAAGGCTTGAAATTGCCTATTTGCCATGGGAGCAGGCAAAAAGGGAGGCGATTGAGCTGCCGGAGGATAGGGATTATGAGATATCGGGCAACAATACCGATGGCTTTATCCTGACGATTTGGGAAAAGGAAAAAAGGTGAGCGCTCCTTTAAGCGCGGCGGAATAATAAGGGCTGCGCTGCCGGCAGGAGAAAATCAGCACCTAAAAATTTACAGTGATGGGGGAAAGAAAATGAAGCAAGGGAATCGATTGGATTTTTTTCGTTTAATTGCGGCGACGCTGGTTGTCGCCATTCATACTTCGCCGTTTTTAAGCTATTCGCCGCTGCTTGATTTTGCGGTAACACAGATAATCGGTAGAGTTGCCGTACCGTTTTTTTGGATGATCAGCGGCTATTTTCTGTTTGGCAGCGTATATGGCCGGCTTGAGCGGGAGAGAAAAACGCAAAGAAAGCTGCTGACGCTTTATGCGGTGGCAGTGCTTTTGTATTTGCCGGTCAATTGGTATGCGGGATATTTTAAGGAAGCCCTTTGGCCGCGCAAGCTGCTGCTGGATTTTTTGTCCACCGGCAGCTTCTATCATCTCTGGTATTTGCCAGCAAGCATTTTGGGGATTGCCTTGACCGGCTTTTTGCTTCGCCGCTATGGCTATGAAAAGGCGGGAGCGATTGCGCTGGGGCTTTATCTTTTCGGGCTACTGGGTGATAATTATTATGGATTAACGGAGAGGGCTGATTTTTTAAGGATATTTTACCAGACAATATTTGCTTTGCTGCCTTATTCCCGAAACGGGCTGTTTATGACGCCGATTTTTTTGGTGATGGGAGCGGATATTGCCAGAGCGGGGTATGGCATAAACCGACAAAAATGCCTCCTGATGGTACTGCTTTCGGCGACGCTGCTGCTTTCGGAGGGCTTGCTTTTATATTTTTTCGGGGCGGCAAGGCACACGGCGATGTATCTTTTTTTGCTGCCGCTGATGTTCTTTTTGTTTTTGCTGCTGGTGGAGAAAAAGCAGAAAAGAAGCCGAATCGCCGGCGATTTATCGCTGCTTATATATCTTTTGCATCCCCTGATGATTGTTGTGCTTAGAGGCTTTGCCAAGGTACTGAAATGGGAGAAGCTATTGATAGAAAATAGCTTGATATTTTTTGTGGGTGTAATGCTTTTGTCGCTGGCAGCTTCTTTTCTGGGGCTGATGATTATGCGGAGGGTCGCAAGAAAGGCCGGCTATGACAGAGAAAAAGGAAATGACGGAGCATTTGCGGCGGAAAAATCGGCAGCTTGGCGAGAGGAAAGTGCAAAGACCATGGGAAAAAGCGGGAAAGCAGCGGATACGGGGCGGGAGAGGACTATTTGGAGGAAGCAGCCGGAAGAACCGGAGCGAGCATGGATTGAGCTGGATTTAGCCAATTTAAAGAATAATGTCAAAGCTCTGCAAGCAAGGCTGGCAAAGGAGGGTGAGCTAATGGCGGTAGTAAAGGCCAACGCCTATGGTCATGGGGCGGATATTATTGCTCCTTATTTGGAGGACATGGGGATAACCGCCTTTGCCGTAGCGACCTTAGAGGAAGGAATCGCTTTGCGCCGGCAGGGAATGCAAGGTGAAATTTTGATTTTGGGCTATACCTCGGCGCAGAGAGCCGGAGAGCTTAAAAAATATCGTTTGACCCAGACCGTAGTTGATGCCGACCATGCAAGAGCGCTTGAACAGGCGGGATACCGGATAGCTGTACACATTAAGATTGATAGCGGAATGCGGCGCTTGGGGCTAACGGCAGAGGATACGGCGGGAGTGGCGGGACTTTTTGCTTCGCCTTGCTTGCAGGTCAGGGGGATATATACGCATTTGTGCGTCGCCGACAGCAAAAAGCCGGAGGACATTGCTTACACCTGTGAGCAGCTAGAGCGCTTTGGCAGGCTGCTGACGGCGCTGAAGCAGAGAGGCATTGCCTTGCCGGCAGTACATTTTCAAAGCAGCTATGGCTTACTAAATTATTCGGAGAAGGAGCTTTTGCAGCTTTGGGCAGAGGAATGCCAGCAAAGGTCGGAGGAAAAAAACGAGAAGCCAATGGATATGGTCAATGCTTTTTCGGCGACATTTCCACAGGAAGGAAGGGGAGCGGAGGAAGGCAGGCGGCTGCAAGGCCTGATAAGGCAATGGGAGGAAATGCCGCCGATGTATGCCAGAGTTGGGATTGCTTTATATGGCTGCTTCAGCCAAGTCCAAGAGGGAGCTTTGCCAGAGCTGAAACCGGTGCTGTCTTTAAAGAGCAGAATCATTCATATCTGCAATTTGCAGGCGGGGGAAAGCGCCGGCTATGGCAGAGCGTTTATCGCTGAAAAGGACTGCCGGCTGGCAGTTGTGCCAATCGGCTATGCCGACGGACTACCCCGAAGCCTGTCGGGGCGAGGAAATGTGATTATCGGTGGGAAAAAGGCGAGGATTGTCGGGCGGATTTGTATGGATCAGCTGCTGGCGGACATCAGTCATATTCCCGAAGCGGAGCTTGGAATGCCGGTAACGCTTATCGGCAGAGAGGGTGAGGAAGAAATTCGGGCGGAGGCCTTGGCGGAGCAAGCAGAAACGATCAGCAACGAGATTTTAAGTCGTTTGGGCAGTCGATTGAAAAGAATTGTTTAGAGCTTGCATATTATGCGAAACTGGTCTGCCTGATGGCAACACAGGTTGATTCAGAGTTACTGAGCGAAAACGCTGAAACTGGCGGAATGGGATGCGGAGGCTGGGGAAAACGGCATCAGTCCTTCAGATCGGCGATTTCTCCCATGTCTGGCAGCCAAACGGAGGAGGCATCAATAAAGCTGCTTTTGTCCTTTGCCTGTCCGGCGATGGTGGAGGGGATTGTTCCGTTTAACTGCCCGCGCACGCTTTTGGCGCGAAGCAGACAAAAGTCGGCAATGGTTTTTACGCCCAGTTCAAAATCCTCATAAGAGCAAAAGGCGGTGGGGTCCTTTTTGACATAGGGAGCGATCATTTTATGGGAGTCTGCAACAAAGCTTTCAAAATAGCCGCTTTCAAAGTATTCGCTCAGAAATTGATCGAAATAACGGTGATACTGAGCAAAATACTCCTTATTTTTCATCAAATTGTGGTAAAGCGGGCGCTTGCGCATAATCTCGCCGCTTGCCGGTGTATTGATGGGGTAATTGACATATAGGGTCGAGTCGTTGATCGGATTTGGCATTCCCAGCGAATAAGTGGCAAATGCCAAATTGTAATCCCAAGGCAGAATGCTTAAGATTCCGTCCTGCTCATAAAGAAAATAATTATGCGCCGTCCTGCCCAGATAGCTGTCCATATTGACAACAAATACCTGCACGGTAAAATAACGCAGTACCTCGTCAACATGGATGGCGCTGGGTAGGTCTTTTCCGTCGGCAAGAATTTTTAGGGCTTGAATAACCCGCTGCTTATCCGCCTCACTGATGTCAAATTTGGCGCGCTCGAAAATATTGCCGTAGCTTTCGGACCAATTGTCGATGTAGCGCAGATGGAGATCGGCATTTTCCGCGGAAAGCGACCGATAATCCGGTTTGTAGAGCTGGCCGTGATTCATCCCGAAATTGCGCCTAGCAAAGGCTTCCTCCGGTTCTTCTATTGCCAGAAACAGACCCCAGTCCCGATCGTTGACGCGAACCCAGGCATAGCTGGAAAGCGGCGCAGGCACCTGCATATGCCGCATCATATCATAGGCGATATGCGTTTTTAAATAGCTGTTATCCTGAAATGAGGCATCCAGCGAAAGCTTATCTAGGCCGTGGTAGCTGCCGAAGGTAAAATGATCAAATTCGACCTTTAGGCTGTAGCGATCCAGCCCGTATTTTTGCGTCAGCCGAAGGGAATTATTGCCCTTGGCACGCAGCCCAACATTGGAGAATTTTTCCCCGTCTATCACTAGGGTGGCACTGACATAGGCTTCTTCGGCGGCATTTTTCAAAAAACCATCCCAGTCGTCAATCAGAATCTCAATATTGTGAACCTTGGAGGAATCAAAAAGCTGTTTTTCATAGGCGGGAGAAGCGGACACCGGCTTTAGACCAAGGGCCTCGCCGTTCATAAACATTGCAGTCAGGGCGACTGCCAGTCCCATAACGATAATACAAATCCAATCAATATTCTTATGTTTTAACATGGCTTTAACTCATATAGTCGCCGTTGTAAGAAACCATCAGCGTATGGCGCACGCCGGCAAGCGCCGCCAAGGCATTGATAAAATCGGTATCGGCATCCTTTAGGCGAATCTCATAATTCAATTCAATACAATCTGGAGCAACGCTTTTGCTTTTGAGTGATAGTTTCTTGACTTTACCGTTGATAAAGGCATGGGCCTTTTGCTCGGCGCTGCTGTCGGCGCAGTGGAGTACTAGAATATAGGGCTTTTCAAAGCTCTTATGCTGGGAAAATACGATTAAAATCAAACCGATAAACAGGCTTCCAATGACGGCGAGAGGGATAAATCCAGCAGCCAGTACGATTCCGGCGGCAATCGACCAAAAAAGGAAGGCGATATCGGAGGGCTCTTTGATAGCGGTACGAAAACGGACAATGGAGAGCGCGCCGACCATACCGAGGGATAGGACGATATTACTGGTGACTGCCAAAATGACCAGAGCGGTAATCATGCAAAGAGCAATCAGGGTCACGCCGAAGCTGGAGGAATACATGATGCCGGCATAGCTTTTTTTGTATACAAAAAAGATAAACAGTCCTACAGCAAAGGACAGCACCAAGGCAAGCAGCATGTCGGGAATCGAGATAGTGTTGACTCGTTCTAAAAAGCCGGATTTGAAAATATCTTGAAAATTAAAGGTCATGATTTCTCTCCTTATCATTAGTCGTATTTGCGGCAAACCGCATATTTGGAATAGGCGGAGGCTTGTCTGCCGGAAAGCTGTACCGCCATGCTGACAAGTTCCGGTAAAAATTCATCGTATTTGACCTCCAGTATAGACAGGCCGTCGGAAACAGGAACAGGGCAGGAATCGGCTTCAAGGAAATTCAAGCTGCCGAGAGCGGAGGTCAGGTTGCGATCGATTGTAATCCGTACATTGCCCGGCTCATAGAGAAAGGCTTCTCTGTCGTAGGCGACAATGGTTTTGGGAGCCAGCAGCTGGCCGCGCATTTTGCTGTAGAGCTCAAGCAGCAGGGGATGTTCACTTTGCAGCAGAAAATCGATATCGCCTGCCAGCAGGCGGCGAGTCTGCTCGGTGCTTATCCTAGCGCTGTGCTTACCGCATAAGCTGTTCTGCTTGAATTTTTTTTCCAGCCGAATGAAGGAGGTGTCGCTCCCATAGTAGCGCAGGCGAAACTTTTCCCGACAATTTACACCGTCGATTTTCTGACGGAGCGCCTTGTCATAGGGGCTGTCAAAATAAAGGCTGCTCACACGGTAAGAGCCGTGTGAGTCAGCGTTTGCGTCATGCTTAAAAAGCTTTCTGAGTCGGTCGGACAGGAGGAAATCCTCTTGGGCGTTAATGCTGTGCTTTAGCTCATGACGGAGCTTTAGAGCGGGTTTTTCTTTAATTTCCATAATTGCTGTCATTTTCCTTGTAATCGGTGCTGTTATCATTGCTGTCACTATAATCGGTAACGCCGTCGTTATTCGGGCCATAGTCGGTATCGTTGTAATCGGTAACGCCGTCATTGTTTGGGCCATAGTCGGTATCACTGTAATCGGTAACCCCGTCGTTATTTGGGCCGTAGTCGGTATCGCTGTAATCAGTAACCCCGTCGTTATTTGGGCCATAGTCAGTATCATTGTAGTCGGTGATGCCATCGTTGTTTTTGCCGTAATCGGTATCGTTGTAATCGGTGATGCCGTCGTTATTCGGGCCATAGTCAGTATCATTGTAATCGGTGACCCCGTCGTTATTTGGGCCATAATCGGTATCACTGTAATCAGTAACCCCGTCGTTATCTTTGCCGTAGTCGGTATCATTGTAATCGGCAATCCCATAATCGCTGACGCTCTTTACATTTAACGGAGCTTTCCAGCCGTTGCTTTGCACATAGCTGCGGACATCGGAGATTACTTCGTCAAGGAAGCTGTTATGCGGCAGTTGAGAGCCTTTTTCGATTTCGATTGTGATTTGGCGCTGTGCTCCTTCGACCTCCTCTACAAAATATCCGGCTTTGCCGATGGCGGCGACCAGAGCGGCAACGGCACTGCGGGCGGGCTGACCGATCAGCCCTTTTTGATTGTTGATAATGGCAAGGGCATCGTCGTTGCGGGCGGTAATGCCGGTTACAATACCTTTTTCGTTGTATTCAACGGCGATTTCGGGGTTTACACTAAGCACCAGAACGCCGCCGGAAACCGGACTGCTTTTGCTGGTGGAACTTTGACCGCAGGCGGTCAGAAGGGTCAGACTCATTACCAGAGCTAAGGCGATTGCGATAATTGATGTTTTTTTCATGGAACATTCTCCTTTTCAGTATTTGCTTTGTTGGTGCGGAAGGCTTCGTGCCCTTCTTGCAGATAGTATACGAAGCGTTGCATTTGAAATTGGGGTCAGATAAAATTTTTTTGAAGGTTGCAGCGCGCTTTTTTGTTTTGCTTGTCGTATTTGTCTTACAGAGATAGGATACGCAGGCCATTTTCTAAAGCCGGGGTCGGTGAGGAAATATTTTTGAGTATCCGGTGGTTTTGCGGCTTGGCAGTAAGCCGAAATTGGCGCTTTGCCGCTTCCCTGTGAGCTGCCTTATTTGTCTTGCAGGGATAGGATACGCAGGTCATTTTCTAAAACCGGGGTCGGTGAGGAAATATTTTGGAGTATCCAGCCGGTTTGCTGTTAAAGCATGAAGAATTTTTGCTGCCGCATTGTTGGCAGCGAGTTAGGAGGGAATTGTGCTTGATGAATAAAGCGTTACCTATATCTATGATTTCCCTGAAAAAGTGCATACATTCTTCCCCAAGAGATATCCGGTAAAGCATTTTCGGAAGCTGCCGATATATAAATTAAAGGGAATGCATAATAATTTTGACCAAGAAAGACAAAAGACAGGAGGTATGCGATGAATATTTTGCGTACAAAAATTTTTATGACAAATCAGCAGGGAATTTTTTCAATGGCAAGTAGCCTAGCAAAAAATAAGGGCGCTTTTGCTAAGGTTACTTCCTTTAAAAAGCAGCTGCCAAAAGAGGAAAAGAAAGAAATCGCGGCGATGATTCCGGAAAAATTGGCGGAAGCAAAAACAGGAAAGAAATCGGCCAAGGATCCGAAAATAATGGCGATTTTAAGGAAGATTGCCCGCGGCGAGCAATTAACCCCAGACGAGATGGAAACGCTGAAGGAAATTGATCCGGAAAGCTTGACTAAAGCGAAAATGGCGGCACAGCGCCGCAAGGAAATCGAGAGCCGTTTGCGAACCGCTAAGACGAAGGAAGAATTTGATTCGATTTTAACAAGCGCCAAGCAAGAAGCGCATATTTCCTTAAGCGGAAAGACAACGCAGGAATATGGCGATTATCTTGCCGCGGCGGTTAGGAAGATTGAAGAAAAATTTCGGAACGGCGAGGAAAAAACGCGGAAAAAGCTGGATATCAAGATTTAAAGCAGTAGTGTTAAAGAAGAATGAGCTTTGGAAGGCGATGGAAGCTTTTATGGATTAGGAAGATTTGCTTTTTTGAATCAGTTGCCATAGCGGCTGGAGTTTTATAGGCTTAACGGCGGGCAAGGACATTTGCTTGAAACTCTTTATACAAGCAAACACGGAAAACCGGTAAACGGCTTTCCGTGTTTGCTTTATAGTAGGGAGAAAAAGCCTTAATCCTCATCGTCCGAATCGTCCTCGGAGGAGGCTGCTTCATAGCTGGACTGCCCGTTATCGGAGGCGCTGTCGTTCGTGTCGTTGTTATTATTTGCGTCGGAGTCAGCTTCGGTCGGTGTAGCAGAGCTGCTTTGTGCCTCGACTGCCGGAGCTTCGGAGGCATAATCAGACTGTGCTTGATCAGCGCTGCTGCCAGTGGGAACGGGATTTACCGGCGAATCGGCATCGTCGTCAGAATTCGTCGATGCTTCGTCATCCTCATCGGAGGCGGCATCGCTGTCATCCGAGTCATCTTGATTTTCCGGCAAGCGATTGCTTTCTTCATTGCTATAGGTGTTGGATTTGCTGTCGTCGTCTGTTTCATCGTCAGAGTCATTTTGCTCTGATTCGGAATTCTCTGGCGCGGGAGCGACTTCGTTATAATCGGAATTGCCGTAATTGCTTTCGGCAGGATCGTTCGCTTCGGACGGAGCGTTCGTCGGTGCGCCGGAAGCACTTTTATCCTTGATTATGATAGTGATGGATATTTTACTGCTTAAATATTCGTTTAAATGTAGGGACAGTGAGTCGCTGTGGCCACTGATCCACTCCTGACTGCCGGCATCAAAGGTCAAGGTGATTTGGCCGCCTTCGCTTAAATAGCCCATAGCAATGGCCTTATCTAGAAGCTCATCGGCAACTGCCTCCAAAATTTTTCCCTCAAAGGAATAATTTTTGATCAATTCGTTTCCGTCAGCATTGACACCAGCCAGACCGATTACCCTATCCTGCTTGTCTACGTCAATGCGAACTTCCGGATTGATTGTCAGATAGACGGAGGCGTAAGCGCTTTGTCCTGTTTGCAGCAGAGCAGTTACGACCAGAGCCAGACAGGCTGCCATGGCGACTAGGGAATAAATCCATGTTCTGTTTTTTTTCTGTAGCGCAGCTTGTGGAGTCTGCATTTTAATGATGTCCGTTACGGTTTGTCCGACCTCATAATGCCGATTGGCTACCTTTAAAAATCGTCCGTTTTCATCGAGAACGACGGCATAGCTAAGCTGACACTCCATTACAATATATCTCATACAGGCATTTCTCCTTTCTTTTTTAGGACATGCCGTAAATGTCCGCGGATGATCTCGTATCCGTTTGTTTGAATCAAAAGCATTGCCAGCAGGTATTTCCTGTGGCGCTCTAAGGTTTTTCGTTCTGCGCCGGAGCCTTCGACTAGCTGTGTCAGTGGCAATTTCTTGGTGCGAAGCAGCTCATTTAGCAGATCTGCATTTGCCGCGGCGTAATGAACGGCGGCGGCGCAGGCATTTAGCGTACGCTCCTGCTTAGGGGAATTGTCGGCAACATCGGAAAAGCTGACGCCAAATTCCGCCATGATGGCGGAAAGCTCTTCGATTTCCTGTCGAGTGGCGGACAGGTCGGCAGCTTCTTCCAGATAATTTTTCGTATCGGCGATTTCATCAAGAAGGCTGCCTTCCTGTTCGCCGCTCTTTTCGGCATCGAGGGAAAGATTCTCCTGATGGCGGGATTCCTTTCGCTGGTAGTCAATAATGCGGCTGCGAATCAGCAGGGAGGCATAGCTTAAAAAGGCGCCTCGTCCCTTTTCATAGCCGAGAATGGCTTCGTGAAAAGCCATCATGGCGATGCTAAATTCATCGTCCTGCTTTGTACAAAAGCCGTTGGTGCATTTTGACGCTTCCGAGCGGATAAAGGGAATATAGTCCCGAATCAAATCGGAGGCTTTCTGCGTATCTTCTTTTGCCGCATAGACCGATTGAATGATCGGATGCTCGTTTTGCATAGTTTTTCTCCTTTCCGCATATAGAATACGGATATTATTTAAAAAAAACAGGGTTGTAAAAATATTTTTTTAAAAGCATTATATAAAATACCAAGCTATATTCTACAAAAAAACGCAGGGAGTTGGAACTTGAATTTTATAAATAATATATAAAAAAATATAAACATGACAACGGCCACTCATATAAAATCGCCATCGCAGCACCATCCGCCCTCGAGTCCTGTCATCCCTTTTGGAAAGCCGCCATTGCCCGAAGCGACCGCAGGGAGCAAGTTTCGACGTGCCCCAAAAGGGATGACAAAATTGGGTTGCATGACAATACTGCGAGGACTTCCCTATAAATTTCGGTCATCCTCTGCTTTAAGGCGTATGCGAAGGGATATTTCTAATTTTTAATCCAATTTTAATTTAATTCCACAAATTGCGGACGACTTCCCCTTTTCATTTTGCTAAAATACTATTGTAATAAAAATGGATTTCTAGTAAAATGAAGGAGAGGGAAAATGGAAAAAAGAGAAAACGCACAGAACATTTTAAAGGAAAGCAACACTAGCAGCTTCACAGAACTCTATAAAGAATTCAAATTCACCGCTCGAAATGACTACGCTTTTAAGCTACTCTTTGGCAATCCCGAAAATATCATTATC
>JBGZBY010000033.1:0-10033 GCA_041844915.1 Eubacteriales bacterium
AAATAGGAGCCGACAGACCAACAACTGAGAAATAACAGAAAAAAGGTAGAGAAATAGCAAAAATAACAGAGAAAGAATAGGAACCAACAGGTGAACAACCGAAGAATAACCGAGGAACCGCAGAGGAGTGGCGAGGAAACAATAGAAAAGCAACAGGAAAAGGATGGAGGCACGATAAAAGATTGACAAGAAATAAATTAAAATTTCAACAGCAAATGATATGGATTCTCATTTAATTTTGTTGAATTTTACCTGTTGACTTTTGAGCAGGTTTTGATATAATAAACTCATAAATGATGTTGATTTTCATTATCAATGAAACAATACATTTAATGCTAAATGGCACTTATAGTGTCAGATAGCCTCCTTAAATAGCCTTACCTTATTAACCTTGAAGATTAACTTAATCTTCCCCCTCTAACCAAGGGTGTAAAACAAGCGGCCTAACCTACCGCTTGTTTTTATTTTTCCCTGTTTTCCCTCGTTTGTAGAAAATCATGGGCGAAGCAAGGAAACGGCAAAGACCTGTGTACTTCTGAGGTATAAAGCGAAAATGGCGGGATAAAGAAGGACACAATATCTGGAACAAGACTGGAGGCGGTCTGTTTTCGCTTGCTGTTGACGAACCGCCTGTACTTTTCGGCAGGCGGTGTTGCTTTGCTTGATTTATAAAAGGGAGCTTGCCCGCGATACCAAACAAGGAGCAATTTTTTGGCAGGTGTATTTTTCCCTTGCATTAAAGGAAGGAAAGGGAGTTTGTAAAATAAGGAAAAAATAAAAAAGCTACATAGAAATAAGAAGGAAATGAAATCTCAAATTGACATTCGAGGAAAAACGATATAAAATAAAGATATAGCATTGATAAATTTTTCATAATTAATTTGCTTAACTTCTCATGAAATGACTGACGGTATTTTGCTGGGGGGGGGCTGTCCGTTTAAGCCTTTTACTTAAAAGACTTTGGCGGCGCGGGCTAGCGTATAGGCCGAACAGTGTGGGTTTAATAGCATAGGCTTGATAGCGCAGGCTTGGCAGAGCTTTGCTGATGCGGCAGGCTGGGAGATGATACAGGGAAGCGGAGCAATTGCAGTGGGCAATTTCCAAAGCAAACGGAGCATGGATTATCCAAAGAGTCGGTAAGGTAAAAGTATAAGGGATAATTTCCAGGCAGGAACAGGAAAGGATAATAATATGGAAATATTAACTGTTCACCAAAAAGGAAAATCTCAAATCAAATCCAAAAATCGCTTGAAAATTTTCAGCACGATTCTGCGCAGCGGTGGAATTTCTCGTATTGAGCTGGGAAAAAACCTTCATTTATCAGCGGCTTCTGTGACCAGAGCGGTAGAAGAGCTGGTTCAGGCAGGTCTGATTTACGAAGAAAAGAAAGAGATTACTTTTGTAGGCAGAAGGCCGGTTCTGCTAAATGTAAGAAAAAACAGCTGCTACACAATCGGGATTCATATCAGTCGCCGGAGCATCAGCCTTTGCATTCAAAATTTGCAGGCAGAGGTAGTATATGAAGCAAAGGGCAGTATACTGGGAATGGAGCAAAGCGTAGAGCTGCTCAAGGTTCTGCACCGGTTTACCAGAGAAGCATTGGAAAAAAGTGGAATTTCTGCCGAAAAAATCATCAGTGTGGGCTTGGCGGTCAGAGGGATTGTCAACCGGCAAAGAGGAACGGTTGTGTACTCGGAAAAAACAAAGGAAATCATTCCTATTGTGGAGTCGATGAAGCAGAGCTTTGATTGTGCTGTGTTTTTAGAGAATAATGTCGATATGGACTTGAAATGTGAATATTCCAGAACCTTTCCTTATACCGATGAGCTGGTTTATATTTTTGCGGATGAAACTGTCAGCGGCGGCGTTATCAGCGGCAGGGAGCTGGTCAGAGGGGAAAGCAATATGGCGGCGCAGTTTGCGCATTTGGAGGTGGAGGAGAACGGCCGTGTTTGCAGCTGCGGAAAGCGGGGGCATCTTCAGCCGTATATGGCAAAATCCTCTATAGAAGAAGAATACCAGAACAAAAGCGGAGAAAAAAAGAAATTGGTTGAAATATGTCAGCTGGCTAAGTCGGGCGATCCGGCGGCGGCTGAGGTGCTACAGGAGGCGCTGAATAAGCTGGGGAAGGCATTATCACAGGTTGTTGTCCTATTTAATCCGGGAGTTATCGTGCTATGCGGAGATATTTTTGAGCATTATCCGGAGAGCGTTTCCATATTGAAGGCGGCGGTGGAGGAGAGAATATCGATTCCGGAGCTGCTTCGCTTTGACTGGAGGATTCGGGTGCAGAAAAAGATTCATCCCGAGCAGGATATGGCAAAGCTGGCGCTGGAATATTTGCTGGAATTTTAGACATTTTTGTTTCACAAGAGGGCGAGAGGGCTTTCAGAGCTTGCTCGTCTATGCATGATAAAAATCCCATGAGAAAGACAAGAGGCGGCAGCAATAGGAGCTATTGTTGGCCGCCTCTTGTTTGCCCAGTATGGGCGTTTTCCAACGGGTGAAAGTCCAAAGCGCACATAGGCAACGACGAAGCACATAGCTGAACAGCAAGGGTGTCCGCCGTGAGGCGGAATCTGAAAGAAGCTGTAAGCAAACCTCTGACCTGACGGACAGGAACCGCATATAAGGCTCGGAAATACGGATAAGGTGGCAAAAGACACTGAAGTCCAAAAGGCTGCTGGAAGTACGAATAAAATTGCCTATATCGAAAGTGGGCTTTCGTATAGGCAAATACGGCAGACTATCAAAACCGTCAGGAAAGCTCCTCCGGAACAAATTCATGAATGCTTCCTTTAATCGATTTTTTGGATTGATACATGGCAGAATCGGCGAATTTCCGAAGCTCCTCGTAGCTGCTGCCGACCGAATAAATATAGCCGCAGGAAGCACTTATGGCATATTTGCTGCCATTGGGCAGAGAGATAGAGGAGGAGTTTAGCTTTTGATGGACGGCAGCAATGTCGTGCACGGCAGCTGCTTTATCCGGATAATCAAAAAGGAAGGCAAAAAACTCATCCCCGGATACTCTGGCGACAAAGGATTTCTCAGGATTTAGTTCCTGTAGGATTTTTCCGGCCTGCCGGAGATAAAGATCGCCCACGTCATGACCATAGGTGTCGTTTAGGGATTTTAGAAAATCCAAATCCCACATTGCCATGCAAACGGGGCTTTGCGGGTGCTCTGTCAAATAATTTGTGGCCTTTTCGCTAAAGGAAAAGCGATTCAGGAGAGAGGTCAAAACGTCATAGTCGCGTTCTTTTTTGATCTTCTCCTGCTCCAGCACATAGGAGGTATAATCCAGCATAACAACGCTTCTGCCGTCCTTTAGCTCTCTGGATTTGACACACACATATTTGTGGCTTAATCTGTCAAAGTAGATATCGGTTTGGATTGTGCCGTCCTCCAATTCACTGCTGTAGGAGGAATATAAGACAAAATCCTCATAAATGCTTTTTTCCAGCGCAGCGAAGTCCTCAGCGGTAAAGGTCAAAATATTCTCATTGGCAAAATCCTTTCCCAGTAAGGCTTGAAAGGTTCCAAATCCACGAGTAATATTGAGTATCGTATCAGTGTAGAAGGTAACTAACTTAGTTTCGCTGGCAATCAATGTGTCGGCAATCATCTGATGAAAGCCCAGAATATTTTGATTCTGCGAAAAAATGGTATTGGTTAAAATATCAATTTCCGTGATTTTCGTTTGGGGCAGGAGCAAAGATTTTTGCGGAAATTCCTTTCGTTTAATGGCGGCAGTCAGTTGCGAAATCGGGAAGACTACCTGCTTAGTAATATACAGGGCAATGATGACGCTAAACAAAATAAATAAAATAATCAAAAAAATAAAGGTTTGAGATAGCAAATTCGCTTCCTTCATAACAGTATTTCGAGGCGAGAGCGTAATGTAGTAGAAGGAAGATTCAGAAAGCGGAATGTATTCGGGAGAAGCATAGGTCAGCAGCTGAACGGAGGAGAAATATTTTTTGCCGTTCAGCTTGTGTTCAAGCAGCCGTGAGGAATAGCTAAACGAGCTTTTGCTGTCAAAAAGTGCCTCGACAATTGCTGCTGCGTCCAGCGCCTCCATATTAAATGCCTTTTCCGAAATAATTTCTGTTTTTTCGCTGAGATGGTTATGGTGCAGCAAAATTGTCTGATGCGGAAAATTCTTCGGGAAAGAGGTGCTTTCCAGCAGTTGGTCGAAGCTGGACAAAAAAATTTCCGAAGCCAAAAAGCCGTATTGACGGTTTTGATAATTCAGGGGTATGGCAAAGAGAAGCGCTGGATGGGAGCCGTCCATGGAAAGGATAGGGCTCCAACTGCCTCGATCATAAATGGGCAGAGAGTTGGTCATGGAATTTTTTTCTTTCAATTCTGTTAAGAATTGCTCCAGCACAGGCGAGCTCTGATGTTCCGAAGAGATCATCGGCGCGATGTCCGTTTGAAAGTCGATCGACTCTTTTGCAGCGAGAGCCTGCGCAACTGTAGCATTCAAACGAAGGAGGAAGGTATTTTTTCTCTCTGGATCATCAAAAAAGTTGAGATAAAGACCATCGGCATGCAGATTTCGGCTGTTTAAGATCAGCTCCGTCAGAAGCTCTGGAGAAACGGTCAGAGTAGCTCCGGGGGTTTTGCTTAATAAATAGGCTTTTTCCAAGGCAGCAACTGGCTTGGCTAAGGAAGACAGGTCAGAAAAATGAAACCACATTTCCGAATTGACCTGATTGGCATTATTTACGACATTGTTTAAAAAGGTCTCCTTGGATTGATGAACAACGCTGTCAAATAAGCCCAATTGAAAAATGAAAAGCCAAAAAATAAGCACTTGAAAAAAGACCATAAATAGGATGGGATAGAGAATCTTGATCCCTATGGAATCTGTTTTATGCGATTTCAATTTGAGTCCATTCATTGTAATTCTCCCCAAAACGGCAGCAGACCGAAAATCTGTGCAGATAAAATAATTTTTAAATTTTGTTTGATGGACAAGAACGATAGGAGTGTCCCTATTTTAAAATCTCATTTGGAAAAACATTATAACTTGAAAGCCTTCTGCGCTTTGCTCTATCTCTGAGGGTATCCTGAAAGAAGGGAGAGCCTTTGCAAGGCCGAAAATATGGTTCTGACGAGTATGAAGTAACTAAGCTATAATATATATCGACTATATAGAAAATAAAATGAAGGGAAAAATTGAAAAATAATAAACAAAAAGGAAATACCGAAGAATCACAAAGTTTATCTGCGGAAGCACTTGAAAAATGCTGGGATTCCTATTATAATACGAAAGAAGTAATCCAGTGCAGGAAAGGAACTGAAAGAATATATGAAACAGGAAAACATCAGAAATTTTTCGATCATTGCGCATATTGACCATGGCAAATCGACCTTGGCGGATCGGATCATTCAAAAGACAGGGCTGTTAACCGATCGGGAAATGAAGGATCAGATATTAGATACCATGGATTTGGAAAGGGAAAGAGGGATCACGATTAAATCGCAAGCAGTTCGACTGGTCTATAAGGCCAAGGACGGACAGGAATATATTTTCAATTTGATTGATACTCCCGGACATGTAGATTTTAACTATGAGGTTTCTCGCTCTTTGGCGGCATGTGAGGGTGCTGTACTGGTGGTGGATGCTGCGCAGGGGATTGAAGCGCAGACCTTGTCCAATGTTTATTTGGCTTTGGAGCATAATTTGGAGATTGTACCGGTTATCAATAAAATTGATCTACCGAGTGCCGATCCAGATAAGGTGATTCAAGAGGTGGAGGATGTAATAGGGATTGAAGCGGCGGATGCGCCCAGAATCAGCGCAAAAGAAGGCCTGAACATCGAGGATGTGCTGGAGCAGATTGTTACCAAGGTTCCGGCGCCGAGTGGTAGTCAGGCAGAGCCGCTTCAGGCGTTGATTTTTGATTCGCTGTATGACAGTTATCGGGGAGTTATTGTATTTTGTCGTGTTTTTAATGGCGGTGTCAAACGGGGCGATATGATTCGCTTTATGGCGACAGGCAAGGAATTTGAAGTAGTTGAAGTCGGTTTTTTTGCTCCGGGGCAATTCATCGGTGCAGAGGAGCTGACAGCCGGTAATGTTGGATATATTACAGCCAGCATTAAAAACCTAAAGGATACCAAGGTGGGTGATACCTTTACCAATGCTAAGAACCCTTGTAAAGAAGCATTGCCCGGCTATAAGGAGGTGCTGCCGATGGTCTATTGCGGCATTTATCCGGCAGATGGAGCCAAATACCCCGATTTGCGGGATGCCCTAGATAAGCTGCAATTAAATGATGCTTCGCTGATTTTTGAGCCGGAAACTTCGGTAGCCTTGGGATTTGGCTTTCGCTGTGGCTTTTTGGGATTGCTGCATTTGGAGATTATACAAGAGCGGCTGGAGCGGGAGTTTAATTTGGATTTGGTAACGACGGCGCCTTCGGTTATTTATCACATTTATAAAACAAATGGAGAAGTCATTCATCTGTCCAACCCGACCGAGCTTCCTGATCCTTCGGCGATTGCCCGTATGGAGGAGCCGATCGTCAAAGCGGAGATTCTATCACCGAAGGAATATGTTGGTAGCATTATGGAGTTGTGTCAGGAACGGCGGGGAGTATACCAGCATATGGAATACATCGAGGAAAACAGAGCGATGTTAACCTATGAATTGCCCTTAAACGAGATTATCTATGATTTTTTTGACGCGCTTAAATCGCGGACACGCGGCTATGCGTCTTTAGACTATGAGCTAATAGGCTATCAGCCGTCCAATCTGGTAAAGCTGGATATTATGATTAACCGTGAAGTGGTGGATGCTCTTAGCTTTATCGTTCACAGTGAAAAAGCGTATGAACGGGGACGGAAAATTGCCGAAAAGCTAAAGGAAGAAATTCCCAGACATTTGTTTGAGATCCCGATTCAGGCGGCGATTGGGAATAAAGTTATTGCTAGAGAAACGGTGAAAGCTTTGCGCAAAGATGTTTTGGCGAAATGCTATGGCGGCGATATTTCTCGTAAAAGAAAGCTCTTGGAGAAGCAGAAGGAAGGAAAGAAAAGAATGCGGCAGGTTGGCAGCGTAGAAATTCCGCAGCAGGCCTTTATGAGTGTATTAAAGTTAGACGAAAAGTAAGAATAGGACAAACAAAAATGGATTTGTTTAGTGATAGACTTACAGTGAAAGCAGAGGAAGAATTCTAAAAAATGCTAGGTTAGACTGATATCAGTCTAACCTAGCATTTTTTTAAAACTTCGCTTTGCATCAGTTTGTTAAGGAAAGCTTAGATAAGTAAAAAATTTTGCTTTTTCCTTGGAATTGATGCAGCTAGGATAAAAAGTTTGAAAAAAGAGCTTGCCTTGGAAATCGCTTGACAGGCTCTTTTTTTGTCATTTTTCTGTTCTCGAATTTTTCGTAGCTTTTGCTTGTAAGTAGAAACTCGACAAGCAATTATAAAATTCCGAGAGTTTTTTCTTTGCCATGAACAATAAGAGTAATCAACTCGCAGTAAGGAGCGGATAGACCATATGTTTTGGATTTTTGTGCGACATAGCCGTTGATAAAATCAATTTCGGTTAAGCGATGGTTCTGAACCAAATCTTGGTGCATGGAAGGATAATGGAGTCCTTGTTTTGCGGGATCATAAGTGCTTTCAATTAAAGCGATAGCCGCATCTTGATCAAGGATTACATTGTCGATCGCTTTGGCGGCAGCAGCAAATTCAGAAACGATACGCACCACGAAGTCATGGTTTTGCGGTACCTGCCCAAACTGGAACAAATTGCAGTCTAAAATAGCACAAATGCCATTTAAAGCACCATTAACACAGGCTTTTTTCCAAATGGAAGCCAGAACATTTTCACTGTATTTTGTCTTTAAGCCAGCATTGTTAAAGATATCGACAATTTCTTTTCCGGCAGCTTGCGCAGCAGGATCAATATTTTGCAATTCAACTCCGCCGTCGCCGGATAAATGAATATGTCCGGGACCGACAATTCCGGCGGTCCACATGGTTACGCCGACAAAGATATTTTTGCGGGGCAAATATTTTTCAATGGTTTCCACATGTCCTAAGCCGTTAAGTAAGCAGACAACCTTGGTATCTTCGCGTAGAATGCTTTTTAAATCGGCGAGCATAGAAGGAAGCTGCATTGCTTTTACAAATAAGATTACGATATCGGCGCTTTCTTTTACTTCCTTGGAAGAATAAGCGGGAAATGGCATGATTTCTTCTACGCCGTTATTGTCGATGATTAATCCCTTATTGTTGATGTTGTCAACATGTTCTTGCCAGCCGTCAATGAGGATAACCTCCTGTCCTGATTTTTTCAGCATATAGCCGAAACGTCCGCCCATGGCGCCAGCGCCAGCGATTGCTATTTTCATAAAAATTCTCCTTTCAAATAATTGTTATAATTTGATATTTCTCTGCGTGCAAGTTGCGATCGAATTGAAAAGGCTGCTCTTTGGTATAAGAGCATACGCAAACGATCGTTTTGACGAACATGAGAAAGTTAAAAAACATATTGGATAAGCAAATATGAGAGAAATCTTGAATAAAAAATTTCTCAGTTTTTGTAGTTTCTTTACCAGTCGCTACCGAAAACATACAAATCTTTTGTAAGTTTAGGGCTTACGGCAGGATATGGGATTTTTATTTAAAGAAGGATTATTGTGCTCCCATATAGCGAAAAGCTTCAATTTGATAAAGCTTTAAAACTTTACGGCAAAGGAAGTCAAACAAGATAGCACCCAAAACCGGAACAACCAAGTAGACAATGAGAAGGCTGACAATAAGAGAAACACTTTCGCCGCCTGCTTTTATTCCTTCGGTGTAAGCGGTGATAGGACCGACTAAGCCGACAATACCAAACCCAGAGCTGGCAGGCGTTCCAATAATATTGAAAAGTCGAACAGCAATACCGGAAACAATAGCATTTAAAGCAATCGGCACAGCGATAACAGGGTAATTTACTAAGTTTGGCATCATCATTTTCATTGCACCCAAACCAATGCCTAGGGTAATGCCGCTTTTATTAATTTTTAGAGAAGAAATCACTAAAACGGCAGTACAAGCGGTGATACCAATGTTAGCCGCACCCGCGCCTAAACCGGTAATGCCAATTGCGATACCGATGGCTACTGTTGAGATTGGCGAAACGATTAGTAAAGAGAAAGAAATCGAGATCAAAATACACATGATAAACGGTTGCAAAGCGGTAAAGGTATTGATTCCTTCACCGATGTATTTTGTAATTTGTGATACATACGGCAAAGTATAATAGCCGATAGCACCCACGCCGCCGCCAATGATAATTGGCAGCAAAATAATAGTCAAAGACCCTAATTTATTGCCAATCCAAAGGATTACAAGAACGGCAAGAGAAGCGGTCAACATAATATTGATGAGATCGCCAATTCCCACCAAAGATACACCGGCACTGCCGGCAGCAATTGCTTCAGCTTCTCCGGCAAGCTTATAGGCGCCGGAACCTAAGAAAGTAGCGGCACCAATTAAAACGGATTGCATTCCGTTAAAATTAAACTGCATACCAATCAGAACACCAATTAGTACAGGAGAAATGAATTGCATATTACGAACGATGTAATACAAATCCATAAAAAAAGAATTGTTTTGTCCTAATGCTTTAAAAAGGACACCGACAATAGCGTTGGCGATTAAGCCGACGATAATGCCAGAAGCCGTTCCAGCAAGGATACGGTTGATGAATAGTTTTATGGTCAGTTTGTCTTTCATAAAAACTCCTTTAAAATATTATTTTGGTTGATAAAGTTACAGCTTTGCAGCAAGCAGATTTTTTCACAGGGAAACTTTAATCTATGAAAAAAATAACAAAGTTTACACTAAGAAAAAAATCTGCTTTAGTAAAGTAACACAACTAAGAAAGAAAATCAATTAAGTTTTTCATTTTTTGTTCACTTAACAAATTCCAACACCTCTTTATCAACTTTCTGTCGAACACCAAAAATATCTGCATATTCTCTCAATCTATCAATATCTTTTCCCTCAGTCCATAAATA
>JBGZBY010000034.1:0-6289 GCA_041844915.1 Eubacteriales bacterium
AAAAAATATGCCGAAAAGGCTTAAAGGCGAGAAAACGGGCGCATGAGATGCACGCGGAGGCACGCCATAAAGCAGAGCGAGGAAAGATTTGTTTTATAGAAAATAAGAGATAATTTTGTGAGGATTATGATGAAGATAAATAAAATTTTGGCTGGAATTATGCTAATCGGAGTTTTGGCGGCAGCTTTTTTGGCGCTTGGCAGGCTCCAGACGGAAAACGCCTATAAAAATTATGAAATTACTATGGATTTGGAGGAAATTAAAAAAATTGCCGCAGTCGAGGGAAAGACGCTGGAACAGTCGCTTTCTGACTGGAAAAGGGTTGGGATTGACTCGGTGACGATTGCCGAGGCAAGCATTGACAGCCTGCGCTGGAATAATGACTTTAAGGTCAGGGTTTCCTATGAAGGCTATGATGTTGTGGTTGAAGCGACGAAGGAGGGCATTGACTTTGTGGAGAAGGGCCTGCGCGAAGCTCTGCTGGAAGGAAGGAGCTTTTCGCGACGAAGCGATACTACACTGGTGCTGGAGGGCATTGCTTCTGATTTTGCCTTCAAATACGAAGTGGTTCGAGATTTTTTGGAGAAGAAGATCGGTACGGATAAGGTCGGGGAGATGTCCAAGCTGGAGCTGATTGGATTGGGCTATGTACCGGCAGAGCTGGAGGCGGTTAAGGCGTCGGGGCTGGCGATTCAGCTTCGGCCTACCTATTCGGCCGGTGTTCAGGCTGCCGAGCGTTCGATTGACCGTTTTGTGGCGGCGGTCAAGGAGCATTCCGGGCAAAGCTATGCGATTTTCCTTGGGGATACTATTTTAGGAACGGATGTGGCTCCGGAATATATGGCGGAGCAGCTCCGGCAAAATGGAATTGCTGTGGGGATGATTGAAACCAGTGTGCAGAGAGAGCATTTGGAACAGGCAGGGCTGGAGGAGCTGGTCAGAGCAGTGGGTTACCAGGCAGTAAGAGTATTTTCAACATGGAATTATATTCAAAGGCGCTATGATTACGGACTGCCGCTGCATCACCATGGACAGGAAATTATCAGCACCTTTTATCGGGCGATCACGGAGCGAAATATTCGGGTGATCTTCTTTAAACCCTTTATTGATCCGAAAAATGATCTGGTCAGTGATTATGATATTTACCGGAGCCGGTTTGCCGATCTGGAACGAAGGCTTTCGGCATTTCCGCATAATATTAAAAATATAGATAGAGAAGGCGGTGAGGTTTTACAGCTGATGCCGCAGCTGAGGATGCGGCCGGCTTATCAGCTGCTGGCAGCCCTGGCAGTGATTGCTGTCTTCCTGATTATTTTGGACAATTTGCTTCAGCTGAAGCGAAGGCTCCTATACGGGCTTTTTTTGCTGGCGGCGCTGCCGACGGCAGTGATTTATCTGCGGCAGATTCGCTTCGAGCTGTTTAATGTCATTTTTGGTTTGGCGGCGACAATCCTGTTTGCAGTTTTGGCAGTGCAGTTTGCCCTGGCGCAGAGCAAGCGCGTTTTTGACGCCGACAAGGCGATGGCTAAGCCGAAGGCCTTTGTCTATGGGATAGTGCTGCTGACCGGAGCAATTCTGATTTCGCTGGCGGGCGCGCTGATAGAAACGGCGTTTTATGCAGGCAGTGAGTATTTGCTGGAATTAAAGGTGTTTACTGGTGTAAAGATATCGCAGATCATGCCTCTTGTGCTTGTGATTTTGGCAGCGCTACGCTATTTTGGAAATGATATTTTGGGAAATGCGGAATTAGGCGTACAGGAGAGAATTAAGAGCTTTCTCAATATGAATATTAAATTCTGGCATGCGCTGATTGCTATGGGGATTTTGGCGGCGGTAGCGCTGCTGCTGATTCGCAGCGGACATGAAACAGGTGTTCAGCCTGCGAGCATGGAGCTGTTTGTCCGCAATATGCTGGAGGAATTCCTGCCGGCTCGACCGAGAAACAAGGCATTTTTATTCGGTTATCCGGGGCTGCTGCTACTGGGCTACTGGGCAGCTCAGAAGAAGCTGAAATGGATTTATCCGGTGCTGGCGATTGTGGCGGCGATGGGTCAGGCGAATTTGCTCAATACCTTTTCGCACATTCGGACGCCGCTTTATTTGTCGTTTTTGCGAATTTTCTATGAGCTGGTTTTTGCCGTTGGCATGACTGCTCTTTATGTGCTGGCATGGGAAGGCACGGCAGCCCTATGGAGAAAATGGCGGAAAAAAGAGGCTTCAGAGAGCTAGATTTTGGAAAGGAGGCGCTGTTATGAAGAGGGTTTGCGCAGGAAAGCTGAGAGGGAGCTTTAGATTGCCGGCGGCTTTGCCTTTGCTTTCTGCCTGCGGAAGAACGAATTCTCCGCCGGACAGCGAAACGCCGGAACCGGAGCTGTTAAGCGGGGATTATGCGTCGGAGTATGGAACGATGACCTTTAACGGCGATGGAGAGAGCATTGTGCTGGATCTTAAGCCGGAGCTGGCTGAAACGATGGGCTTGGCGGAGGGAGTAAGTGAAGGAAGATATGAATTTTTGTTTTCTGGTGGGAAATACCGCTATGACAAGGCGGAAACTCTTCGGGTGACAGTAGGAGAACGGCAATATGAGTTTTTGAACCATCACGGCAGGGCGAGCAAGGCTGTACTTGATCTGTTTGTGCCGACTTGGGGAGAGGGAAAGGACATTTTGTTTGAGCGGGAAAAGGATGAGTAGAGATTGGCAATATAGAGCTGACGAGCGAAGGGGGAAAGGACTATGAAAGAATGGGCGGAACCAATGCAGAAAAATGCTGCCTTTGCCAGCGAAAATATTGTGCTTTGTCCGGATGGGAAATATCGCTGGATATATGAGCTGAAGCTTTTGAAAAATCCAACAGTATTGCTTGTGCTGTGGAAAATCTTTGGCGGGATTAGCTTTGGCATTTGGCTGTTCACTGTTTTGGCCAGTTGTGGGAATATCGATTTTTGGTGGACAGGCTTCTTCAAGCTGACCAAGGTGTTTGCGCTTTTCCTTTTAGGCATGATAGTGCTTACGGCTTTGGGATATTTGCTTTATGCAGCGCTGATGGGAGGAAAATACTGCGTGCTGTTCACTATGGATGAGCGGGGCGTGGTTCATGAGCGGCAGCCTCGCCAGGCACAAAAGGCACAGCTGATGGGAGAGCTTTTGGAGTTGGCAGGACTGGTTGCCGGAAGCCCCACAATGGTGGGCATTGGAATGAATGCTGCTCGAACGGTGATGGAAAGCTCTTTTGATAAGGTCAAAAGCATCCAAGGAATCCGCCGGTACGATTTGATCAAGGTCAATGGACGGATCGGCAAAAATCAGGTATATGCAGAGGACGTGGACTATGACTTTGTCTGGCAATATATCACTTCGCGCTGCCCGAACGCCAAAATCAGGGACTGAAAGGGCAAGTAGTTTTAACGTGATTTTATAGGGAATTGGCAGAAAAGCAGGTAATTCTTATGTCAAATATGAAAGGAACAGACAAGCAACCCTTTACGGGCGTTTAAGTCGTGATGATGAAATGCAAGGAAAAAGCAATTCTATAACCCATCAAAAACAGCTGCTTGAAAGCTATGCCAAAAGAAATAGCTTTGTAAGTATCTATCACTATATCTAAGCGGAGCAACCTTTGATGAGAGGGATTTCAAAAGAGGATAAAAGCAGTAGAAGAAAACAAAGTATCTACTGTGATAGTAAAAGATATGAGCGGGTTTGGCAGAGTGAACTGTAGTTAAGTAAGTTGACGCCGATAAATTCCTAAAGATGATAGAAAAATATACCGACATTGAGGAACTGACAGTACCAATGATAAATGAGTATATAGAAAATGTAGTAGTCCATGAAGCAACATGGAGAAGAAAAGGCAAAGACAGAAAACAGCAAGTTGATGTGTACTTTAATTTTATAGGGAACTGTCAAGTGCCACAAAAAGCTGATATAAAAAAATGACTAAAAAATGGTAAATACTATCAATATTTAGTGAAACAAATTAGAAGTTGTCTGCATGATTATTTTAAAATTTGAGGCATGAGATGATTATAAAAAGCTCTAAAATAAATATAGAAGAATTAATAAAATATAAGAAACGACCTGAAAATACAGTTCATTTTGAGAAAAAAAAGCGTTTTGAAGTGGCGGAGCAGCAGCTTACAGTGCCAACTATAGATAAAGAGAGTGTTATAAAGTTGACAAATTGTTTTATAAAAGCATATGGACTAAAGGTTTGGGATGGAAACAATATTGTCAAAACAGATAATATCGACTTAACTGAGTTTAACAAAAAAACAAAGCAAACATATAGCGGAATAACTTCTAAAAAGGATATTATATGGATTAAATTTGCAGATAATAGAGTAGGGGTTGTTGCTTGCAGTAATGATATTAATTTTGACATTCCATCTACGAAAGATGAATATGATGATGAGATTATTTCTACAAGTGGAAAGAAAAAGTCTTGGAAGTATAATACATCAGGAATATTAGTTCATTCTGTTAATTTAAAGTGGGATGATAGTTTTTTTCTTGTGTTTCCATTGTTAGGATTAAAAAAAGGGAAAGAAGGAACAAAACAACGACATGATATAGAAACAGGAATTGGTAATTATCTAATTTTGAATGATGTTCCAATAATAGATTATTATTCGCATAGAATATGATACTTATGTTAAGCGTTATATTAGAGTTTATGTAGACAAACAAATCCCAGTTTGTCGGGCTGAATAAAATTTAGTAAAAACAATAATATAGTAATTTACTAAAACAATAAATCAAAAAGGAGATATATTAAAGATGAAAAAATATGTAGTTATATTAAGTGGAAAAAAGAAAAACACTCTTACGGATAAATTGTTGAACGACCATGTGGCACATCTAAAGGAAATAAATAGAAAGGGACAATTGTTCTTATGCGGACCTTTAGTAGATAGTGATAAAGCTATTAAAATAATAAATGCAAATTCAATGGAAGAAGCATTAAAAATTGCAAATAGCGACCCATTCACTATTCATTCTTATTATCCAAATATTGAAGTTTTAGAGCTTGAAGAAGCTAATGAAGAAAATGAATATTTGCTTAAAATTTAATAATCGTATTTTGGTACAAGGTATCAAGAAAATTTGCACGAAACAGTAAATTAAATCGGTTTACTGTTTTTTTGTTGCCTTGAATTGTCAAGCTAAGTGCAACACAGTCGAATCAAAAATAAGAAGAAAGGAAAACAGAAAATGAAAGATATAGATGAAAAAATCTTAATGGCAGAAGAAATCAAGTCACATTTCCAAATATCAAAGAGGCAGTCAATCAAAAAAATCCTAAGAATCATAGAGAAGCAAGAAGAAAGCGAAAATCAAAATACAGAAAACCAAGAGGGTGAAATGCAACATTGATCGTACGGACAGAGAGATTCTGTTCTTTTTGAAGGACATTAAGAAAACGACGCTGATCTTTGTAAGAGACATGGAATGCGTCTTGTGAAGTGTATTTTCGATATAATCGAGATAAGCAGAAATGTAGGTCTGGTAAGATTGCATTATATGGTCAGTAAGACCATGAGGAGAAATCATTTTTTGTAATGTTTTAAATAATCCATGAAATAACTTCCTGAAATATATGAAAGATAAAGTGGCATCACAAAAAACAGATGGTGATCCGGATAAAAAATAAGATATGTAATTGTTAAGTCTAAAAAAACATGATAAAATACGCATAGCAGTTCTTGTTGCTATGTAGTTGTTTGAGTGTGGTAACTTAATAATACAACATAAAAACAAAAACTGCTACTTTAATTTGAAAAAGTAGTGGGTTCATGTACTTAGGGCTAGCCATCGCGCTAGCAATTTGGTACAATATTACAGATATTGGGAGAAACAAATTAATATTAAATAAATGTTTCATCAGAAAAAGGAGTGTGTAAAAAATATGAAATATTTATTTTGTTTATTGATACCGATAGGAATAAGTTTATTGATTTTATGTATTAAACAGATTATTCGTTTTGCCAATGCCGAAATTGTGTATGAAATGCCCTGCACCAATAGCGAGGGTGTATTTACAATTAAAGCTGAGGGGCGATACGGTTTATGGATTAGCGGAAAGTTGTTTACAAAAACTCCAATCGGAGAATTTGGTTTTAAAGTCATCAATCAACGTACGGGAAAAGAAATTCCGCTTTCATCAATCCTTTTGCGTAGCAATGTGAATGGATTTAAAACAGGAAGAATTGAGTTGTATACTTTTTACGCAGAAGAAGGGACATATATTATTTCGCTAGATGGTGAAGCAAGTGTTAGAGATAAAATGGG
>JBGZBY010000035.1:0-28702 GCA_041844915.1 Eubacteriales bacterium
TAACTGCGCTTGACTTTTGCCGCAATCGGTAATACTATAGGAAGGCAAGGAAGCGGCCGGCGCGGCGGCGGATTTTTCTTGCACATAAGCCTGCTGGGGGCGGGGAAAGAAAAATTATCGTCAGGAGGAATTATGAAAAAAATTTTAATTGCGACCGAATTCAACGCCAAGGAAAGAGCCGAGGCGGAGCGGCTTGCCGCTGGTCATTCGATTGTATACAAAGCCAATTCAGATATTACGCCGGAGGATATGCGGGAGGTCAGCGCTGTCTTGGGCAATCTTTCGCTGCGCCATTTTGCCGATGTGCCGAAGCTGGAATGGGTGCAGCTGCAAACGGCGGGAACCGACGGATACCTGAAGCCCGGAGCGCTGCCGGAGGATATTGTGCTGACCAATGCAACTGGCGCATTTGGCGAGTCAATCGCGGAATATGTGCTGGGAGCGGTATTGCTTTTGAAAAATCATTTTCACATCTATGCGCG
This sequence comes from Eubacteriales bacterium, assembly GCA_041844915.1. Lineage (GTDB taxonomy): Bacteria > Bacillota > Clostridia > Lachnospirales > Vallitaleaceae > W11650. Next base: position 483 of record JBGZBY010000035.1, read on the forward strand.
GGCGCAAAGGGAAAAGCGTTGGCAGAGGATTCCTGTTACCAATTTGAAGGGCTCGACAGTTGTGCTTTTGGGGCTGGGCGATATTGGCAGGGAAACGGCAAAGCGAATGAAGGCAATGGGCGCTTATGTGATTGCAGTAAAAAGAAGGCCGAGCGAAAAGCCGGACTATGTGGACGAGCTGTACTACGAAGCGGAGCTGGATCAGGCAATCGTGCGCGCCGATATTTTTGTACTGACCATTCCGATGTATCAGGAGGTTCGGCATATTATAGACAGGCGACGGCTGGCTCTGCTGAAAAAGGAAGCGATTTTAATCAATATTGCCAGAGGCGGCTTGATTGATGAGGCGGCTCTGACAGAGGCTTTGCAGCAAAATAGGCTGGCTGGAGCCGTACTGGATGTGTTTGAACGGGAGCCTTTGCCGGAGGACAGCCCTCTGTGGCAAATGGAAAATGTGCTGATTACTCCGCACAATGCCGGCGGCTTTTCCTCTCCAATGGCAAGGCAAAGAATCGGGGAAATTATGCTGGAGAATTTGGAGCGCTATATAAAAGGAAATAATCTTATCAATGTAATTGATAAAAAAACAGGATATTGTCTGTAGTGCTTCCTGCGCCTTCGGACAGATGCCTGCGATAAAGAGCCTAAAAAGAGGGATTTGACAGGAGAATTAAGAGCGGAGAAAGCTCTCCGGCAGCTGGTTTAACCGTAAAGAGAGGAAGGAATCGGCTATTTTCAGCAAATGCTGGGGATAGGCAAAAGAGGCGGAAACGAGCTTTGTCGGGCTAAGGCCGGAACGGATGGCTGGGGAGCAAAGGCGACAGAATGCCTAGCAGGCTTCTGCGGCAAAGCAAAGGAGGAATAGGAGGACGCAAAACCTTCGCAAAAGCCTCCGATAGAAAAAACAGGAGATTTAAGAGCGGAGAAAGCGCAAAGCCCGAAGCGGCGGGTTTTGCGCGGATGGGGCTTGACTATCCGAATAAAACTTTATATAATAAGAATAGGCTTTGCGGCAAGGGAATGGAAAATGACGGAGCACCACACAAGGAAGAAACGAAGCAGGCGGGCAATTCGGCTGTAGCAAAGCCAAGCTGGGAACTACAGAATTAAAAAAGGCGGAGCTTTTGAGCGGGGCATGGGAAGGTAAGCCCTATAGCGAAGATGAAGGGCCGTAAGGCGCGGGAGAGGCTCTGTCAGAGAATGGAGGAATAAAATGGCATATCAATTTACAGACGCAAATTTTGAACAGGAAGTATTGCAGGCAAAAGAGCCGGTGCTGGTGGACTTTTATGCGGACTGGTGCGGTCCTTGCAAAATGATGAGTCCGGTGGTGGATGAGCTGGCGGCAGAATATCAGGGCAGGGTGAAGATTGGTAAGTTAAATGTGGATGACAACGGTAACACGGCAAGAGCTTATCGGGTCATGAGCATTCCGACGATGATTTTGTTTGTGGACGGAAAAGCGGTAGACAGTATTATGGGCGCAGTGCCGAAGCAAAAATTGGTGGAAAAGCTGAACGCTGTATTATAAGAGATCCTATGTGGCAGCAAGACCGGCATTTTCAGATTGACTGAAAACGTCGGTTTTTGTACCGATATCCGATTTTAAAAACAAAGAGAAGCTCCATAGCGCTTGGGATTCACAGCGGCTGCGAGCTACCGGAAGGGTATGCCGCCGCTGCAATTGAGCGCTTAGAACCGGTAATGGGAGGAAATGATGAAAACAATAGGATATTATGTTTCCGATACAGGCTTTGGCCATATTACCAGATCGCTGGCCCTGATCGAGCAGATCATGGAGGAAAGCGACTATCAGATCTATCTGGTAAGCGGCAGGATGCAGATTGAGTATGCCAAAATATATTTGATCCCCTATGAGGGCAGAATCATCTACCAGATAACGGAAACCGAAGCCAAGACCGTATATTTTGAAAATACCCTGACGACCGACGTCAAAACAACGGAAAAAAATGTGGAAAAATTTATTCATAAATTACCCGACCTGCTGGCAAAGGAGCTGGAAGTCCTCAAGGAGCTGCCTCTGGAATGCGTGATTACCGATTTTTCGATTTTGGGCATCGAGGTGGCGAAGGCGCTGGGTATCAAAAAGATCGGCTTGTCCAATTATACCTGGTATCATCGCTATCAGAAAAAGGGGATTAAGCAGGAATATATTGAGCGGTATCTGAAGCTGTATAATGAGCTGGATTTGTTTTACCGGCTGGCGATGGCGGACAAGATGGACGGACTTACCTGCCCGACTGCGGAGGGCGGTCATTTGATGCGGCGGGTCAATTTCTTGGCGTCGGTAGATTTGAAAAAAATGTATTGGCCGACGATGTATCTTTCGATTGGACAAATTGCGCACAAAAAGGACATGATTATTAATTTTCAGTCCGGTCATGTCTTTGCCGCGGGTTCGCTGACGGCAGGCGGCGACGCGCATGTAATCAATCTGCCAAATAAAATCAGCCATAGTCAGGATTATCTGATGGCAAGCTCACTGGCTTTGATTAAGCCGGGCTGGGCGACGGTCATGGAATGTCTGATTCTGGGCAAGCCTTTTGGCATTATTGTTTCCGAGGACAGCGAGGATGAGGAAATGATTGAAAAGCTGAAGGAAATGAACTGCTGCTTTACTTTGCATGAAGATGCGCTCAATTATTTGGATGTAAAAAAACTGAATATCAAAGCAATCAATACCAAACGGGTCAAGGTGCCGGATGATACGGTAGCAACGGCGAAGAAGCTTTTGAAATTTGTGAAAGGAAAATAAAAAGGGTCAAGATACGGACATGATAGAATTCGTTTTAGGAAAACCGCAGTCAAAAAAGAGCGTTTATTTGCAGCAAAAGGCGCTGGAAGCGGCGGCCGGAGACGTTTTTTCACCGGTTTGGTATCTGGTGCCGGAGCAGTACACCTTGCAGACGCAGCGGGAATTGATCCGTCAAAATAATAGCAAAGGACTTCTAAATTTAGAAGTCCTTAGTTTTAACCGTTTTGTCTATCGCCTGCAAAATGAATTGTCTCTGGCTGGAAAGCTGGCGCTGAAGGGAAGCAGCCGGGCAGCTTTGCTCTATCGACTGCTGGAGGAGGCACCGGAGCGCTTTCCCCTGCTTGCCAAAAAAAGAAAAAGTCATGCCTTTATCAAGGCCTTGGCGAAAATGCTGACAGAGTGCTACCAATATCGAATGACTCCGGAGAAACTGAAGGAATTGGCGGCTAAAATGCCGGGCGAGCTGCTTCGGGATAAGACCAGCGATTTGGCGGAGCTTTTGGCGGTCTATGCCGAGGCGGTTAGGAGAGAATATTTTGTGGTGGAGGCGGCGCTGGGAGAGGTTGCTGCACTGCTCCGGCAAAGTGAGCTGGGGCAGACGGAGGTATTTGTCGACGGCTTTTACGGCTTTGTTCCGCTGCAGCTGGAAATCCTGTCTGTGCTGATCGAAAAAGCCAAAGCCGTTCACATTGCTCTGCCCTATGCATGGAAGGACGAAGAGCGGCTAGGCTTTGGGGATTTGCGATATCCTTCGGAGCTTTATTTTGATATCAAAAACACAATCAGCAAATTGCGTGAGCTTTCCGCTCCGGAAAAGCTTACCCTTATCAAGGAAAGTCTGCCGGAGGTTTCACCGGGCATTTTAAAAATAGAAGCCGAGCTTTTTCAGCAGCCGGAGCAGCCGGAGCAGGAGGAATGCGGGCAGCTTCATATCGCTGAGGCGGCTTCCCGTGAAGAAGAGCTTCGCTATGTTGCCGAGGAAATATTATATTATGTGTATGAAAAGGGCTATCGCTTTTGTGACCTAGCTGTTTTGACCGGAAATTTAGAGGAATATGCGGAAAGAGCGGAACAGATATTTAAGGAATATCAGCTGACCTGCTTTGTTGACAGGAAGGAAACGATTCGCCTGCATCCGCTGCTGGCATTTTTGGAATCGGCGCTACAGGCGGTCAGAACTCGTTTTCGCTATGAGGAGATGATGCAGCATCTGAAAAGCGTCTATATCTGTCTGCCCTCATGGGATAGGGAGAAAAAAGAGGCGGTGCAGACGGAAATCAGTCGGCTGGATATCATGGCGACTGAGCGCGGGTTCCGCGGACTGGCGGCATATGAGAAGGCAGAAGGACTTTCACTGGAAATGCGGCAGATTTTGCAGGACATAAGGCAGCTGGAGCAGGGCATTCGGCGGGAAAGCAGCTTTTCCGGAAAGCTGACGGCTTTGGAGGAATATTTACAGAGCAGACAGGTATTTCCCGCTATAGAAAAGCAGGTACTGGAGCTGGAGGAGAGACAGGAATGGACGGTTGCCTCCCAATATCGTCAGGTTTGCCGGAAGGTGCAGGAGCATTTGGCGGAAATGCGCCGATTTATGGAGCTTCCGTCAGACCAGCCGGCGGACGCAGAGAAAGGGAGGCAGCTGGAGAGCGGTCAAAGCGAGGGGCGAGAAGAAGTACCGGAGGCAAAGGGCGAGCCTTTGAGAGAGGGGATTTCCGTGGAGGATTTTGCCGCCCTGCTGCTGGCGGGGATGAGCGAGCTGGAATATGCGAGTGCGCCGCCGGTGCCGGATCAGATTGTTATCGGCAGCCTGGAGCATACCAGATTGCCCAAGACCAAGGTGGTTTTTGCCATTGGACTGACAGAAAATAATGTTCCCAGTATTCAGCCGGATAACGGATTTTTTTCGGACTGGGAGAGGCTGAGTCTGAAAAATGCCGGAACCGAATTTGGGCTGGCAGAGGACAGAAAAACCAGTATCTTTAAAGCCCAGCTGACCATTTTTATGAGTCTTTTAAGCGCTACCGAGCAGCTTTATTTGAGCTTTGCCGGAACCGGAAGCGACGGCAGGACGCAAAGGCCGGCGGAGCTTTACTATCAGATTTGCCGGATGTTTCCGAGAAATAAAGTGAAAAATCTGACGAAATGGTGGCAGGAGCATGAAAAAGTTACCTACCCCAAGCCGACCCTGGTCAGCTTTATGAAGCAATGGCAGGCGGGCGGAGAAAATAAGGATTTTTTCCGAGTGTATCAGAGCCTGAAAAATTCTTGGGCGAGGGCGACGGTGGAAAAGCTGACACAGCCGGTTTTTGAGCCGATGGAGAAGATTTCGGCGGAGCTGGCAGACAGTCTTTACGGCAGACAAAGGGGAATGAGCGTATCGCGGCTGGAAAGTTACAGCGCCTGCCCTTTTTTGCATTTTATCCGCTATGGACTGAAAGCGCGGGAGATTATGCCCTATCAGGCGGAGAGAGTGGATATCGGGATGTTTTTGCACAAGGTGATGGAGATGGTGCACCGGCTTAGTCGAAAGGCGGGAAAGCAGCTGTTTGAGATGGAGGAAACGGAATATCGCGATGTTTTGCAGCAGGCGGTGAAAGAGGCTGTTCAAGCCGACCGACGGGATATTTTTACGGGCAGCGCTAGGAACGGATTTTTGGCGGAACGCTTGACTGCGCTGGCTGATCGGGCATTGGAAACCATGCGGAAGCAGCTGCAAAGGGGAAAAATGAGCTTTTACCGAGAGGAGCTGCGTTTCCGGCGCGAGGATATGGCGGATCTACGCTTTTTTACCGAGGACGGGGAGGAATTTTTTCTGGAAGGAGTGATCGACCGCATAGACATCAGCCGCGAGGGAAAATTCATTTATTTTTCGGTGCTGGATTATAAGACATCCGAGCATGAGCTGGATTATACTGAAATATTCTATGGACTGCAATTGCAGCTTCTGATTTATTTGGAGGCGGGAGAGCAATATCTGCGGAAGGAGGACGGAGCCTTGGCTTTGCCGGTTGGCGCCGCGTACTTTCATTTGAAGGATCCGCTCTTTTCCCAGACGGATATTGGCATGGGAGAATTGCCGGCGGAGGAGGATTTCTTAAAGGCGATGCGGCTAAAGGGAGTATTTGTGCTGGAGGAGCTGAGCCGTTTGGATGGGAGCCTGCATGAGCGGTCGCTGGTGACGAATGTTCGACTGAAGAAGGACGGCAGTCCCTACGCTGGGAGCATGGCGCTTCCGGCAGCGGAGCTGAAGCGGCTGACCGGCTTTGCCCATGCCAAGGCGGAGGAAATCGCCGGTCGTATCCGGCAGGGCGATGCCGAGATCAAGCCTTATTATTACAATAAAAGAACGCCTTGCGCCTACTGCCGCTACAGCGGAATCTGCAAGATTGACAGAAAGGAAAGACCTTATCGCTACTTGACGAAAAAGGACAAGGCGGATGTAATCGGAGAAGAAAATAAGAGTTGATGTGGAAATTGCCAGGCAGAGGGAGCGCTTGATCAAATCGGTGGTGGCTCTTGTGAGTAAAGGCGAAAAATGTGGATGAAGTGCTCGGAGGTCTGTAAAAAACCTTTGCAGCTTGGTTCAAGTTGTGCTATAATCTCTTTAGGTGTAAGTTCGAGTTTGTAAAAGGCTGGGAGCGTTGCTTCTGGCCTTTTTGCTTAAAAGGATTTGGCGCAGAGCGTCAGACCGTCGGCTCCGTGACGGGAGAAGGCAGCCTTTGCCAAAGATTCGCTGGGATATCGGAAGCCCTTTCCGAAATAAGGATTCCTCATCTGCGGACTAAGAAGGTAGGCTGTTTTGACGCTAATCGGACTTTGCCGTGGAAACAAAGTGAGTTCGAAACCATCCTCACTTAAAACAAAACTAGGAGCTTGATTTTTATGTTTTTTGGATGTGGCTTGGCATGGAGAGCAAAAACCTGCTTGGCATGGCATAAGAGGTTTGCTGTGCTAGGAGAAGGAGCTTGCCTGCGATGGCTCTGAAAAATGCGGCATAAAATTCAGGCAATATTGACATAGCTGCGTAGAACGGCATTTGCCGCTGACAAAGGAAAGGCCGCAGCATGGCAATATAGGAAGGATTTATTATGAAAAAAAACACCCAATTTATGACCCAGGCGGCAATGATAGCCGCTCTTTATGTTGTTTTGGTCATTGCCTTTGCACCGATTTCCTTTGGAGCGGTGCAGGTACGGATCGCCGAAATGCTGTCGGTGCTGCCGTTTTTTACTCCGGCGGCGGTGCCGGGACTGTTTATTGGCTGTCTGATCGGAAATATTGTCGGGGGAGCAGATCTTTTGGATATCATTTTTGGCTCCTTGACGACACTGGCGGCAGCGGCAGCGGCATACCGACTACGGTCGCGGCGCTATCTGACACCGATACCGGCAGTAATTTTCAATGCGCTGGTGATTCCCTTTATTCTGCGCTATGCGTATCAGATGCAGGACGCGATTTATTTCATGATGGTCACAGTATTTATCGGACAGGTTATTTCTGCCTATGTTCTGGGCATGTTGCTGCTGCTGACGCTGGAAAAAATCGGCTTTGCCAGATATCTTAGATTGGAGCAGACGATGAAGGGGGAAAGCTGATTCGGGAGCTTTTGGAGAAGGACAAAGGTCTTTGGAATAAAGAGCAGAGAGGCAGTATGAGTTGGGAAAGGATATAAACCAAAGAAGGAACAAGAGGTGAGTATGTATCAGACCAATATTTTAATTGCTGAAGATGAAGAGAGGCTGCGGAAAATTGTAGGGAAATATCTTATCAGCGAAGGCTTTCGGGTGCTGGAGGCAGAAAATGGAGCGGAAGCGCTGGAAATTTTTGCAGACAATGAGATTGACCTAGTCATATTGGATGTGATGATGCCAAAGCTGGATGGCTGGAATGTGCTGAAAAGGATTCGGGAGCACTCGTCGGTACCGGTGATTATGCTGACGGCGCGGGATAGCGAGGAGGATACTCTGCTCGGTTTTCGGCTGGGAACGGATGATTATGTTCCCAAGCCCTTTCGGACAGGAGAGCTAATCGCCAGAGTAAAGGCGCTGCTGAATCGCGCCGGCAAGCTAAGCCGAGAGGAAGCGCTTACCAGCGGAGGGATTCAGGTAAATACATCGGCTAGACAGGTAATGGTCGGAGGCAGCGAGCTGGAGCTGACGCCCAAGGAATACGATCTCTTACTTTATTTTTTAAATAATCGAAATCAAGCGCTAAGCCGCGATCAGATTTTGAATCGGATTTGGGGCTATGCTTATGATGGCGAGGATCGAAGCGTCGATACTGTGGTCAAGCGGCTTCGGCAGAAGCTGGGCGAGGAGGGCGAGAGAATCAAGACGATTCGGGGCATGGGCTATCGCTTGGATTAGCGAGGCCTGCCTTTCTTAACAGCAGACAGAAGAAATGCAAAAAAACGGCAGAAGGCCGAAAGGCAGCCGGCAGAGGAAAAGCCGGAGTAGCTTTGCAGAAAGGGCTTTGCCGGCAGAGAGCAAACGGTAAAAAAGAGGAATGCTTTTCAACGGACAGAGAGGAACGGAGCGAGTCATGAAATCACTGAAAATAAAGGTATTGCTTTCTTTTTTGGCGACTTTTTTTGCTCTGGCAGTCAGCTTTAGTATTGGCTTAAATACTTATGTAGAGCAAAAATATTATGAGCAGAAGATCGAAAAAATGATTCAAACCGGTAAGCAGATACAGATGCAGCTGCAAATAGCGGGAAGCGATACCGAGGCGAAGGAAAGCCTTGACTATCTCGGCTATCAGTTTGAGGGAAGGATTACTCTGCTTGACATTACAGAAAACAGGGCTCTGATCCTTTATAAGAATCAGAGATATGTTTATAATTTCGGAGAAACGGTTAGAGAGATCTATTATGGGGAGCATGCCGCCATCGTCATTCGCACCGATTATCCTGTGGCGAATTCTCTTTGGCTTGGCTATTTGAGCCAGATTGATGAAAGCAGATTTGCTTGGCTGGAAATTCCAGTGATTACGATTGACGAAACGCTGGAGGTTTTTCGCTCCTATATCTGGAAGGGATTGGCTCTGGGGGTGCTGCTTAGTGTGATAGCGGCATATTTTTTGGCAAAGTCGATCACCGATCCAATCGTCAGGCTCAATCAGCTGGCGCAGAAAATCGGCAGATTGGAATTTGATGTTACCTACCAAAGCCGGCGCAGCGACGAAATCGGACAGCTGGGTGCGACCTTAAATGAAATTACCCTGATTTTAAAAAATACGATTAGCGATTTGACCTCTGAGCTTTCCAAAAAGCAGCAATTGGAAAAAATGCGAAAACGCTTTGTCGCGCAGGTTTCCCATGAGCTGCAAACTCCGGTTTCCGTCATCAGCTCCTATGCGGAGGCGCTTAGCGACGGACTGGCAGATCAAAAAGAGCAGGCGGAGTTTTATGAAATTATTTTGGATGAATGCCAGAAAATGAGCAAGGTCGTGCGGGAACTGCTGGATCTTTCGGTGCTGGAATCAGGGCTGATGGAGTATAAGAGGGAGCGGATTGACCTGCCCTTGTTTTTGAGGGAACTCATAAAAAAGCAGGAGAGAATCGCTCTTTCTGAAAGTAAGGAGATTCAATTTTCCTTTACTCCCGCAGTAATCTGGGGTGATGCATTCCGGCTGGAGCAGGCGTTGGGAAATATTTTGAGCAACAGCATCAAGCATGCCGTCGCAGAGATTCGGCTGGAACTTAGTCGAAGCGGCGAGGAAATAAAGCTCCGAATCAGCAATGACGGAGCCTTCATTGCAGCGGCAGATATTCCCTATTTATGGGACAGCTTTTACAAGGGGAAAAACAAGAAGGCCGGTACGGGACTGGGGCTGGCGATCGCCTCCGAAATTTTTAAGGCGCAGCAGGTAAAGTATCAGGTATATAATGACGATAATAAAAAAGAAGTAGTATACGAGTTGATATTCCTGTCGCCGGAAAAAGAAACGGCGGAGGGATAGAGGATCCGAAAGGACAGAAAGGAAGGAAATGGACGCAGGAACGATTAGTGCAATGAAATTGGGACAGACTCGGCTGGATTGGACAGTGGGCTTTGCGAAAAACGTAAAGGAAGTCGCAGAACAGCAGGGCGAGGCGATGGTAAAGATGATTGAGCAAAGCACCGCTATGATGGAGCGCAGTGTAGCTCCGCATCTGGGCGGAAATATTGACGTAAGAGTATAAAAGGGAACGGGGCTGCCGCAAACAGGGGATTTTATCGGGCGACGGCTTTCCCAAGGGAAAGCTGCTGGGGTCTTTGAAAAATTTCTGACGGCAGTCCCGTTTTTTATTCTGCTATCGCCCGATTTTTTGAAGCCCATCATAGTCATTCTGTAAGCGGGAGAAATGCAATGTTTGCGGGATCCGTAGAAAATATGCAGGGACAAAGAGGAGTTTATGGAGAAATTAAAGCAACTGGGAATTATATTCGGAATAACATTTTTTTCGGAGCTGCTGTATCGGCTGTTGGGCTTGCCGATTCCGGCCAGCGTATATGGTCTGGTGCTTTTGTTTGCAGCACTGCAAAGCGGAGGCTTGAAGCTGGAGAGGGTCGAGAGCGCCGCTGATTTTTTGCTGCTGAGCATGCCGTTGTTTTTTGTTGCGCCGGGCGTGAACTTGATGAATATTTTCGGAGAGGTACAGCCGATTCTTTTGGAGGCGCTGGCGCTGATTTTTATAAGTACCATAGTAGTAACCGTGGTGACCGGCAAGGTGGCTGACTGGATTTTACGGAAGGAGCAGGGCAAATGAACGAGCTTTTGGGAAATTCGATGTTTTTTGGCTCCTTTTTAACCCTAGCCGTATATTGGGGAGCGGTTAAGCTCCGTCAGCGCTGGAACACTCCCCTTCTGAATCCGCTGATGCTGTCTATTGTTTTTATTATTGGGCTACTGCGCCTGACTGGCATTGACTATCGGCACTATGAGAGAGGAGCGGGTTATCTGGCCTATTTTATCACGCCTGCCACTATCTGCTTGGCGATTCCTCTGTATCGGCAGTTTCATTATTTAAAGAAAAATTATAAGGCGGTGCTGCTGGCGATTCTCTCCGGTACGCTGTCTGGCTTGATCTGCATTTTTGGTTTGGCATATGTTATGAAATTCAGCTATGAGCAGTATGTCACTTTTTTGCCAAAATCCATTACTACGGCGATTGGCATTGATTTGAGCAAGGAGCTGGGCGGCAATTCAACGATTACGGTGACAGCGATTGTGCTGACCGGTATCATGGGCAGTGTTTTGGGGGAATGGATCTGCAAGGCCTTTAAAATCAAGCATCCCATTTCGGTAGGCTTGGCGCTGGGCACGGCTTCGCATGTGCTGGGCACCAGCAAGGCGATGGAAATTGGAGAGATTGAAGGGGCAATGAGCAGTCTGTCAGTAGCAATTTCAGGAATCATGACAATTCTTTTTGCCGGACTGTTTTCAGGGCTTTATCGCTAGTCAGGAAAGGCGACCGAGCTTTAATAAAACCGAAGAAAGCCTTGCAGAAGCAAAAAAGGCAGAAGGACAGCGCCAGAAGCGGTGCAGAGACAAAAAAAGCAAATGCTTGAAAGTCTTACAGAGGCAGAAAAGGCAGAAGGGCAGAACCGGAAGCGGTATTGCAGAAGGCAGAAGAAGCAATGCGGAAGGGCTTATAGAAGCAGAGAAAGCAGAAGGGCAGCAGCGTAAGCAGCGCAGAAGCAGAAGAAGCAATGCGGAAAAGGCTTATAGAAGCAGAGAAGACAGAAGGGCAGCACCGGAAGCGGTATTGCAGAAGGCAGAAGAAGCAAATGCGGAAGGGCTTATAGAAGGCTTGCCTAGAATAAAACGAAGATAGCGCTTTTCATTTGCCTGAAAAAGGGTATAATAATAGCAGAGAGATGGAGAGCCTTGCGGATATAGGATTTTTGAAGCAAAGGCGAATGGCCACAGCGCGCTAATATAGGTATGATGGATCAGAAGGCGCTGCCAATCAAAATTTATTATATCCGTTTTGCGGCATGCCGAGGTCTTGAAGGAGAGTAATGGCGCCGAGGCGGGGAAATCTCTGTTTTTTAGAATTTGAGGATGAAAATTTATAAAAAGCTGCGAAGCAGGAAAGGAAAAGAGATATGGAGAAAAGAACAAATGTAGTAACATTTGCAGGGAATCCGGCAGTTTTAGTCGGAGCAGAGGCTAAGGTAGGACAGGCTGCGCCGGATTTTACGGCGGTGAAGGGAGATTTAAGCGCCTTTCATTTATCGGAATTAAAGGGTAAGAAGGTTTTAATCAGCGTTGTGCCGTCGGTGGATACCGGCGTATGCGAAGCGCAGACCCGAAGATTTAATGTGGAGGCGGATAAGCTGGAAAATACGGCGATTCTTACGATTTCAGCAGATCTTCCCTTTGCTCAGGGCAGGTTTTGCGCAGCGGAGGGAATCAAGAATTTGATTTTGCTGTCGGATCATCGGGAACTGGATTTTGCGCATAAGTATGGCTTTGAGCTGGAAGGACTGCGCTTGTTGAGCCGAGGCATTGTAGTGATTGATGAAGAGGGAATTATCCGCTATGTCGAATATGTGCCGGAGGTGACCAGCCATCCCGACTACGACAAGGCGCTGGAAGCGGTAAAGGCTCTGTAGCGATATATAAAGCTTAGTGAAAAGGACGATTTTGAAAGAAGGCTTTCAGAACCGTCTTTTTTTTATGCCATAATTTTAATCATTTTTTAATCAAATACTAATCATTTTCTAACTAGATTCCACAACTAGCGGACGACTTTTTGAAATTAAAATGCTAAGATAAACACGCAGGAAAGAAAACAGCGAAAAAGCCTTATATCAAGCGGGATTGCCGAGAGAAGCTAAAAATGTGCCTGCTCGGAGCGGAGAGAAGAAGGAAGCGGACGGCTTTTGCGCGGTCAAAAGCGACTGCCGAAGCGATGGAAGGAGATAAGATGATTCATATTCATTTGTATTTAAAGGATCAAGAATATCAAAGCAAATTAGCCGATATGCTGGCAGCGGAGGGACGCGTCTGGGAATTTCACCGTCACACGCAGGCAGAGCGGCCGGAGGAGCGACTTAGGGCGCCACAGGAAAAGAGTCTTTGGCTGATTTCGCCGGAATATGCCGAAGTGGCCGGACGGGCTGACGCTTTTTTGTTCATGACGGAGGCGCCGTCATCAGAAGCAGCGGAATGCTTTTGCTATCAGCCGATTTTTCAGATTCGCAGCAAAATAATCGAAAGGCTTTATCAATTGGGAATCGTTGAAGCCGCGCCGCTAAGGGAGGAAAAAGTGGATTTGATTTATCTGTATTCGCCCTTTGGCGGTATCGGCGTTTCCAGTCTTGCCTATGAGCTGGCGCTAGAGCTGGGGAAAAGAGAAAGAACCTTGCTGCTTTCCTTTGACGCCTATCATATTTTCAGCCGGGAATTTATCCCATTTCGCCTGTCCGACCTTTTGTTTTACTGGCAAAGCTTGGGGAAGGCAAATGTTCAAGACTTTTGTCTGCGTCAGGGAGGAACAGATATTTTACATGGCCCCTTATGTCAGGAGGATTTACAGGTTTTGAGGCAGCGCGGCAAAAAGGAATTTATGCAAATGCTCTGCCAAGGAGGTTATCAAAGGATTGTGCTGGATTTATCCTCCTCGGAAATGCAGAGCTGGTGCAGGCCGACGGAGCCGAATGAATTCTTTTTTGCGATCAGGCGAGTGGCGGATAAATGGAAGCAGTTTGCTGCCGGCGCCGGATTTGACTATATTGCACTTACAGAAGGGGGAGGAACGGCGGAAATTTTACGAGAGCTAGGAGGACGGGAAAATGCTGATGAAATACTACCGGCAAATTATCGAAGAAGGGCAGGAGGATAGCTTTGAAGGAATAGGAGAGGAAGAAAAGGATGAAAGGCTGCGGCGCAGGATTAATCAAAAGCTTCAGGAATCCTTTCTTCCGCTGACAGAGAAGCTTCGGCTGGCAAAGGAGCTGTTTTATATGCTGCGCCGTTATGGCAGTATCCAGCCCTATTTGGAGGATAAGGCGGTCAACGAGATTATGATTCTTGGCGAAGAAAAGCTTTATCTGGAGCGGTGCGGACAAATGCAGGAGGTACGGCATCACTATTATTTTGAAGGAGAGCTGCAGCAAATTATTCAGCGTATGGTTAGCCGTTTGAACAAGCAGGTCAATGAAAAAAATCCGATTTGTGATCTGCATTTGAGCAGCGGAGAGCGAGTAAGCGTAGTTTTACCACCGGTTGCCGCGCAGGGTCCGATGGTAACGATCCGAAAATTTTCGGAAAAACCGTTGGCATGGAAGGACTTAATTGACAATCGAACCTTGACGAAGGAGGCGGCGGATTTTTTAGCGGAGGCGGTCAGAAAAAAGTACAATATCTTTGTTTCCGGCGGAACCTCCTCCGGTAAGACCACCCTGCTGAATGTGCTGACCTCGGCAATTTCGGAGCAGGAGCGAATCATTACGATTGAGGACGCCAGAGAGCTGCGTATTGATCAGGTACCCAATCAAGTCAATCTGGAATGCCGGGCGGAAGGTTTGAGCGGCGGAGGGCAGATCGGCGCCGGAGCTCTTATTAAAGCAGCTTTGCGGATGCGGCCGGATCGTATCATTGTCGGCGAGGTACGGGGAGAAGAAGCCATTGATATGTTGCAGGCGATGAATACGGGGCATAGCGGCTCGTTATCCACGGGGCACAGCAATTCGGCGCTTGACATGATAAAACGGCTGGAAACCATGGTGCTGTCGGGTATGGAGATACCGGTCACCGCTATTCGCAGCCAGATTGCGTCGGCCATTGATCTGTTTGTGCATTTGGAAAAAATTCATGGCAGGGGCAGGCGAATCGTGGAAATATGTCTGATAACGGGGATAAGGGAGGCGGAGGTTCAGGTGGAGGCGCTTTACCGCTATGACTTTGGGCAGGACAGTTTACAGCGGATAAAGCCGGATTTTAGATTGAAGGAAAGGTGGGAGAGAAATGATAAAGCTATGGCAGTGGGGCAAAGGAAAAAAGGGAGGAGAGGCTTGTCCAGAGCAAGAGCCTTTCCGAGAGAAGATTATTAAAATGCCGGGAAAAAAGAAGGAAAGGCAAAGACTGCCGCCAAAGCAAAGGCTTATCTATTATGGCGCCGGCGGAGGGATTGCGGTGGCGCTGAGCTGGCTTTTTTTTGAAAGCATTCTTATGAGCGGATTGCTGCTGCCGATTCTAGTTTTTTTGGAGGGAGCGGCAGCCGAAGAACTGCGGCAAAGACAGAAGCAGAAATGGGAGGAGGATTTTGGCAGGTATTTGGCCGAGCTGGACAGCTATATTCGTCTGGGCCATTCCCTAGAATCGGGGATGACCGAAGCGATTCGCAAAAGCGGTCTGCTGTTATCCGAGGACTGGATGCTTAAAAAATTGGAAATGAACGTATATGCGACGGATATCTTTCGTGAGCTGGCAGAAAGGCGGCCGACCGAAGGCTTGAAATATTTTGCCGCAGTGATTGATTCCAGCCTGCAAAGCGGCAGCAATCTGCATGAACTGATGAGTAACCATATCCTTCAGCTTCAGAAAAAGCTGCAAATGGAAAGAGAGATTCAAAGCCTTTTAACCAAGGCAAAGTATGAAAGCCGTATGCTGACCTTATTTGTGCCGCTGCTTCTGCTGTATCTAAAAGGTCTTTCGCCCAATTTCCGGCAGATCATGTATTTGACTTTATCGGGAAAAATGGTCATGGCTTTTTGTCTGGGGCTCTATCTGCTGGCATCTTATTTATGCTATAGCATGACGCAGATTGAGCTATAGTACGGGAGAGTTAGGCTGGAGCTGCTGGGGAAGGAAAAAAGATATTTTGTCTAAAAAACTGCCGGCAGGGACGTGCTTATGCGGCTATAACATGGATTGAAGCTAGAGGGGAAAAAGCTGGCTGCGAAAACAGGAGATTTATTAGGGAATTAACGAAAAGTAAGCTTTTGGTCGGATGGTTTGACTGCGGGTATTTCATTTATGCGGTAGAATGGCTGGCTTGCGTGATAGAAAGGGAATTTTTCGGTGTGTAAAAGCATTTGGGGATTTATCAGAAAGGATAAAAGGAGATCAGGTGAAGAAATTGAAAAATAAGATAAAGAGCGTGCTGGGAGAGCTTTTTCCGGAAAAGCAAAGAGAAATTATCATTTTGCTGGTGATTTTGCCGTTTCTTTGGCTGCTGCCGCTTTTGACGGGAAACGACCAGCCGCTGACAACGCTGCTGCGTCCGGGTTTTCAAGAGGCAGAAAAAAATGTGATGCTGAGCTATCGCTATCAGGGCGAGGAGGAATTTTCCGGCAGCATATCCGTGCGCTTACGGCAAAAAGAAGAAGAAGGTAGTGAGCTGCGCCGCAAGCTGGAACGACTGGCGGCGGAATTGAAGGAGAAGGTATTAAACAGGAATCTGCAAGCTAAAATCGACAGTGCAAGAATACTGCCGAAGCAATGGCGCGGAGTCGGGGTGGAATATGAATTTGTGCCGGCTGGACTTTTGCTGGAAAATGGGGAGTGGAATTATTTTGAGCTGTTTCAGACGGAAAAGCAGAGAGAGATCGTGATTCGAGCTGTCCTGCGCTATCAAGAGGAAATGGCCGAGACTGAGGTGAGGGAAACGGTGGGGAAAGCGGATTTTGCTCCAGAATATATCAGGGAATTGCTAAAAAAAAGCCTGCGCCGGCAGATGGCGGCTTTGGAGAGGGAAAAAACCGCCGAGCTGACTTTACCAAAGCGGCTGGAAAACGGCAGACTGGAATGGACGGCGCTAAAAAGCGAAGCAAATTGGCAAGGCCTTTTTCCCGCCCTGCTGGTTGCAATTCCGTTTTTGTCGCTGCTTTCTCGCGCGGCGGCAAGGGAGAAAAAAAGAAAGGAGGAAAAAAGATATTTAAAGGATTTTACACAAATGCTCCAGCAGCTGGTTTTGCTTTTAAAATGCGGGAAAAGTCCATTTTCGGCGATAGACATGATTTGCCGCAAATCCAGCGGATTTGGCAGGGGCTTTACGCTGGCGCTGGAGAGCTGTCGTCAGAAAATCTATCATCAGGAGCCTTTTGCGGTGGCGATCGGTGAGCTTTGTCGGTTTTGTCCGCTGCCGGAGCTTCAAAGATTTGAACAGATTTTGCTGATGGCGTATGAAAGAGGGGATGACAGAAGTATTTTATATTTGGAGCAGCTAAAGGACGAGCTTTTTGCAGATCGGCTGCGCCGCAGCCATGAATATATGCAAAAAACTTCCTCGCGGCTGATTTTTCCGATGCTGTTATTTCTGATTATTATAATTATTCTGACGATTTTTCCAGCCTTTGAGCAAAAGCTGTAAAGCAAAAGGCAAGCAAAGGATTGCTAGAACAGAACAAAAAACTTTGTCAGGCTGCAACGGAAAAGTACAGAAAAAAAGAAGTAAGCATAGAAAGTTTTGTTAAGGCAGAAGAAGAAAGGTTTGGCTGGTTGACATGGCTTAAATGGAAAAAGTACAGGAAAGAGGCAAGTAAGGATTTTTATTAATAAGGAAGAAAGGGGATCTGATGTTGATGTGTTTTAAAGGGAGAGTAAGAGTTTTTGTTAGAAGGAAATTTTTGCCGCCGATAGGATTTGGAAGGAAAAAGAGTTTGAATTTTTCACAAAATAGCCATTAGCAAAAAGCAGTTTAGGATGTAATTGCTTTTGGTAAAGAGGTAAGAAATTTCTTAGAAATAAAAAATTTAGATATAAAAAGAACTGATTAATTTGACATGATTAATTATACAAGGAGGAAACAAAATGAAGAAAATAAGTGAAGCTTACAAAGGAAGCCAAAAACAGAGATTCTTGAATTGCCAGTGCCGCTGGATGATGCAGGGCAGGCGGCTGTCAGAGCGGGCAAGGAAGGCGCTGGGGAATAACAAGGGCATGGGAATAGTAGAGATTGCTTTGATTATCGTAGTGATTGTGGCTTTGGCATTTGCTTTTAAAACTCAAATTTTCAATCTGCTGAACAATATTTTTGAAGGAATCAATATCAATGAGCTGGGAGCGCAGCCCAGACCCTAAAGGCGCGGAGTGGCAGGGGAGGTGAAAAATTTGCAGGAAAAAAGGGAGGAAATTTATTATTGCGGCGAACGAAGGTATAGGAGATTTTATTTGGAGCACTCGCAGATATGGGAGTATGAATTGAAAATGCTGCAATACAACGATATCAAGGGATTGATTAAGCCAACGGCGCAGTGGGAGGATCAATGGCTTTTGCTGGATTTTGATATTACGGGGATGACGGAAGGAGCTGCTGATGAGGCGGCTGTTGAACGATATCTTCAGGGCTTGATAGAACTGGAGAGTCTGCTGCCGGAGTATTTTCTGACAACAGAGGGCTTGCAGATTCGGCCGGAGGGAGCGCTTTACCATGCGGAGAGCCGAAGCTGGCGCTTTTGCTATTTGCCGCTTAAGGACAAAAGCGCGGAACAGAACTTGGAATTTTTTAGGAGCTTATTTCAAAAACAGCCGCGGCTTTATCTGCAAATGGAGATGATGAAGGAGGATCCGGAGCTTGACTTGAGGGATTATTTGGCAGCGGCAAAAAATACGCTGGGATGCTAGAGGATTGCTAAAAGGAAAAGGGAGAGTTTTTAAAAAGGCCTACGTAATAAAGAGATTTTGTCTGCCGGAGCACTTTTGGCAGCTTGCGTGCTTTTGGCGGGAAGCTTTGAGCAGAGGAGGATTTCCTAAATTTTATCAAAACCGAACATATGTTTGACTCTTTACCGAAAGTATGGTATACTGAATATCAAGCCAAGGAATAAGGAGGCGGTCAGCCGGAAGCAGCGAAGCGGCGGGAGGACAGTAAAGGCAAAGGGCAGCGGTACTCCGGAGCAGAAAGCAAATGGAAGGCGTTAAAGAGCCGGTAAGCCTGAAAAGAGAAAAGGCCGGCACGAAGAGAGGACAAGATGAATCAGGAGATCTATCAAAAATTAACTATTCTGGCGGCGGCGGCAAAGTACGATGTATCCTGCTCATCCTCCGGCAACAGCAGGAGTGGAGTAAAGGGGCTGGGGAGCGCCGCTTGTGCGGGGATTTGTCATACTTGGGGAGCGGATGGGAGATGTATTTCCTTGCTGAAGATTCTTATGACCAATCATTGCATTTATGACTGCGCCTATTGCGCCAACAGAGCCAGCAACGACATTGCCAGAGCCAGCTTCACTCCGGAGGAGGTGGTGACGCTGACCATGGAATTTTATCGGCGCAATTATATCGAGGGCTTATTTTTAAGCTCTGCTATTGAAAAAAATGCCAATGCGACCATGGAGAGAATCCTACAGGTGCTGACGCTTTTGCGCAGGCGGGAGAATTTTGGCGGCTATATTCATATCAAGGCCATTCCGGGGGCGGATCGGAAACTGATTCATGAAGCGGGGCTGTTGGCGGATCGTATGAGCGTCAATATTGAACTTGCCACAGAGGAGGGGCTTAAATTGCTGGCGCCGCAGAAAAAATTGGAAAAGCTTTACCTGCCGATGGCGCAGATTAAGCAGGAGCAGCTTCAGGTGAAGGAGGAAAGAGCAAAATACCGCTATGCGCCTCAATTCGTACCGGCGGGACAATCCACGCAAATGATTATTGGGGCGACCGCTGAAACTGACCGCCAAATTTTAGGACAGAGCAGCTTTTTATATGAAAGCTTTGATTTAAAAAGAGTGTATTATTCGGCTTATGTGCCGATCAACAGCGGAGAGAATTTGCCGGCGCTGCAAACGGCGCCGCCGATGCTGCGGGAGCATCGGATCTATCAGGCAGACTGGCTGCTGCGCTATTATTATTTCAAGGTGGATGAGATTTTGCCGGAAAGTCACGCTGACCTAGATTTGGAGATGGATCCCAAGCTGACATGGGCATTGCGTAATATTGAACATTTTCCGCTGGAAATCAATCGGGCAGCCTATTCCGAGCTGCTGCGCATTCCGGGCGTGGGGCCGCTGTCGGCCAAGAAAATCATTCGTCAAAGAAAATATGCGGCGATTACGGAGAATTCGATCACTAAGCTGGGGATTTCTTTGAAAAAGGCGAGATATTTTATTACTTGCAGCGGCAAATATTTGGGCGGCAGAGAGCTTCCGGAGCCGAAACAGCTGCGCCGGCTGCTGGCGCCGCCGGCTACCTATGAGCAGCTGACGCTGGGACTATAGACCTTATTGCGGACTTTGCGATTTTTGTGGGAACAGGCGGCTGCGTGTCCAATGGGAGCGTATCCCGCAGTTAAAAAGCCGCTCCAAAGCGGGCAGAAAAAACGGATACGGCGGTAGAATATAGAAATAGAGGGCTTTGATGAAAAACGCAATTGGGAAGGGAAAGGACATGATATATCTTTACGACGGGAGCTATCAAGGCTTTTTAACGGCGGTTTATGCGAATTATTATGAAAAAAGAGCAACGGAGGTTGTTTCCTTGGAATGCTCGCCCGGACTTTTCCTTGATGAAAGCCGAACGCTTGCAACAGAGCCGGAAAAGGCGCAAAGAGTTGAAAGAGCTCTTTTTGAAAAATGCGGACTGGAGGTGATGAATTGGGTGTATTATGCTTTTCATGCTGCCGAGCCGCAGAAGGATACATGGCTGCTTCGCTTTGTAGAAAGAGCCTTTCGACTGGGGAGGCGGGTAATCAATGCCCTTTCTGAAAGAGAGGTGTTGCGAATCAGCAATTTGGCCAAGCGCGTCAGTCGGGAGCGCCATGCTTTTTTGGGCTTTGTTCGATTTGAGGAGGTTATTTACGGCAGGCAAAGCTATTTATATTCGCGAATTGAGCCAAAAAACGATATTCTGGCACTGATGGGGGAGCATTTTGCCGATCGCTTTTATCGGGAAAGAATCGTGATTCATGACGCAGGCAGGGGAACGGCGCTGTTTGCATTGGAAGGCCAGTGGGAAATCGGTACTTTTTCTGCTGAATGGAAGGAAATCAGGCAGAGCCGTTCCTGTGCCGAGGAAGGCTTTCAGCAGCTTTGGCGCGGCTATTTTGAGCATATCGCAATCGAAGAAAGAAAAAGCGATAAAAGACAGAAGCAATTTGTACCGCTGCAATATCGAAGAAATTTAACGGAATTTCAAGCTTAAAAAATCTAGACATGAAAAAATGGGAAAAGGGCTGTTTTTTTCTCCGGATTATCCGATAATTATAAGGAGATGCTTCGAATAGGAGATAGTTTTATGACATCAGGGAAGAAGGATAGAGAGAGGGCTTACCATGAATCAATTGAATATATGCTGGGGTTTGTTAGGAACGGGAGCGGTCACAGAAGTCAAAAGCGGTCCGGGATTGTATAAAAGTCCCAATTCCGTTTTGGAGGGAGTGTATAATCGAACCAAGGAAAAAGCGCTCCGTTTTGCCTTTCGGCATGGCGTGCCGAAGGTGTTTAACAGCATAGAGGAAATGCTGGAGGATAAGTACATCGACATCATTTATATTGCGACTCCGCCGCACACGCATTGTGAATTTGCATTGCAGTGCCTGGAGGCGGGAAAGGCGGTTTATATTGAAAAGCCTTTGACCCTGACCTATGCGCAGGCGTTGGAAATCGACGCGAAGGCAAGACAAAAGAAGCTGCCGACCTACGCGGCTTTTTATCGGAGAGGGCTGCAAAAATTTATCAGCATCAAGGAGCTACTGGAATCCGGTCAGATCGGGAAGGTGCGAATGATTCGAGTGACGCACTGGGAAAAGCCGACAGACGAGGAAAAAAATGGGGAGCTTACATGGCGCCTGCAAAAGGAATTTTCCGGCGGCGGAAAATTTTGGGATTTGGCGGTGCATACTTTGGATATTTTGGAATTTTACTTTGGTAAGATGACCTCTTTTGAGGGCAAGGTTCTCAATCAAGGCGGATATTATGAAGTGGACGATACTGTAACGGCTACCTTCAGCTATGAAAACGGAGTGGTCGGAATCGGCTCTTGGTGCTTTGCAGCGGATAAAAATTTGGAGGAGGTAGTGATTGTAGGCGACAAGGGGAATTTGCGCTTTTCCATTTTCGGCAAGGAGGCGGTTATTTTGGATAAAAGGGGTGAGTTTGAGCTGTTTAATTACCGGATGCCGAACCATATTGCCATGCCATATCAGGCGGCGATTGTTCGAGAGCTTTTGGATATGGGGAAAAGCAATGCCGACTGGAGTCAGGCGCTGGATGTCATGAAATGGATTGACCGGCTCTATTCTAATCAAGGACAGAATGGAATATAGCAGAGAAGTGTTGGCTTAACCATTGACTGCGGTAGGAAGGATTGGCAGGTTGAAAAGCAATAGAGCCGACAGGAGAGAGGCAGTTTGAGAAAAAGGGACTGCTGCCACGGGGAAAAGCATGAAAACTTTGTTTTACTATGATTATTCAATTCCGGCAATCGGCAGACTGGGGATTGCGGAAGAAAACGGAAAATTGACGGCGGTTTTTAGGGAGCAGGAAAAGGTGGAAATACCGGAAAGCTTCCGGATACAGGAAACGGAGCTGCTGAAAAAGACGGATTTGCAGCTGCGGGAATACTTTTCCGGAAAAAGAAAGGAATTTTCTCTGCCATTTGTTTTAAAGGGAACAGAGTTTCAAAAACGAGTATGGCGGGCACTGCTGACAATCTCATTTGGGAAAACGGCGAGCTATCAGGAAATTGCCGAAGCAGTTGGCAGTCCCAGAGCCTTTCGGGCAGTCGGACAAGCCAATCATTACAATCCAATCAGTATTATTGTGCCCTGCCATCGAGTGATAGGCAAGAGCGGAAAGCTGGTAGGCTATGGCGGAGGCTTGGAAATGAAGGAATATTTATTGCAGCTGGAAAAACAATGAAAAGCGGCTGTCAGAAATAATGTAAAAAGCCTTGTCGGAGCGTGTTGCCGACAAGGCTTGATTTTATTTAGGGATTATAGGAAAATTTTGCCAGCAAGGCAACAATATATTTGCTCCAAAGCTGGATCAGCGGGCCAAGGCCAATACTCAGCACTAAGCTGCCCCAGCCGACAATGCCGCCTAAAACAAAGGCTAGAAATAAACAGGAGAAATCTATTGTCAGCTTGGCTGTGCGCAGGGTGACATTTTTCTCATGAATTGCCAGCACCAAGTCGTCAATCGGGCTGGTAGGAAGTTTAGAAAGGATGTAGGCAGCTACTCCAAAGCCAAGCAAAACGGTTCCCAGAAGCAGGAGTACGATTGACGACCAGAGAGAGGTGGCATAAATCTTTTGTAATGCTATTTTCCAAAGATCAATCATACTACCCGTAAGCAGAGCAGATAGAAAGGTTTCCAGCTTAAGGCGACTGCGCCGGATGGCGGCGGCTATTAAAATGAAGATAAACGAAAGAAAATAGATAACAAAAGAAGTACGTATCTGCAAAAGGTCGCTGATAGCAAAGTTCAAGGAATCAAATCCGCTTGCTCCGGCGCGGGATTGAATGGTCAAAACCACACCTAGGCTAATAAAAAAAATACCGACAAAATATAAAAGCAGTTGAATAGGGTGCAGCTTTTTCACCGCATTCCAGTGATTTTGAATAAAAAGTAACATAAAACGCCTTTCTCCAATACAGCTTCCGGCAGCTCTTGCAGAGAGCCGGAAAAAATTAATCTTCGTCCGTTACATCAATGACCTCGGTCACGCCCTCGACCATTTCTGCCAGACGAGATTCGATCAATCCCTTTAGGGTCATTTTTGAGATTGGACAGTTGCCGCATGCACCCAAAAGGCGGAGCGAAACAACGCCGTTTTCATCGACATCAACAAATTCAACATCTCCGCCATCTCTTTGCAGAAAAGGACGAACGGTTTGCAAAGCTTCGATAATCTGTTCTTTATTTACCATAGTGAACCTCCCAAAATAATAATGATAGGAATCCTTCGCTTGCACTGTTCTGCGCAGACAGAAAAGCAAGGAACATTCCCTATTATATACGAAAACTTCAAAAAATGATAGTGAAAATAGGAAAAAATAGTATTAAAATTTGTTGGCCGCTTTGGCTGTTCAACTTCTCTTTTTTAGTGTATAATGAAAAGGACAGCACAATCCGTTTTTACCATAGTCAATTGTCGGCTTCTGTTTGCTTCAGACAGGCGGGAGGCTGCCCTAGGAGTTAATAAGAATTGATTTTTGCCGTAAAACAGAATTTCAAATCTCTAAAAAAGGGATTGACAAAAAAAACGGAAACTATTATAATAGATAAGGTCTTATTGCTTTCATAGCACAGTTGGTAGTGCGATGCATTCGTAATGCATAGGTCGCCGGTTCGAGTCCGGCTGAAAGCTTCACAAAAAGCTGTCTCTCTGAGATAGCTTTTTTATTTACCTAAAAGCCCGCGAAGATGGGAAGACCGGAGCAAGCGAAGCTTGGGGAGGGCTTGCCATAAGAGCGGCAAAAATACGAGCAACGGAGCGAAGCGTGTTGCGAGTAAGGGGATCGCGGAGCGATCGGCTTTTAGGGAAGGTGCCCGCGAAGATGGGAAGGCCGAAGCAAGTGAAGCCTGGGGAGAGCTTGCCATAAGAGCGGCAACAGTACGAGTAACGGAGCGAAGCGTGTTGCGAGTAAGGGGAGAGCAGACTGTGCAGCTGCAATAGGAGGATATATGAAGTGGGGTTGTAATTATTCGGACGAACTGATAAAGCTGGTAAGAGAAGGGGAGTTGCCGGAGCTGGATTATATCAAGGCTGGCGCTTTCGGGGGCTGCGATTTGGAGAAGGCTTTTGCCCAAAGGCCGCTTTTGCTGCATGGGTTTGGTTGGTATGAAAGATTGGGTATGGATTTAGAAAAAGCAGTTATTCCGAAGACATATGGCAGCAGCTTAGAAAAGGCTGTTCAAAGGATGAACGAATTGATTTATTACTATGAAAGTCCGCATATTGCAATTCACTGTCTGGCTTATCCGGAGGATGAGAGGGAGCTTTTCGGCAGCCAAGAGGAAAAGGAAAGCCAGCTGTATGAGAGAATGAAAGGAAATATTTTGTATTTGAAGGAAAAGCTGGAGGTGCCGCTGCTGATTGAAAATATTGATTATTGTCCGTATTATGACAAGCTCGGTCAAATCAACAATTTAGCGTATCCGACGCGTCCGGAGGTCATTCGGCGGCTGGCTGAAGAAACCGATATCGGATTTTTGTTCGATCTGTCTCATGCCAGAGTATCGGCGGAGCATTTAAAGATTGATTTTGAAAAATATTGCCAAAGCCTGCCGATGGACAGAGTGAGAGAGGTACATCTTTCCGGCAGCGGAATTCATCCAGAACTGGGCCGGATTGATGTACATGAGGAACTGGATGAGGAAGACTATGCTTGGATAGAAAAGCTGTGGAGGGGTAATGCTCCGGAATATATCACCCTGGAATATGGTTTTGTTCATCCTCCTGCCGGTCGAATCACTTCGGAGGAAGCGATTTTAAGGCAAATGCGGCGATTGCGGGAGATATTTCGCTAGCGAATAAGGCACGAACGAAGCGCAGCGAGAAAAGGATTTTTTGCGGCGATTAGAAGAAGCCTGATTTTGCGGTTGGACAGGAAGATGGCGTTATAGAAGAAAAACAAATAAGAAAGGATAGAAGATGATTTATTTAGCGGATGTAAAAGAGGGGGAAAGAATTCAAGAGGTTTATTTGTGCGTGACGAAGCAGGTGCTGAAAACTAGAGCAGGAAAAACTTATTATTCAATGACCTTGCAGGATAAGAGCGGAAGTATTGATGCAAAGATTTGGGATTTGACCGATGCGGTTGGACATTTTGAAGCGGGAGATTTTATCAAAATTGACGGCTCGGTGGTCAGCTTTCAAAACGCCAATCAGCTGAATATTCGGCGAGTTCGCCGTAGTGAAGAAGGGGAATATGACCCGTCTAATTATATTCCGACGACGAAACAGAATCCGGAGGAGATGTACCGCTGCCTTTTGGAGTATGTTGAGAGCTTGAAAAATCCTCATATCAAAGCCTTGGCAGAGGAATTTTTCGTAAAGGATGCCGCGTTTGCCAAGCAGTTTAAAAAACATACCGCTGCCAAAACCGTACATCACAATTTTCAGGGCGGCTTGCTGGAGCATACCTTGGGACTTTTGCGAATTTGCGATTTTCTGGCAAAGCAATATGCGGCGATTGATCGTGACGTTTTGATGATAGGCGCCATGCTGCATGATATCGGAAAAATGCAGGAATTGTCTGAATTTCCCTTGGTAGACTATACCGACGAGGGCAATCTGGTCGGGCATATCGTTATCGGGGTGGAGCAAATGAATGAAAAGATCAAGCAGCTTCCCAATTTTCCCGCCGATTTGGCCAATATTCTGCGCCATATGATTTTGGCGCATCATGGGGAATTGGAATATGGTTCGCCGAAAAAGCCGGCGATTTTGGAGGCGATGGTGTTGCACTATGCCGATAATATCGACGCGAAAATCATGACCTTTCAGACACTGCTGGCAGAGAGCGAAAACGAGGACACGTGGATCGGCTATTCCAAGTTGTTTGACAGTATGCTGCGCCGCACCCGCTACAAAAGTCAGGAAAAATAAGGTCACAGATGCGGATGGCAATTTTTTGATAAATATTGAGGAAATCTGCGCTTGAGATGGGGGCGATTGGAAAGGAATGCTTGAGTCTGATGTATGCAAGCGCAGCAATATAGCAGCGGAGAAGTTATTTTGCTGGCTATAGTGGTCGGAAAGGCTTGGAATGGAGAGAGGCATGAAGAAAAAAGCGGTGGTTACAAAAAATGAAGAGGTTACCCTGACGATTCAGGATGTTTCGGCGGAGGGCGACGGGATTGGAAAATATGAAGGCTACACGCTTTTCGTGCCAAAGGCTTTGCCGCAGGAATTGGTCAGAGTAAAGGTCTTGAAAGCGGGCGGCAGCTATGGCTATGCCAAAATGATGGAAATTCTGGAGGCGTCACCGATTCGGCAGGAAGCGGATTGTCCGGCGGGGGTGCTTTGCGGCGGCTGCACCTTGCAGCATATTCGCTACGAGGAAACGCTGAAGCTGAAGCAAAAGCAGATCAAGGATTGTCTGGAAAGAATCGGCGGCTTTTCCAAAATTTCTGTGCCGCCGGTTTTGGGGATGGAGAATCCAACTAATTATCGTAATAAGGTGCAATATCCGATTCGGGCTGGAAAAAATGGAGAGGTTCGGATTGGTTTTTTTGCGCCCAATTCTCATCGACTGATAGAAGCGCCGATTTGTTGTCAGCAGGATGCTTGGATTGGCGTAATTTTGCAAAAAATAAGGGAAATGCTGCAAAACGGCAGGTTTTCTGCATACGATGAGGAAACGCATACAGGCTTAGTTCGGCACTGTGTTATCCGCAAGTCAGATTTGCATCAAAACTTTCACTTGACCTTGGTAATCAATGCCAAGACGCTGCCGCAAAGCTTTGAAAAAGCAATAGAGCAGAGCTTTTCTGCGTTGCCGCAGGTTTCTGGAGTGAGCGTTAATTTTCATAATGAAAAAAATAACGTTATTCTGGGAAGGAAAACAATAGCCGTACTTGGCGAGCTTTATGCGGAGGATCATATCGGGCGGTATCATTTTTTGATTTCACCGAATTCTTTTTTTCAGGTCAATTCTGTGCTGACCGAACGCCTTTATCAAATCGCGCTGGATTATGCTGAACTGAGCGGTAAGGAGAGGGTGATGGATCTGTACTGCGGAATTGGCACGATTTCGCTGTTTCTGGCGGAAAAAGCAAGGGAAGTCATCGGCGTGGAGATTGTACCGGAGGCGATTGCCGACGCCAAGAAAAACGCCGAGCGCAATGGGATAGGAAATGTCGAATTTTATGCCGGCAAGGCGGAGGAGGTTTTTCCCAGACTTTATGCGGAAGGGAAAAGAGCGGATGTGATTGTGGTTGACCCGCCCCGCAAGGGCTTAGAGGAGAGCGTGATCCGAACGCTGCGCCGAATGCAGCCGGAAAGGATCGTCTATGTTTCCTGCAATCCGGCAACGCTGGCAAGAGATTGCCGGCTGCTGGCTTCTGCCGAAGAAGCCGGAGCCGCCTACGAGCTGAAAAAAGTGCAGGGCGTGGATATGTTTGCCAGAGGGGGACATGTTGAGACGGTAGTACTGCTTTCCCACAAAAAGCCAGACGGACATATCAACGTAAAAGTTGAGTTTGGTGAGGGTGAGGGAAAAGTTCCGCTTGATAATATCGCTAAAAGAGCCGAAGAATACAAGCCCAAGGAACGAGTGACCTACAAAATGATAAAGGAGTACATAGAAGCAAAATACGGCTTCAAGGTACATACCGCATATATCGCAGAGGTAAAGAGAGATTTAGGCTTGCCAATGTATGATGCTCCTAATGCGGTAGAAGAATTGAAACAGCCGAGGAAGCATCCGACAGTGGAGAAAGTGGAAGCGATAAAGGATGCGTTGAAGCATTTTGAAGTGATTTAATGAGGATAGGCGTATCATTAGAAATAGTGGTACGCTTATTTTTGTCCTTTTTCGCAGATTTGTCCTTTCCCCTGCTTTCCAATATAA
>JBGZBY010000036.1:0-5564 GCA_041844915.1 Eubacteriales bacterium
GAAAAAAAGGAAGGAAAATTAAAGGGTAACAAGGAGGTTCAGATCATCGACCTGCCCGGTATTTATTCTCTTTCGCCCTATTCCTTGGAGGAAGTAGTTGCCAGAGAGTATTTGATCAATGAAAGGCCGGAAGCGATTTTAAATATTGTTGATGGCAGCAATTTGGAAAGAAATTTGTATTTGACCACGCAGCTGCTGGAAATCGGGATCCCGACAGTGGTAGCCATTAACATGATGGATGTCGTCAATAAAAACGGCGATCAGATAAACACAGCAAAGCTTTCGGCAGAGCTGGGCTGTCCGGTGGTGGAAATATCAGCGCTAAAGGGAAGCGGGATTATGGAAGCGGCAAGCAGGGCGGTGGAACTTGCAAAAGGAAAGGCCTCGGCCAGATCAGTTCATCGTTTTTCGGATACAGTGGAAAATGCAATCTTTCAGATTGAGCAGGAAATAGGACTTAAGGCGAAGTCGGAAAATAAACGCTGGTATGCGGTAAAGCTGTTTGAGAGAGATGAAAAAATCGCCTTGGAGCTAGCTTTGAGTGCTGCGGAAAAGGAAAAAATAGAAGCGATTATCAGTAGCTGCGAGCAGGAGCTTGATGACGATGCGGAGAGCATCGTTGCTGGAGAACGCTATCAGGTGATTGCCGATATTTTAAAGAAAAGCTATAAAAAGCAAAATCAAGGCGGTCTGACAATTTCGGATAAAATTGATAAGATCTTGACGAACCGCTTTCTGGCTCTGCCGATTTTTGCGGCAGTTATGACTTTAGTCTATTATATTTCTGTAACCACGGTAGGAGGCTGGGCGACCGAGTGGGCAAACGACGGCGTTTTCGGCGACGGCTGGCATTTGACTGGCGCGGCGGCTTTTGAGGAAGCAACCGGCGAATATGAGGAAGCGCAGCTGCAAAAAGACGCTTATTTAGCGGCGGCGGAAGAAGCCGGAATAGACGTTCAGGCAGTGCAGGCGGCCTTGGAGGAGGAAGAACCGGATCAGGAAGTGATAAATGCTTTCTTAGAAGCGGCCAAGGCTAAGAATTTGAGCGCGATTGCGGAAGTGAAAAACGAAGATGGAGAAGTAGAAAAAGAAATTGCAGTAGGAGCGGCAGAATTTGAAGCGGCTTTGGCGATGGCAGAGCCGGATCCGGCAGCATTTGGCATTTGGATTCCGGGCATACCAGTAATTATTGAAGGGATTTTGGATCAGTTGGCGGTGGCGGATTGGTTAAAAAGCCTGATTTTGGATGGTATCGTAGCGGGAGTCGGTGCTGTTTTGGGCTTTGTGCCGCAGCTTTTGATTTTATTTATTTTCTTGGCATTTTTAGAAGGTTGCGGCTATATGGCCAGAGTTGCCTTTATCATGGATCGGATTTTCCGCAAATTCGGACTGTCGGGAAAAAGCTTTATTCCGATGCTGATTTCTACGGGCTGCGGAATTCCGGGTGTTATGGCGTCCAGAACCATTGAAAGTCAAAGAGATCGCCGGATGACGATTATGACCACGACCTTTATGCCATGTTCGGCCAAGCTTCCGGTTATTGCCTTGATTACAGGCGCTTTGCTTGGCGGACAATGGTGGGTTACTCCGAGTGCGTATTTTCTTGGGATTTTCTCAATTGTGACCTCCGGTATTATTCTGAAAAAGACAAAGCTGTTTGCCGGTGATCCGGCGCCGTTTGTGATGGAGCTTCCGGCATATCACCTGCCGCTGGTGGGAAATATCCTGCGCAGCATGTGGGAAAGAGGCTGGTCCTTTATTAAAAAGGCAGGTACAGTTATTTTCCTGTCCTCGATTGCCATTTGGCTGCTTTCTCGGTTGGGCTGGGTAGATGGTCAATTCGGCTACTTGGAGAAAACACAGCTGGATGGTAGTATTTTGGCAGTTGTTGGCAATGCTGTGGCATGGATGTTTATTCCGCTTGGTTTTGGCGACTGGAAATCGGCGGTGGCCACTGTGATCGGATTGGTAGCCAAGGAAAATGTGGTCGGAACCTTAGGTATCCTCTACGGATATGCTGAGGTAGCAGAGGATGGAGCGGAGATTTGGGGACAATTCGCGGCAAACTATACCATGATTGCCGGATATGCCTTCCTGATTTTCAATCTTCTTTGTGCGCCGTGCTTTGCGGCGATTGGAGCAATTCGTCGGGAAATGAATAATGCGCGCTGGACTAGTATTGCGATTTTATATCAAACCATATTTGCCTATGCGATTTCCTTGATGATTTATCAGTTTGGCTCTTTAATTTTGCTTGGCTCTTTTGGGCTTGGTACGGTAGTGGCGCTGGCTGTTGCAGCGGGATTTTTATATTTGCTGCTTCGCCCGATCAGGGAAGAAAAGGTCGTGAAAGCATACGCAAAATAAAATAGACAGAGCACTGTCGATAAAGCTTCGGCGAATTCCGCACAGCTGCGGAAAGGCCTCCTGCATACCGGCAGATCAGGAAACAAGAAAATGCTCCGGAGGAGGAAAAGATATGGATTTTTTAATAAAAAATTTGGGAACGATCATCGTGCTTTTGCTTTTGCTTGCAGCAGTAGCGGGAATAGCCTTTCGGCTGCTGAAAAATCAAAAACAGGGAAAATCCAGTTGCGGATGCAGCTGCGGAGGTTGTGAAAACAGCAGCTGTGCTTCAGCGCAGGCGGGAATGAATAAGAAGATATCCTAAAACAAAAAAAGAATATACATCCGGCAAACCACAAAACGGGGGAGCCGGTTATCGGAAAAAGAAGCTGCCATCGCAGGCGATGTTTTTTCGGCAGACAGGGGTTCCTGTCCGCCGAAAAAAGAGCCGGAAAGCGAATGAGGCTTCTTTTTTTATTTGCGCCGCTTTCGATACGAACAGGAGTCTTGTCGCTTGGCGAGGTAAGCAGAAGCTAGAAGGACTTTTGAGCAGGCTCCGTTTTTGATATAGGCAAGTTGTGCAAAAAAGGCGGAAGAAGATTGGCGATGACTTTTTCGATGGCAAGAAGCGGAGCAAAAAAGTAAGTGTCGCTTGGTTTAGTTGGAAAACCTATAGTTTTTGCTTGAAAAAGGGCGAGGGAATAGGTATAATAAATTTATGCATAATTCAGCTTTCTCATATCTGTCGGAGCAGCCTTTTTCGGGTGTTGAATTCTTCGGCATTCATTAATATCCGGGAAAGCAGCAGAAAGATAGGAAAAGGCTAATGGCATGAGGGAATAAAAAAGGAGGATAGTATGGTGAATCAAAGAAAAACAATTCAAAAAAGTATTGCTATAGTTGTGATGTTGATACTGACAGTACTGTGGATGAAGCTTCCGATATTGGCAACAACACCGGCCGTCAGCTATGTTATCGACACAGCAAATATCCTGACAGCGACAGAAAAAATAGCGATTGAGGAGAGGCTTGCCTCTAATAATGAACATGCAACCGAATTAATAGCAGTATTTTTAAACGGGCAGAGCCTTCCGACGCCGGAGCAGCTAAATCAAATGGCTTTGACTCTGACGCAGGAGAAGGGTTATGGAATTTACAAGGGAGAGGATTATGGCTCGTTGTTTTTGTTTGTCAATAAATCTCCAGCAGGAGAAGTGACCGTAGCAGTTGTTCCCACAAGCAGGGAGAGCTATAATTATACGAGCTATCAGACGGCGCACATGGTTCAAGAGCTGGAGTGGTATTATAGCTTTCTTCCGTTTTTTGAGGATATTGTTGAGCATTTCATAAAATTAAGTGATGTGTATATGTATCCGGTGCTGGATGAAGTGCGCGATGAAATGATGGTGTTCGATATTAAGGGAGTTAGCGATGAGATTGTGGCTTGGCGAGAAGCATATGATCAGAATATTGTCCTTTTGATTAATGATACCCTAACGGAGGAAATGTATTCTTTGTATATGGAGAATTATTTTATTTCGCAGGGCTATGGGAGCGGTGATCAGCAATCAGGGGTATTTGTTTTAATCAGTCCCAATCTTGGCAGCTTTAACATTCAATTCTACGGTACGGCGTCGAAAGACTATGGGCAGACAGAGCTGGATGGATTGGTGGCAGAGATTTCCGCTGCACTGGAGAATGATTACAGCTTGATTGACGCTGTGTATGCAATTGAAAAATTCCTTGATCCAGAGGCGAATATTCCGCTGGTACAGACTTCTTCGGAGGGAGAGAAAGGCTATGTCGTATTTGAAGATAATCAAGAGCTTTTATCGGAGAAAGAATGGCTAAGCATAGATCTCATGGGCCACAGACTGCTTCTTGAGGGAATCAATATTTATGGAATCACGCACACGACGGAGGCTATGACGGCGGAGGAAATGGCGGAAACGGCGGAGCGGCTTTATCTGGAAAATTATGCCGGTCCTGGAATACTGACATGCTTTGATGCGCTGAATGGTCGTCACGGCATATATAAAAGCGAGGATACGGATGCTTTGTGGCAAAACCATGTTGAAATTTTAAATCCGGTGGAGGCATATCTGGCAAAGCAGCTGGAGAAAGAAGCCTATAGCCCAAGGTCAATTTTTAAATATCAATACGGCTTGACGGAAATGCTGGTCTATTTGTCAGCCAGATACTCAATGACGCCGAATATTATAGAGGAAGTTCATCTTTCCTATGATATGTCGGTCCAAGAGCGTTTTGGAAAAATGGAGGAGGAAGGCTTGACTCCGCTTGTTCTTACCAGACCGGTAAGCGCTTATGACGATGCAGCGGAATGGCTGGAGGATTATAAGGCTCTGATGCAGGCAGCGGGTGTGGCAGACAATATGGTTGCACTATTCTATTCAGAGGATCTGGATGAGATTGCGGTTTCGTATTTTGGGAAAAATAAAGAAATTGCCGAGATGGTAGAAACGCAGGTGCGGACTGAAATGGAAGGTCATTTTGCCAGTGATGGCATAAATGGACTGGCAGAGGAATTCCTTGCGCAGCTTGAAGAAAAAGTGATGCCTCTGGTAAAGACCTCTGCGACGGATCAAGCATCGACAGATTCATCGAAGGCTCAAACCGAAGAAGCCAAAGCATCATCGGGAAATGGTACGCTTATTCTCATTATTGTGGCGGTAGTGGTTGTTCTGATTATTTTGATTATTGTTATTGCCGTTAGCGGAAAGAAGAAGAAAAACCAATTGAGCGGAGGCAATCAAGGCGGAGCTTATTATCCGGGCTATTCGCAGACCTCCGGCACTTATGGAAATTATGGAGGAGCGGCAAATACAGGCTATGGAGGCTATCCGGCGGCGAATAATGCAAATGCAACCGGCAGCAGCGGCTATTCACAGACGGCACCGACAGCCAATGCGCCTTATGGCAGCACAATAGGCGATACCGGAGCAGGTGCAAGCGGCTACGCGGGCTATACTACTGGCGGCTATACCGGCTACAGCGGAGCAGAAAGCCCGACGGATAGTGCAAATGCGACTGGCTACAGCAATGGCTATTCACAGGCGGCACCGGCAGATAATGCGTCCTATGGCAGCACAATGAGCGATACCGGAGCAAGCGCAAGCGGCTACACGGGTTATAGCGGCGGCTATACCAGCTATAGCGGAGCGGAAAGCCCGACGGATAGTGCAAATGCGACTGGCTAC
>JBGZBY010000037.1:0-34274 GCA_041844915.1 Eubacteriales bacterium
AAGCAAAGTCCGACGGCATTATTCAAGTATCTATTGGCGGTGGTGCCCATGCCTCCGGCTCTTGCGTTAAGGATACGGTGCTGGGTGCAATTTCGATCGCCGAGCATGTGCATCGGGTAGCAGAGCGCTACGATGTCAACATTGCGCTGCATACCGACCACTGCGTCAGCAGCAAGCTGGATTCTTTTGTAATCCCGTTGATTGAAGAAACGGAAAAACGCCGTGCCAAGGGTCTGCCGAATCTGTTCAATAGTCATATGTTCGACGGCTCGGATATTACCTTGGAGGAAAATATCAAGATTTCCAAGGAGCTATTGGCTCGCTGCACCAAGAATGAAATCATCTTAGAAATTGAGGTCGGTGTTTTCGGCGGAGAAGAGGACGGAATGGACAATTCCGATGTGTCCAAGGATAAATTGTACACCACGCCGGAGGATATGATTGCTATGTATGAGGCGCTTAGCCCGATTTCCGAGTTTTATATGCTGGCAGCGACCTTTGGCAATACTCATGGCGTATATAAGCCCGGCAATGTCGTGCTTAAGCCGAAGATCTTGTCGGAGGGCAGAGATGCGTTACTTGCCAAGTTTGGAGAAAGCGCGCGTCCCTACTATGTATTCCATGGCGGTTCCGGTTCGGAGCTGGCAGATATCCATGAAACTCTGGAATACGGTGTAATCAAGATGAATATTGATACCGATACCCAGTACGCTTTTACTCGTCCGATTGTAGACCATATGTTCCGCAATTACGATGAGGTGCTGAAAGTAGAGGGCGAAGTCGGCAATAAGAAAAAATACGATCCTCGCGTTTATTTAAAGGCGGCCGAAGGCGGAATGGCAGAGCGGATCAAGGAGGCCTGTGAGGTATTGCGCTCCGCAGGACACACAACCTTCAGCAAGTAGACAAAAAGCAGGACTTTCCGAAGCGAATCGGGCATATGCCTTATCGGGACGGCAAGTCCTTTTTTATTAGAAGGCACTGGAGCGGAGGAGAAAAGTCGCCGAAAGAAGTGGGAATGCCAGAAAATGCGGAAAGAGCCGAAAGCCGGCGGAGGTCGGATAAACCTAGAAGCCGCCGAAAAAGAAGAAAGCCGGCGAGGAAGGAAGCGGTAAAACCGTTACGGGGAAGAATCGGAGGCTTAAGAGTATGCCGGAAAGAGTGAAAGGCAGCAGAAAGGGCGGAATGGCGGCGGAAAATTTTAACAATATATGCAGGCAGAAAAGGAGGAAATCATGAAATTAGCAAAAAGGATCACTGATCCGCAGATTTTTCAAGAAAACAGGGAAAAAGCTCGCTCCGATCATCGGGCGTATGCCACGGAAGCGGAATATTTGAAAAAGAACAGCAGTTTTTACCATTCCCTGAATGGAATTTGGAAATTTGCTTATGCCCCCAATCCCAATATGGCGATCGAAGGCTTTGAACGGCCGGAATATTGCTGCAAAAATTGGGAGGATATTCCGGTTCCGGCGCATATTCAAATGCAGGGCTATGATACCCCTCAATATGTCAATGTGGAGTATCCATGGAAGGGCGTGCTGGATCTGGAGGTCGGCGAAACGCCGGAGGAGATTAACCCGATTGCCAGCTATGTCAAATATTTCCTTGTGCCGGAGCATTTCAAAGGGCAAAGAGTGTTTTTGAGCCTACAAGGCGTTGAGCAGGCGGCGGAGATTTGGCTGAACGGCCATTACATCGGTTACGGTGAGGACAGCTTTACCCCGTCGGAATACGAGCTGACGCAGTATTTGCAGGAGGGAGAAAATAAGCTGGCGATTCGAGTCTATAAATGGTCCTCTGCCGCTTGGCTGGAAGATCAGGATTTTTTTCGCTTTTCTGGAATTTTCCGCGAGGTTTATTTGTATGCAGTGAAAAAGCTTCATTTACGGGATGTTAATGTTAGCGCCATGCCGGATGCTGATCTAAAAAAAGGTAGGCTGACGATTGCCGGCGAGGTCTGGGGAAGCGGCGAGGCAAAGCTTTCCCTGCGGCGCTATGAATTTGATTTCGATGACGGACAAATTTTAGATAAGCCTGTTGATGAGCTGCCGCTGGTATGGCAGAGCAGCGTTTCTGTTGGCGAGGGCGGGCTGACGGCGGCAGCGGAATTGGAGGAGATTGCGCTTTGGAGCGCTGAAATGCCGAATTTATATCTTTTGCTGATAGAGCTTAGTCAGGATGGGGAGCTTATAGAGTATATCCCGCAGCTGATCGGCTTTCGCCGTTTTGAACTGGCGGATGGACTGATGAAGCTGAACGGCAGGCGGATTGTTTTCCATGGCGTTAATCGCCATGAATTTGGCTGCGACGGCGGTCGAGTGCTCTCGGAGGCCGATATGCTGACCGATGTGATTATCATGAAAAGAAATAATATCAATGCCGTCCGCACCAGTCATTATCCGAACAGCTCCGCCTTTTATCGCCTATGCGATATTTTCGGGCTTTACATGATTGACGAAACCAATCTGGAAACGCATGGAACATGGCGGGAGCAGCGGGGAAACGAAAAAAACAGGGAAAAGCTGAAAACCGTTTTGCCGGATGATAAGCCGGAGTGGCTTCCAGCTGTGCTGGACAGGGTCTGCTCAATGTACCAGAGAGATAAGAATCATCCGTCAATCCTGCTTTGGTCAATGGGAAATGAATCCTATGGAGGGAAAAATATTTTTGAAATGAGTCAGTGGATTCGCCGGCAGGACGATACCAGGCTGGTGCACTATGAAGGGGTAGATCATGACGATCGCTATCCCGATACGACCGATGTGTATTCGCAGATGTATGCTTCGGCGGAAAAGGTTCGAGCCTTTTTACAGACGCATACCGAAAAGCCGCTTATTTTATGCGAATATACTCATGCCATGGGCAATTCCAATGGCGCGATGCATAAATATATTCGCTTAAGCGAGGAATGTCCAGCATATCAGGGCGGCTTTATCTGGGATTATGTCGATCAGGCGCTGCGCCGCCGCGATCCATTTGGCGGGGAATATATGGCATATGGAGGGGATCATGGAGATCGCCCGAATGACGGCAATTTTTCCGGAAATGGAATTGTCTTTGCCGATCGCCGGATTACGCCGAAAATGCAGGAAGTCAAATACAATTATCAGAATTTCCGGATTTTTGTAACGGAAAAGGAGGTGAGGCTCCAGAACAAAAGTCTGTTTACCTGTTCCTGTGAGTATCGGGCAGTGGAAAGACTTTATCGCAACGGAAGGCTGATTGCCGTAAAGCCGTTTTTTACCAAGACCTTGCCCTTGTCCGAGGAGGTTTATCCCTTGCCGCTGCCGCTGCCGCGGGAAGCAGGAGAATATGCCATTATCGTTTCGCTGGAGCTGGCGGCAGATACGCCGTGGGCAAAGGCGGGGCATGAGGTGGCCTTTGGTCAGGCAATTTTTGGAGAATTCTGTGAAATTGCCGACCGGCGGACAAGACTGGCAGAGGAAAGAAAGCCGGAGCTTCGTTTGATTAAGGATTTGCTGAATGTCGGTGTTCGGGGGCGTCATTTTTCCCTGCTCTTTAATGGTACAAGCGGCGGGCTGCAATCGTATCGCTATGGCGGCAAGGAAATGCTGCGGGAGCTAGTGCTGCCGAATTTTTGGCGGGCGCCGGTGGACAATGATTATGGCAATCGGATGCCGCAGCGCTATGGACAATGGAAGCTGGCCAGTCAATACCTGACACATAAGCAGCTTGACGATGGGCAAAGCGGCGGTTTGCTGTCGGCGGAGTATCGTGAGGATCATGTGGAGGTTGTTTTCCGCTATGTGCTGCCGACAAGTCCGGCCGCATCCTGCGAGGTTAGCTGGAGAATCTTTGCCGATGGCACGGTGGAAGTTGAGCTGGGCTATGATGTTGTGCCAGAGCTGGGGGATATGCCGGAATTTGGAATGATGTTTAAGCTGTATTCCGAGTATGATCGACTGTCTTGGTACGGCTTTGGCCCAGAGGAAAACTATGCCGATCGGAAGGAAGGCGTCAAGCTGGGGCAGTATCAGGGCAAGGTAGCGGACAATACTACGCCGTATTTGATGCCGCAGGAATCCGGAGCCAAGCTGGGAGCGCGGTATGTGCTGATTCAAAACCAAAGCGGAGGCGGACTGTGCTTTTACGGAGAGCCGTTTGGCTTTTCGGCCTCTCCCTATACGCCGCATGAAACGGAGAACGCCAAGCATGCCTATGAGCTGCCGCGTCCGTATCAAACTGTGGTTCGAGTTTTTTCCGAGCAGCTGGGGATTGCCGGCGATGACAGCTGGGGAGCCAAAACGCATCCGGAATACCTTTGCGATATTTCCATGTCCAGAAAAAGTTTTCGCTTCCGCTTCTGCGGCTGGGAATAAAATTTCGCTGCGGGATGAGAGCTGAAAAATAGAGGAATAATTAGAAAACTGGGAGAAAAGTATTACAGTTTAATGATAATGTTACAGCCATATTAAAGATGAGCAAAAGCGATTGACGAAGGTGATTTCCGATGATAGAATTAGGAATATAAGCAAACGCTTAATTCATGAACATGTTTAAAAAGGAGGGTTTTTATGAAACAGTTAAGAAAGCTTACTTGCTTGACCTTGGCGATTGCATTGATGTTATCGAATATGACATTTGTGCATGCAGCAAGTCAGGAAGCTAGAAATCTTAATAAGTTGGGATTGCTTTTAAACATTACCGAAGAGGAGTTGGGGCAAACATTAAATCGTGTGATTGGAATCACTATGGTATTGAAAGCATTGGGGTATAAAGATGAAGATGTAAAATCAAAAGCAAGCGATAATCCGTTTATGGACTTGGATCGATATTCTTGGGCAAAGGGCTTTGCCGCTGTTGCTTATGATAATAAGATTACGAATGGTGTCAGTCTTGATCCAAATTATATGGAATTTGGTCCGACAGAGCCACTTACCAAAAAGCAGATGCTTACCTTTATGCTGAGAGTATTGGGTTATGATGAAAATGAAGGCATTGAAGCATGGGAAGATACGGAAAATTTGGCGAGAAAAGCTGGTATTTTAACCGATAACAGTGAATTTGACAGTCATTTTACAAAAGACGATGCTGCCAGAATTATGTACGCAGCAATGAGCGCTAAATTGCAAAAGAGCGAGGGCAGGTTGATTGATCGTTTAATTGCAAAGGGAAAAGTAGAAAAATCAAAGGCTATGAGTTTAGGTCTGGTTGAGCCGGAAAAACCGAAAACTTTGGAAGTAGAAAGCG
Organism: Eubacteriales bacterium; assembly: GCA_041844915.1. Lineage (GTDB taxonomy): Bacteria > Bacillota > Clostridia > Lachnospirales > Vallitaleaceae > W11650. Next base: position 5,215 of record JBGZBY010000037.1, read on the forward strand.
TTACGGCGGAAAATCTCCGTCAGATCAAGGTAGTATTTAACCGCGAGGTGAATGCGGACAGCGCGAAGCTTTTGGCAAACTATAAGCTTGCCGGAGCCAAGGGCGTCAGCTCCAGAACGCTCAGCGAAGCGGTCGTGCAGGAGGACAACCGGACAGTGCTGCTGACAGTGGGCGTAGCCTTGTCGCAAAGTGCCAATCCTTCCGTTTTGGAAAACAGAAAGGACTATGTCCTGACAGTTAAGGATGTCAAGGATTTGACCGGTCAGGTTTTGAGCAAGACAGAAAAGAACTTTACCGCAACGGACAGCTCGGCGCCGGAGGTTTTGGGAGTAGAATTTACCGGACCGAAAAATGTTCGGCTGACCTTTACTGAGCCGGTGAAAACTCTCGGCAAGGTAAAAGTAATGCAGGGCAGCTCCAGCATTTCGACCAGAAAAGTAGAAATAGATTCGGCGCATGCCAATGTGATCAATGTAGAGGTTTATAACAACTTCAAGGCGGGCGTCAGCTATTCCTTTGAGGCTACGGAAATGAAGGATTTTGCCGGCTATGTGAATATTATCTATGTAGAAAGCAAGGTCTATGAGGCGGATAATTCCACGCCGACCGCCAGAGTGGTAGCGGCTGATCAGGGCAAGGTAGAAGTAGTATTTGACCGTCCGGTTAAGGGCATCAGTGAGAAGCATTTCTATCATTCCTATCCGCATCAGACAGCACAGGCAGTCTATAAGGATTCGGCATTGAAGCAAAAAGTCAGCAGCACCGAGTATGTCAGCAAGGTCTGGGTGGTGTTTGCAACTGGATTAAGTTCCGGCAATTACCCGCTGCCAGCGCAGGCAGAATTTTATATTATGGGCAAGGTCAACGCTTTGCAGATCATGGACAGCTGGGGCAATAAATTTGCTGATTTCCGCGAGTATTTAAGCGTTTCCGCCGATCATTCGGCGCCGGTCATTGAAACGGTGGATGTGCAATCGGAAACACAGATCGTTATCACCTATAATAAGGCTTTGTCAACAGCTGGAACCTATAAGATTATCGACAGCAACGGCAGAACCTTGGCAAATCCGAGCGCCAGCTTAAACGGCAAGATGGTAACACTGAAATTCTCCAGAATTACCAATAAATCATCTGTGATTTTGGAAATCCGCGGGGTTAAGGACAATACCTTAAGCCGTAACGAAATGCCTCTTGAAACCAGAGCAATTGAATTTACTGACAAGAGCTTTGACGGAGTCGCTTCGGCGGACTTTAAGGCAATCATGGACGGCAGCAGGGTTGTTGGCGGTGAGATTTATGTCAATTACAATGAAGAAGTAGCCGATAATGCGATTGACCCGAAAAATTATCGTTTGGAAATTGGTAGCTTGCAAGAAACATTAAGTAACCAAAGTTTTTCCTTTGTAGATAGCAATAAGGCGGTATTAATTGTACTGAACGAAGTTTTGGCTAAGAAGGTATCGGACAATTTGGGCGCGACAAAATTGATTGTCGGAGGAGTAACAGACCTTGCCGGCAACTCCAGCTTCGGCTTCCAGACTACGACACCTTTGACCGGTATCGTAGCAGCGACGATGACAAAAGCGGTATTGGTTCAGGATGGCGACCTCAGCAAGGTTGAGCTTCACTTTAACCGCAGTATTTATAATATTTTAAAGGCCAATGGAATCACGGCTTCCTATGCGCAGCTGCGCTATGACAATACGCAAGTGGTAAATGGGCCGGGAACTCTTAGAGTCGTGGATTATACGATTAAGGGAGATAACAATAAGGTAGTTGAAGTCACCCTGTCGGATGATATTTATATGGCAGGGTCGCTGACACTGCATGTGGATTCCAATACCTTGGAAGATTCGCATGGCACAAAAGTGGCCAGCTTTTCGGTAACAAATGTGGAAGATAAGATTGCTCCGAAAATGCGAACCGAAAACGGCAAGAAAATTGTTGCAGCCTATAAAGACGGAGGGAATTACTATATTTCTCTGAAATATACAGAGAGTATCGACCCCAATTCCCTGTCGTCGGCTACCTACCGAATTGACGGAACAGACAGCTTTACAATTGACGGTCGTCCGAATGTCTGGGCGGCGGATGACAATGTCGTAGTAATCAAGGTGCTTCCAAAGACAGGCGCCAATTTCAGTGACAACTTTACCCTGACGCAGACACAGGCGATTACCGACAAGTCGGGCAACCGTCTGGAGGCTGAGAATGAGGTAATTGAGGTAGTAAGGGAAAGCTCATGGCAATAAAAGAGCTTCCTTAAAGGTTGGAGGTTTGCCAAGCAGGGAGCTTTCACGGGAATAGGAAAACCCTTTGAAGGGCGTAAGGCTTTGCAAGGTGAAGCTTTTACAGCAATAAAAAACCATTGAAGGGGCTGAAAGGCCTTGTGGGGTGAAGTTTTCGCAGGAATAGGAAAGCCCTTTGAAGGAGAGTAAGACTTTGCAAGGTGAAGCTTTTACAGCAATAAAAAGTCTTTGAAAGGGGCGGCAGTCCTGACGGAGCACTAACCGGATAGAAGGAAAGGAGCTGCGACAAGCAGCTCCTGAATAAAGAAAAACAAGCAAAAGCACGCGGAATTGAGAAATGTACCGATGCCCGGTCATTAGATTTTTGTCTAATCTTGGGAGCCAGTACAAAGTCAGAGCAGCGTGCTTTTGTTATAATTGTTGAATTGGCGGATAAATGAAAAGTGCCTTATACCTCATCAAAGGAAGGGAACAGCTTTCAATGCAGCGTTCTCCCAAAACGGAATAGCTAATGCAGCTGAGCGGATAGCGCTTAATAGAGCTATTTCCCCAAAATAAGCAGCACGCAATAATCAAGTGCAAATTCCTTATTTGGCGGAGGGATTTTCAAGTTAAGCTCAGAGCCTCTCTTTTTCAATGAGTCGAGCAAAGCCAGATCCGCAGAAGGGGCATATTTCCGGTAAGTACAAAAGCTATTTTATCAGACCAGAAATCAGCTTAAATTCAGGACTTCCCGCTTCTTTCAGCAGGTCAAACAAAGCCAGCTCCGTGCTGACGATATGTGCGCCCAGAGCCTGCATATAATTTAACCCGAGCTGATGATTCTGCTCGGTTCTGGAGCAGCAGGCATCGCTGATGACATAGACCTCATAGCCCTTTGCCAGCAGATCTCGAACCGTTTGCAGCACACAGATATGACTTTCCGAGCCAAAAACAAGGATCTGCTTTCTGCCGCAGGCATTCAGTGCGGCTTCGACACGCTCGTCATAGGCGCTGAATTTGGTTTTTTCAAAAACGGGAGCAGCCTCCAGCAGCAAAGAAAGCTCCTCTACGATATGCCCAAGACCCTTCGGATACTGCTCGGTAACAACCAGTGGCACTTGTAAAGCCTTGGCGCCTTTTAAAAGAATCTCGGCATTTTTTAAAACCGAGTCCCTTTTTTCCATAGCGGCCATTAACCTTTCCTGCAAATCAATTAAAAATAAACAGGTATTTTCTTTATTTAGTCCGGTCATAACGATTCTCCTTATAGTTTGATTTCATCAGGCAATAAATTGTTTTTTAGATCTTGTGCTTTTTCTGAAATAGAAGGCGAAGGATTTGCGCCTTCTAGAATCTTGTAAAGCTTTATATTTATAGGATAGAGATATTTTACGCTGCTGTCAATAGGAAAAAAAGTGCGGGCTGCGGAATAGAGCTAGATACAGGCCAAAGCAAAGCTGGAACTGGAATGCAGGAGCGGCGGGCTTTGCGGAAAATCAGCAGATAGGAAATAAAGTAGGAAAATACTGTATTTTTCTCTGGTGCTCCTATGGGATTTAGGATATAATAGTAGCAGGCCGTATTTTAAGATTGCAAATGGGCGGCGTGAATCGGTGTAGAGCTTTGAAGCGTTGGGATTGATCTTAGAGAGGAAAGCCCAAGGCGAGAACCTGCGAAGCTATGTGCTGGCAATGGATGATATGGAAAATACTAAAAGAGGAAAGGCTGTAGTGAATTTCTCTATGAATTCATTATACAAGGAGGAATTATGGAGCTGCATATAGGCGACAGCTTGGTATTAAAGAAAATGCATCCCTGCGGCGGTCAGGACTGGGAAGTTATGCGAGTTGGCGCAGATATTCGTATAAAATGTAAAACCTGCGGACATTTGGTTTTGCTTGCCCGAACTAAGCTGGAAAAGCAGATAAAAAAAATAAACGGAGCGCCTCCGCAGGCGTAAAGGGTATGAGCTAGGCAAAATAAAAAACAGAGAGAAACCAAAGGTGTGGGGCAGGAGAGCAAGCCTGTCAGGAGGACAAAGCCTGAAAGAAAGGATCAAAAATGAAGCAGAGGAATTTATCATTGCTGACGGACTTTTATGAGCTGACAATGATGCAGGGCTACTATTTGCAGGGAGAAAAGCAGCCGACGGCTGTATTTGACCTGTTTTATCGGAAAAATCCGTATGGGTCGGCGTTTGCGATAGCAGCAGGGCTGGAGCTGGCGATCGACTATATTTCAAATCTTCACTTTTCGCCAGAGGATATCAATTATCTGCGCGGACTGAATGTGTTTCAGCCAGAATTCTTGGAGTATTTGGCGAATTTTCGTTTTAGCGGAAGCGTTCGAGCGGTTCCAGAGGGCTCGATCATTTTGCCAAACGAGCCGATTCTCCAAGTAATTGCGCCGATTTGTGAGGCGCAGCTGATAGAAACAGCGCTGCTCAATATTATTAATCATCAGAGCCTGATCGCTACCAAGGCGGCGCGAGTCAAGTGGGCGGCGGGCGAGGATGAGGTCATGGAGTTTGGACTGCGCCGAGCGCAGGGACCCGACGCCGGGATTTACGGAGCAAGAGCCTGTGTGATTGCCGGCTGTTCTTCGACCAGCAATGTACTGTCGGGAAAGGAGTTTAACATTCCGATTAAGGGTACGCATGCACATAGCTGGATTATGACCTTCCCGTCCGAGCTGGAAGCATTTCGAGCATATGCCAGACTTTATCCGAGTTCCTGCATTTTATTGGTAGACACCTATAATACCTTAAAATCCGGAGTACCAAATGCCATTCGTATTTTTGAAGAATTTCGAGCCGAGGGAAAAATGCCATCTGTTTATGGGATTCGTTTAGACAGCGGGGACTTGTCCTATTTGTCGAAAAAGGCGAGAAAAATGCTGGATGAAGCCGGCTTTCCTGATGCGGTTATTTCGGCGTCCTCGGATTTGGACGAATATCTGATCAGCGATTTAAAGTTACAGGGCGCGAAAATCACACTTTGGGGAGTTGGCACGAATTTGATTACAGCAAAGGAAAACCCCTCCTTTGGAGGAGTCTATAAATTAGCGGCAATCGAGCAGGAGGACGGCAGCTTTGTTTCTAAAATCAAGTTGTCGGATAATATTGAAAAAGTTACCAATCCCGGCATCAAAAAGATTTTGCGGGTTTATGACAAGGAAACCGGTAAAATCAAGGCGGATCTTATCGCGCTGACAGAAGAAGAATACGATGTGACGCAGGAACTAGAGCTTTTTGATCCGAGTGACACTTGGAAGCGGATGAAGCTGGCGGGCGGAAGCTATGAGCTGCGGGAAATGCTGGTGCCGATTTTTGAAAAGGGAGAATTGGTCTATAAAAGTCCCGATGTCTTTACAATCAAGCAATATTGCGAGAAAGAGAAGGAAACGGTTTGGGAGGAATCAAAGCGGCTTCATTTCCCGCAGAAAATATATGTTGATCTTTCCCTGCCTCTGTATAACTTGAAAAAGGAGTTGATTGAGGAAGCCATTCAGGTTGGCTGAGCCGGAGCGCTTGGCTAGCCAATAAGACTGGCGCGGCTTTAACGAAAGGGAATGGAAAGGAAAAATTGGGGGAAGTGGTAATTTTTTAGAAGAAAAAAGGAAAATGCTTCAGTGCGGGATGTGGCAGAAGGAAGCGGTTTGTTTTATAAAAATAGGAAAGGAAGCGAGCGCGTTATGGAAAAGATTTGGCAGGAACTAACAGAAAGATTTTATCAGGAATTTGGCGGAGAGGGTGAAATTCGCCGCTTTTTTACGCCGGGCAGAGTCAATTTGATAGGAGAGCATATTGATTACAATGGCGGCAGGGTATTTCCCTGTGCGCTGGATATCGGCACCTACGCCGTTGTTCGGCGCAGGAGTGACGGCATTGCCCGCTTTGCATCTGTGAATATGGAGTTGAAGAAAGAAGTGAAGCTTGATAGCATTGCTTATGATAAAGGAGATGAGTGGATTAATTATCCCAAGGGGACAATCAAGATGCTTCAGGACTACTTGACGGAGCAGGGCAAGCAGGCGGAGCAGATTGGCGGCATGGATATTCTCTATATGGGAAATATTCCGAATGGCGCGGGACTTAGCTCTTCGGCTTCGATTGAGGTTTTGACCGCTGTGCTGGTAAATGAGCTATGGGAGCTGGGAATTGACAGAATCACCCTGATAAAGCTTTGCCAGAAGGGAGAAAATACCTTCAACGGAGTAAACAGCGGTATCATGGATCAATTTGCCGTCGGCATGGGCAAGGAGGACTGCGCGATCTATTTGGATACCGACAGCCTGCAGTATGAATATGTGCCTTGCGTGCTGAAGGATTCGGTGCTGATCATTGGAAATACCAACAAAAAAAGAGGTCTGGCAGATTCTAAGTACAATGAGAGATTGGCGCAGTGTCGTCAGGCGCTGGCGGAGCTGCAAGCGGTTAGGCCGATCCGGCATCTTTGCGAGTTGTCCGTCGCCGAATGGCAGGAATTAAAGGCGGTGGTAACAGAGGGCATTATCCGCGACCGAGCGGAGCATGCCATTATGGAAAATGAAAGAGTAAAGGAGGCGGTAGAGGTCTTGCAGAGAAATGACCTTGTCCGCTTTGGCGAGCTGCTGAATGCATCTCATGATTCCCTGCGGGATCTCTATGATGTAACTGGAATCGAACTGGACACCATGGTAGAAGAAGCTCGTAAAATCGAGGGTGTTTATGGCGCAAGAATGACCGGAGCTGGATTTGGCGGCTGTACGGTCAGCTTGGTGAAAAGAGAAGCGGCAGAGCGCTTTCAAAAGGAAGTGGGAGAAAACTATCGGCGCCGTACTGGTCTTACGCCAGAGTTTTACATCGTAAATATTGGCGGCGGAGCTGGAGAAATTTTAGAAAAAAATTTATAGGTGCTGGCTTTCCCTTTTAGAAAGCTGATTTGAAAAAGCAAGAAAAATAAAGTGAATAGAAATAGCGTAAATAGCGAGGCTGATAAATACAGCCTACAAAATAAGACTAATTACCTAGAAAAAGCTATTGATTTTTTTATAGGAATCAGATAAAATACTCCTAAACAAAAAACGCAATGGCTTTCTTATTATCAATTGTTTTGTGATTTTGGGAAAAATAGAAAATTTTTCAATGATTTCAAAACATAGAAGCACTAAACCGATAGACAACAGATAATCGGAAATCTATTCAAGCAACTTATCACGAAGGAGGAACAATGAAAAAGAAATTTATCAGCATCATATTGGTGCTGACTCTGTTAATTTCCAACTTTTCTCTTCAAAACGCAAAATTGTTTGCGGAAGAATTCGTAGAAGAAGCGGAAACAGAGAATTTACAGGCGGCGGAAGAGGAAGAGTATAATTTTGACGATGACGAAGATACGGCAGAAGAAGTAGAAGAAAGCCAAGCGCAGGTAGCGACCGATTCGGCGATAACACTTGCCGAGGCATTGGGCTTAACGCCGAGAGCAGTTCGGTCAGGCAAAGAGGTTACGCAGCATGTAACAGTCAGCTTACCGGATTTTTATGCAGAAAGAAGAGAAGGGCAGCGGGCGGAGAGAATTTATTTAATTGAAAATGGACAGAAAGTAGAGCCGACTCCTGAGCTAAAGCTTGGAGATTTGCTTTGGTTAAGATATGAATGGTCGGTTTCTTCTAGTGGTATGTCAAATGTTCGTGCTGGCGATTATTTTAAAATTCAATTGCCGAAAAACGAACACTTAGCTCCCATGCAGATGGTAGGATATGAAAATATCATGTCAAAACAAAGTGAAGTACTGGGGAAATTTACGATCAAAGACGGAGTTTTAACAGCGATTTTTGATAAGACAGTAGAAGGAAAATATGAATTGGAAGGCGGCTTTTTTGAAGCTTGGCTTCAAATTAAAAAAACCGGAAATAATGTCGAAATAAAAACAATTCATACCAATTTTAAAGTGAAAATTGAAGATTCAGGTCAAACGCCAAAACCCAAAGACCCGAAAGACAACAGAGGAATACCTAAAAACAAATGGGATGAAAAGAGTATTGTTTACAAAGTAGGTCAGCAGGAAAACGGCAATGACAAAATAGGCTGGGGCATACGAGTAAATAAGTCTAATTTGTATAAATTTTTAGAAGGCAAGCCATATCAAAAGCTAGAAAATGTTTGGATTGAAGATAAGCTAGAGAATGATGAAATGGAGCCGGTATTGGGAAGTTTCAGATTTGGTACAGCAATGTATTATCCAACTTCTGAGCTAAAAATATCGGAAGAGAGAATTGCTTATCCGAGCAGAGCTCCGCGAAAAGTTATGGAAAGCTCTTATGATAAAGAAACTTATGAAGCCTTCAAAAAAAGAATTCAACAAGAAGGTCCGCTTACCGTAGGAGTTTTTTCCGATAGAAATAAGACGAATGTAGTTGCTTATTTGGGCGATTTGCCCGGCAATGGCGAAACTTATTACGGCTGGTTGGGTGGCAAAGAATATTTTAAAAATGGTATACATGGAAAAGGTATTGAGGGCTTAGTAAGGGAAGGTTATCTAAACCGGGAGGAAGCAAACTGGATATATAAGAGTTATGGAACGGATAACGAAATACAAGGGCAAATTATTTATATGAACCTTACTTTTGCAACTCTTCAAAAGCAAGGCAACGGCACCTATACCAATCAAGCGGAAGTTTCTTGGGGAACTACCCAAAAAGGTTCGGAAGAAAGCGAGGAAATAACCGCTGAATTTATTGGCGCGGCAGGCGGCATAGACTATCGCGATGTGGTTAATGTTACAGTAGAAAAGAAATGGGAAGGGCAAGAAAATGACAAAAATAAGAGCTGGGAAAAAGCAGAAATAGAAGTAGAGCTTTTGCAGAATGGACAGCCTTATGGTAAAACTCAAATTTTAAATAAGGACAATAACTTTAAAGCATCTTTCCGAAGATTGCCCAAAACGGATAAACAAAGGAAAGCATACAAGTATGAAGTTCGAGAAAAGACAAAGGTAAAAGATTATGAATTGATAGGCGTGCAAGAAAGTGCTGCTGGAAAATGGACCATCACCAATCGTTATAAACCAGAAACAAAATACTTGAATTTCAAAGTTAAGAAAAACTGGTATGGAATGCCAAAAGATGAAGTAAGGATTACTTTGTATCAAAAAATTGGCAATTCCTCAGAAGAGCGAATTGTAGCATTGGGAGGTCTTGAAAACCCTATTACCTTAAAAGCTTCTAATAGCTGGCAAGGAGAATTTAAAGGCTTACCGGATAAAACAGCTGGCGGAGAGCTAATTCATTACTATGTAAAGGAAACGGCTGACCCGCGCTATCGTTCGGAAATCAGCAATAACGGAGTTTTGAGCGAAAGCAGCAATACCGTCGATATTAATAATATTGAGCTGATTAATATTCCGGTAGAAAAGAAGTGGGTCGGTGGGGGAAATCCTCAAACGGAAATCAAGGTTAAGTTATTAAAAAACGGACAGCCGACAAATGAAGAAATTACGCTGAATTTTCAAAATAATTATCGAGGGGAATTTAAAAATTTGCCTTTATATGAGAAAAAAGCGGGAAGTTCCGAGTATACCCAAGTAAACTACGATGTGCAGGAAGTAGTTCCCAAAGGTTATGCAATGGAAAAAAAGCAAAAATCGGAAAACGATATCCGTCAAGGCTTTATTATAACCAATACCAATATAGAGAAAATTACCTACAAAATAACCAAGAAATGGCTAAAGAAAGTAGGCGATCAGATCAGCTTGCAGCTTTTCCAAAATGGTAAGCCTTATCGCACGCCGCTGACGAAAGCCGATGCGAAAATTGTCGGTACGGAATGGCATTTTGAGTTTAAAGACTTACCTAAGTACATAGAAGTAAGCGGTCAGTATATCAAGGCGCATTATGAAGTAAAAGAAGTAGGAGTCGCCGGATATCTCGTTAAGTACGGCGAACGGAAAACGGAAGTGGAAAGTGGAGTAGAGCTGCTCAAGCAAGAGATTGTCAACATCGAAACGACGGAGGTTAGCGTAGCTAAGAAGTGGATTGGCAAAGGAAAGGATTCCGTTGAAGTTACTTTGTTATACTACAATGAGTCTACTTCCCAATGGGAAAAGGTAGCTTCCCCAGAGTTTCCGGATGTGCAAAATCCGGTAAGCTTAAGCGCTGCCAATAAATGGAAACATACTTTTAAGAAATTACCGAAATATGATCCGGCAACGGAGAAAGAAATCGACTACAAAGTAGAGGAAACAAAGATTTCCGGCTATGCCTCAAAAGTAGAAGGCAGCAAGGAAAATGGCTTTGTGATTACCAATACCAATACGGAAACGATTGATATTCCGGTGGCAAAGATATGGATGGATTTTGCGGGTGCGGCTCGCGCTGGGGATATACGTACCAAAGCCGGAGGATCCAGCAGCAGAGTGCTTCGAGAAGCGCATATCATCTTATTAGCAGATGGACAAAAAGTCGATGAAGTAATTTTAAAAAACGGAAATTGGCTACACACTTTTCGTAATTTAAAGAAATACAATGATAAGACTGGCGCGGAGATTGTTTATACCTTGCAAGAAATAAAGGTAAAGGGCTATAGAACGGTAATTACCGGAAATGTAGAATTGGGCTTTACCGTATACAATACGCTTGATACCAAGATATCAGTTGGCGTAACCAAAGAATGGATTGGCAAAGAGGCGGACTCGATCACGATTCAATTGTTGCAAAACGGTGTAGTCAAAGAAACAAAGAAGCTGACCAAAAAGGATAAATGGCAGTATGCTTTCACCAATTTGCCCGAAGACGATGATCAGGGATTGAGATATTTGTATGAAGTAAGGGAAGAGCCGATTGCAAATTATGAAACTCGAATCAGTGGCAATATGGAAGAAGGCTTTATTATCACCAACCGCAATACGGAGATGCGCAGCATTCCAGTACAAAAAATCTGGAAAGGTATACCAAGCGACCAAGTCGTCATCAATTTGTACGCGGACGGCATCAAGAGATCGCAGCTAATTTTAAACGAGAAAAACGGCTGGAAAGGCAGCTTTGACAATTTGGCAAAGTATAGCGCTCTGACCGGAGAAGAAATTAGATATACGGTGGGAGAAGAAGCGATCGCTGGTTATAAGACCAAGATTGAGGGCGATATGCAAAAAGGCTTTACCGTAACCAACACCATTACCGATAAAATTTCGATAAAGGTAGACAAGGAATGGATTGGTAAGGCGACGGACTCGATTAAAGTAATTCTTTTGGCAAACGAAACGAAAAAGCAAGAAGTAACTTTGACCGCTGTGAAAGGTTGGCAGCATACATTCAAAGATTTGGATGTATACGATGAGCAAGGAGAATTGATCGAATATCGGGTGGAAGAAGAAGCGATTGCTGGATATCAGACAAGAATCGACGGCGATATGGAAGAAGGCTTTGTCATTACCAATATCAATGAGGAAGTCTTAGAGATTCCGGTTAAGAAAGTTTGGGTTGGCGCGCCGTTAAAGAGCGTAATCATTCGCTTATTGTCCGATGGAGTCGAAAGAGCGACTTTAGAATTAAGCGCTGACAATAACTGGACAGGCAGCTTTAAAGGTTTGAAAAAATACAGTGCCCTGACCGGAGAAGAGATTCGCTACACAATCGAAGAAGTGAAAGTAAACGGTTATAACAGTGCAATTACCGGAACAGCCAAAGATGGCTTTACGGTAACCAACACCATAGCCGGTAAGGTATCAATTGGCGTAACGAAAACATGGGTTGGAGGAGAAGCCGATAAAGTAGTAGTGCATTTGTTGGCAGATGGAGCGAGAATCGCTCAGCAAACCTTGACCGCTGCCACCAATTGGCAGGGTACCTTTGTAGGTTTGGAAAAATATACGGCAGACGGTAGAGAGATTCTTTACACTGTGGAAGAAGAAGCGGTCGCAGGATATGAACCGAAGATTATCGGCGATAGCAAAGACGGCTTTGTGATTACCAATACAAAGATTCCGCCGACAATTCCACCGACGCCGCCTACACCGCCTACACCGCCTACACCGCCTACACCGCCTACACCGCCTACTCCGCCTACTCCGCCTACGCCATATGATCCGCCAAGACCGTATGAGCCGCCGACTCCACCAACACCGCCGGCGCCGAACATTCCGCCGACGACAGATATACCGGATAACCCAACTCCAGAAGGACCGACGCCGCCAACGCCGACGCCAGATGTTCCGTTGGGAGAGGAGCCGGTTCCAGAGGGCGTGAATGAATTGCCTAAGACAAGCGGTATTCCCGCGGGAATGATTTACTTTGCCGGTTTTGCAGTAGCGGCAGCGGGATTTTTCTTAAAAAGAAAATCCAAGTAAGCATAAAACCATAGAGAAAAGAGAACGCTCAAAAGGCAAAACAAAAGAAAGGGAATTTCCCATAAAAAAGCAACTCTACAAAGAGTTGCTTTTTTATGGGATGCACTTTACCTAGATGGTCAAAAGGCTTGCAAGGATTTTTAGATAAAATAATCATAATGGACAAAAATATTGCTTAAAAAAATCATGAATCAAACCAAGACTAGGCACGAATATTGCTTTGTATAGGCTTTTGGTGTATAGATAGCCTTTGTATCAATTTCTGCTTTAAATATCTATTCTTCCAAAAACATGTAGCCATAATGATTAAGAAACGCTTTCATTGAGGCGTCAAAGTTGTGTTCGGCAGATTTATCCGGCAAAAAGCCCTTATAATTGGTAGCAGTAATCAGGCGCAGCAAGCTGCCTTCAAAATGCAGACGAAAGGAAAAGGACTGAATGATTTCCCGCAGATTGTCGGGAATGTTTTTCAGGACCTTTTCCTTACTGCTTTCTGGCAGAATAAAATTGACCTGCATGGAAAGCGGTGTCCGATAAGCCTTGATAAGCTCCGTCAGGATTGGCCGAAATTCCTTCCAAGGAGCGTAATCGGTAGCGATCTCATCCTTTTCTGTCAAATAAGCAGGATTGATCTGACCATCCATGTGAAAATCGGTCAGTACCTTCAAATCAAAGGAATGCAGCAAAAAATTATCAAAAACCGTTTCTTTTAAGAGTCCGTTCATGCAGGGTTTAATATCTTCTATTAATAATGAAATCATAATTTTCTCCGTTTTAAATTTTGGTGGACAGCATTTTTAGATGAGCTTCGATAGTTGCAGAGGCTGGGAAAACTTTCCCGTTTTAAAATATTCCTTTGTCAGAGTTCTTTATCCGGTAGGTTTTCCCAAAAGGAAGGGCTGCTTTCTGCGTTAAGCCCGTTGCTGTATATTGAGCAAAGCATCCGGCGCGGCTTCGGTATTTTGCCTTGATGTCGGTGCATGGCTTTATCAGATGGATTGCCCGCGGATTTTTTGCTGCTTTCCATAGGCAATACTGTCGGCTTTGGCGGCGAGCAATCATTTTTTGTGAATGCCGGATTTACCGATTTTGGGAAATACCTTGGTTTTGCAAAATTTTCCGAACCTTTTGAAACATCCTCAAAATAAAGCCATCCATCGGCTTGAAAAAAGCGGATGCTTTAAGGAAAGGGCTTGCAGGAAGTCAAAAACTGGCGCTGTATTGCGATTAGCCCTTAGATTTATTGGATGCTTGAAGCATCCTCCAAACAAAGCTCTCCATCGGGTTGAAAAAAGCGGATGCTTTAAGGAAAGGGTTTGCAGGAGGTCAAAAACTGGCGCGGTATCGCGATTAGCCCTTAGGTTTATTGGATGTTTGAAACATCCCCCAAACAAAGCCATCCATCGGCTTGAAAAAAGCGGACAGGCTAGGAAGAAAGGGTTTGCAGGATATTTAAAAAAGCTGCGCCGTATTTTTTGTATTTTAAAGCGCCGACGCCGGAAATTTCCAGCATTTCCTCCTCGCTGGCGGGGAGCTTCCGCGCCATTTCCAGCAGAGTTTTATCACTGAAAATCATATATGGCGGCAATTTGGCGGCTTTTGCCAATTGCTGCCGCAGAATGCGCAAGGTTTCAAAGGCATGATCCTCGTCAACGGACTGCCGAACTAGGGGAACTTTTTGGATTACGCTCTCCTTGCCTAAAAGAACCGATTTTCCTAGAGGTGTGGCCATCAAAACAGGGTAGGCTTCGTTGCTTTGATAGAGGTAGCCCTCCGCCACCAAAAGCAGCAGAAAATCTCGAATGTCCTCGAGGCTTTGCTCTGCCATTAAGCCATAGGTGGAAAGATGCTGAAAGCCGGCCTGTAAGACCTTTTTGGAGGTGGAGCCCTTCAATACTGCTGCTGTTAGCTGCAAGCCATAGCGCTGCTTCATTCGCATGACGCAGGAGATTGCTTTCATGGCCTCGATGGTAATGTCCTTTTCGGCGTATTCCTTTAGACAATGGCAGCAGCGATTGCAGTCCGGCGCATCGCTGTCGCCAAAATAATCCAAAATATAAGCCGACAAGCAGCGGCTGGTATGACAATAGCCGTTCATTTGCTGAAGCTTATAATAGCGGTGCTGCAAAAGCTCGGGGCTGATTTCACCGTTTTCTGCCGCCTTTTCGATCAGATAACGCCGAATTTGCAGGTCGCGCGGCGAATAGAGCAGATAGCATTCCGCGCCGACGCCATCTCTGCCGGCGCGTCCGGCCTCCTGATAGTAAGCTTCAAGGGTTTCCGGCATGTTGTAGTGAATGACATAGCGGACATTGGACTTGTCAATACCCATTCCAAAGGCATTGGTGGCAACCATTACCCTGATATCATCGTATAAAAACTGTTCCTGGATGTTTTTTCTTTGCTCCGGCGTAAGTCCAGCATGATAATAACCGACGGAAAAGCTTTTGCGCTGCAAAAGAGCATAGACCTCTTCCGTTTCCTTTCGGGTAGCGCAATAGATGATTCCCGATTGATTTTTATGCATGGTCAGATATCTTAAGACAAAGGCCAGCTTATTATTATCCTTAATCACATGCAGAGAGAGATTTTCTCTTTCGTAGCCGGTTTCATAGGTGTTTGGCTGCAAAAGGCGCAGGCTTTCGAGGATATCGGCCTTTACTTGAGGCGTTGCCGTAGCGGTAAAAGCGGAAACAACCGGTCTTTGCGGAAGCTGCTCAATAAAATCGGCAATTTCCCGATAGGACAGCCGAAAGTCATGCCCCCATGAGGAAATACAATGCGCCTCGTCAACGGCAATATGACTGATATCAACACTGGCAGCAAGCTGCTCGACAAAGGAGGAAGACAGGCTTTCCGGTGCCAAGTAAACAAGCTTGTAGCGTCCCCGCTTGATTTCTTTGATTCGGTGCAAATATTCCTCAAAGGAAAGCGTGCTGTTCAGCAGTGTTACAGGTAAGCCCAGATCCAGCAGGGCATCGACCTGATCCTTCATCAAGGCGATCAGCGGCGAGAGGACCAGAGTGATTCCCGGCAAAAGTAGTGCAGGGATTTGATAGCAGATCGACTTGCCGCCGCCGGTCGGCATGATTGCCAAGGTGTCCTGCCCGGCTAAAATACTGTCTATAATTGCCTGCTGCTGTGGGCGAAAGCTGTCATAGCCATAATATATTTTTAAAATGTCCTGCGGACGATAAGTCGTATTCATGGGATAAATCCTTTTCTGGTTGAAAATTTTCCTCCGCGGAGCTGCGTTTGAAAGGCGAAGGATTTCACAGGCTTTGATTCAAAGGAAGAAGTCCTTGATAGTCTGCCGAGTTTGCCTATACAAAAGTGGACTTTCGATATCGGCAAACATTAGCAGCCTATCTTGGTGGCTTGCCGTATTTGCCTATATCGAAGGCTCGCTTTCGTACAGACGGCATAAGCAAATCATCTTGATAGTTAGCTGCATTTGTCTATATGAAAATAAATTTTCAATAGAGGCAAATTACAGCTAACTATCTTGGTAGACTGCCCAATTTGCCTATGTAAAAGTTTATTTTCGGCATGGACAAATACAGCAAATCATTTTGGCGGTCTGCTGAATTTACCTGTACCAAAGGTTTGCTTTCATATAGGCAAAGGATAGCAGCCTATTTTGATCAAACTGTATTTATTCTAGCACAAAGCAGTCGGTTCTTCAATCATCAGAGAGAAATTTGAGGAGAAAAAGAAATGCGGCGGCAGAGCATTGCCTTTTCCTCGAATTTTTGTTATTATCACTGCATGGATATGGCAGTGAGCCGGCGGCTGTCAGAAAAACGGATTGCAGCATGAACATCTCCAACTGCGAAGGAATGTGACGAAGCACTATAATGTTATGATGGAAAGAAAGGGCAAGGTGAAATAATCGAATGATCCGAAATATCGTGTTTGATATGGGTAATGTCCTGCTCCGCTTTGATCGGGATTTGTTTCTGAACCGATTAAATATTTGCGGAGAAGACAGAGCACTGCTGATGCGGGAGGTATTTGGCAGTCTGGAATGGGTTCAAATGGACCGTGGCACACTGACGGAGGCCGCGGCTTTAGAAAGAATGTACCGGCGTCTGCCCCAGCGCCTGCATGAGGCGGCGGAGGAGCTGGTTCTTCGCTGGGATGAGCCCCTGATACCGATAGAGAGCATGTACGAGCTGGCAGCTGAGCTGAAATCGGCGGGTTATGGCATATATTTGCTGTCCAATGCCAGTATCCGCCAGCATGAATACTGGCCGAAGCTGCCGGTCAGCCAATTTTTTGACGGCACGCTGATTTCCGCGGACGAACGTCTGGTGAAGCCTCAGCCCGAAATTTATCGCCTGCTGCTGGAACGCTTTGGCCTGCATGCGCAGGAATGCTTCTTCGTTGACGACATACCGGCGAATGTGGAAGGCGCGCTGATGTGCGGTATCTCCGGAGCTGTATTTTACGGCGATGTGCCGCTGCTGCGCCAGGCCCTTCGAGATGCCGGCGTTATGGTCGGTAAGTAGAGTAGCAGCAAGCAATGTATATAATACAGATACCCCAAAGCGCCCATTTCTACCGACGTGGAAATGGGCGCTTTTGCTTCCATACTAATTAGCTTACACCATCTATCCTAATAATGATTGCACATCCTTATCCATTTCTATTTTACTTGGGGAGGCTTATCTGTTCAATTGGTCATGCCAAAATGGTCGCGCCAAATTCATGGCACAAATTGTGCCGAGCATTTTTCTGTTATATTAGAGATACCAAAAGGAGGGGAATACAGCGCTTGACCGGTTCGCCAAAGATGGCATTCAGCTCATGGTTTGTGATAGCAGCACATCTTAAATTTTTCCTAGAATTTTCTCGCAGAAAACGCTGATTTGTGGTATACTAATGCACGATGAGAATTTTCCCTGCGGAGCGCTTTTGTGCTTATAGCAAAAAACGAAAGGCTTTTGCTCAGGAGGCATAGTTGGAGAGGAAAGCCGCAGCCTTTAAAGCAAAGCGGCAGAGCCATGCAAAACATAGGATCAGGAAAAAACGCGGATGCCTTGATTGGAGAAGCAGAGGGAGATACATCAATTCGCTTGGAAAGCAAAGGAGAAAATTGGTGAAAAAATTGATAAAAATGAAGAAGCTTCTGCTTCTGCTGTTGATGGGACTCCTGCTTTCGACAGGAGAGCTTTGGGCGGCGGAAACAGGGCAAATCTTGGGCTTGCCGGCAATATGGTCAAAAGCCAGAGAGCTGGAAAGAGTAGGACAGGGACAGATAACCCTGCCGTTTTGGCAGCAAAGCGGCGCAACGACAGATATTTTTGGCGTAAATACCTTTCGCCATCCCGACTCCAATGGAAGCTATTATATCATTTCCGCGTCCAATAAGGTGGGGGCAGTAACGGCTGAACATCAGAAAGATCGGCTGCTGCTTCGCTTTTATGACGCAAAGGTGTCGCTGAAAAAGTCGCAGACCGATTATCCGGAGGATCCTGCGATTTCAGGAATTACCGTTCAGGAGTATAAAAGCGGTGGAATCTCCATCGCCGAATTTGCCTTTGCCCTTCGGCCGGCAGCCAAGGATTTCGTGATCAGCTTGGATGAGCTGGGGGAAAGGGTTTTGGTGGAGATTATTACCAATGCGGTGATACAGGTCAGCTTGGCAGAAAAAGGCGAAGAAGAGCTTTTGGTGATTGAAGGCTTTCAGCCGCTGGCGCTTAATCTCAAGCGCGGAGCGGAAAATACCTTGGAGGTGGAGGTGCCCTCGGCGCAAAGCTTGCTTTCTGATCAGGACAGTTATCTTTCTTCAAAATACATCAGCCGGATGTCGGTTATCGGCAGTGAAAAGGGCAAAACCAAGCTGAAGCTGTGGCTAAGGGAAAATACCGAATTTGCGCCGGACGGGCAGAGCATCCGCTTTTTTTCTGCCAAAACCAGAGATATCAAGTATTCTTACGGCGTTTTGGCTCTGAAAAAACCGGAGAATTTTGACATTTCCAAGGTAGATTATATCCTAGATGTTTATCGGCGAAAGGCAAGCCTGTCCTTTCCCTATGAGGGCTATTTGGACGGAGCGTACTGGATTGCCGATACTCGGATTACAAAGGTAGAAGCCATCGGCGGGCGCCTAGAATTTACTTTTCCCACAGTGCAGGAGCTGACCATTGCCGAGGACAGGGATAGGGTGTATATATCCGCCAAAAAACCAAAGGAGATTTTTACCAAGGTGGTCTTTATTGATATCGGCCACGGTGGGGAGGATCCCGGCGCGGTGCGCAGGACAGATCTGGGCGACGGTTATCGGGAGTATCTGGAAAAGGATGCCAACTTTGCGGTAGCCATGCTGCTAAAGGCAAAGCTGGAGCAAAATCCGGAGATCAGAGCATATTATTCTAGGCTAAGTGATGAAAATCCGTCGGCATACGCCAGAGCAAGGCTGGCCAATGAAACTGGCGCCGACTTTTTCCTCAGCTTGCATAACAATATGACTACAGTCAAGGATCGAAAAATCGAAGGCTCGGATATGTATTATTTGGCGGAACGAAGCAATGGCAGCCTGTCCTCTGAGCGTTTGGCGGAGATTCTTTTGCAAAATTATGCAAAGACCACGACCTTTGCCAATCGCCTGATGACGGCGGCGCCGCATTTATATATGGTTAAATATCCGCAGATGCCGGCAGTTATCGTAGAAAGCGGTTTTATGTCTGATGACGATGATCTACGCAGGATATTTGATCCGGCGATGCAGGAAAGAACCGCACAGGCACTCTATGATGCGATCGTGCAGGCATTTTCTGAGCTGCATTAAGGGAGTTCCTGCTGGAAACGAGGAAGGCAAAGGTATTGTGGGCAAAGTTATTAAATCCTAAGTTAAATAGGCCTAAATCCAAGCAAGATAAAGGGCAGCGGTAAGCCCTGATAAAGCGGATACTAAACCGGGCGATTAAGGTAAGCGGAGAACGCACTGGAGGGTATTAAGCTCTAAGCCAAACAAGTCTAAATCCAAGCAAAGCAAAGGGCAGCAGTAAGTCCTTAGCGCGGCGGAGATGAGTGGCGGCAGATAGGAAATCGGTTAACACGAAAGGAAATGGAAAAAAGGATTGTCGTAAGGACAGGAGGACAAGATGATTCAATTTGGAACCGGTGGCTGGAGAGCCATCATCGGAGATAATTTTACCAAAGACAATATTATCAAAGTGGCGCAAAGCCTTGCCAATTTGATGAAAAAGGAGGCAGCAGCGGAAAAAGGGCTGGTGATCGGCTATGATAAACGTTTCTTATCCGATCGAGCGGCGAAGTGGATTTCCGAGGTCTTTGCCGGAAATCAGATCAAGGTTTATTTTATTCGCCGGGTAGCGCCAACGCCCTTGGTGATGTTTTCCGTTAAAACAATAGGAACGGCCTATGGCGTAGCTGTGACTGCCAGCCACAATCCGGCGGAATATAACGGAATCAAGGTCTTTACCAAGGGAGGCAAGGACGCGGATATTGAGGTCACCAATAAAATGGAGGCGGATATCCATGGTATGACTGCCGCTGATATAAAAATGAAGCCGTTTGAGGATGCGGTGCAGGAAGGGCTGATTCAGCTGATTCATCCGTTTAACGACTATATTGACACCATTATTTCCATGATTGATATGGAGAGCATTCGCAAGCAGGATTTGAGGATTTTGGTGGATCCGATGTACGGTGTATCGAAAACGGCCTTGCAGACGCTTCTGATGACGGCGCGCTGCGAGATTGACACCATTCATGATTCGCATGACCCGGGCTTTGGCGGAAGAATGCCTTCGCCCAGCGAGGAAACGCTGCGCCATTTGCGGAATCTGGTGGTGGAAAAGCAGTATGATCTGGGGATCGGAACGGACGGCGATGCCGATCGTTTGGGGATTATTGACGAAACTGGCGTTTATATTCACCCCAATATGATTATGAGCTTGCTTTATTACTATCTTTTGAACTATAAAAATTGGCGGGGGCCGGTGGTGCGCAACATCGCCACGACCCATCTGTTGGATGCGATTGCTAGGGATGCCGGCGAGGAATGCTATGAGGTGCCGGTCGGCTTTAAGCATATCAGTAAAAAAATGGCGGAAACGGATGCAGTAATCGGTGGTGAAAGCAGCGGCGGCTTGACGATTCGGGGACATATCAAGGGCAAGGACGGCATTTTTGCAGCGGCGCTTTTGGTAGAAATGATTTGCGTAACCGGAAAAAGATTAGGTGAAATGATGCGGGAGTTGGAAGAAAAATTCGGCTCCTTCCGGATGGAGGAAGCCAATCTGGCATTTCATCCCAAAGAAAAGGAGAGACTGGTCAAGCTGCTGTTTGAGGAAAGAAAGCTGCCGGTATTTCATGCCGAGATTGACCATGTCAGCTATTTGGACGGCGTGAAGGTGTATTTTAAGGATAATTCATGGATTATTGCCAGATTTTCCGGCACAGAGCCGCTGATTCGGATTTTTGCTGAAAGTGATTCCTCGGAAAGAGCGCTTCGCTTTATCGGAGAATTCAGAGAATTTTTAGGTATTTAAAAGACGGCGAAGGCTAAGAGCCAAGTGCTGAAAGGAGGAGTGCTGTAAAATATAGATTTCTGTCAGGACAATGGCTACAGAGCATCAGAATGCGGCAGAATATCTTGTGCGAAAAGCTTAAAATACGGCGCTCCCCTGTCAAGCTCCCTTTTTGACAAGCAAAGAATAAGGCTTGCCAAAAAGGGAGCTTTTTTATAAGAGCTTTTCGCAGCAGCCTACGCGGCAGCTTATGCTGTGCTTGATAATCGTAGGCTGTACAAGACTTAAGCTTTGGGGTATTCGGCTTGAACAAAACGGCGCAGAGCGTCCAGCGAGCGGATTACCTTTTCGGTCGGGATGCAGTAGGCCATGCGGAAATAGCCGGGTAAACCGAAGCTGTCGCTGGGCACAACGGCCAGATCATATTTTAGCGCCTTTTGGGAAAAGGCGTTGGCATCCGCTTCCAGTGCCTTGGGGAAAATATAAAAGGTTCCGCCCGGCTTTTGCACCTCAAAGCCTAGGTCGATCAAGGCGTCATAGAGAATAGCGGCATTGGTTTCATAGACGGAGAAATCGGAGGTCATCTCCAGCGCTTCGGCAATTGCCAGCTGCATCAGGGAAGCAGGACAGTTATGACCGATTCCGCGCGAAATTTGGCCGCACATTGCTGTCAGCACGCTTGATTTTTCCATAGCCGGATGAAAGGCAATATAGCCGATTCTTTCGCCGGGAAGCGACAGAGATTTGGAGAAGGAATAGCACATAATACTATGCTCATAAAAAGCAGAGGGATTAGGGCAGTCGATTCCGCCAAAAACAATCTCGCGATAAGGCTCGTCGGAGATTAGGTAAATTTCATGCCCGTATTCCTTTTCTTTGGCTTGTAGCAGATCTGCCAGACGGGTCAGGGTTTGACGGCTGTAGACGGCGCCGGAGGGATTGTTTGGCGTATTGATCAATACTGCCATGGTTTTTGGACAGATCAGCTTTTCCAGCTCCTCAAAATTGATTTGAAAATGCGCGGTATCCGCCGGAACGGGCTTTAGAATCGCGCCGCTCAAATTGACATATGCCGTGTACTCTGGGAAATAAGGAGCAAAGGTGACGACCTCGTCGCCAGGCACGGTAACGCAGCGCAGAGCATGAGCGACAGCGCCGGCAGCACCAGCGGTTGGGAAGATATCCGTTGCCTGATAGGGGATGCCAAAGCGCTTATGCAAAGACGCGGCAATCGCCGCCTTGACTGAAGGAATACCCAGAGTTGGGCTGTAGCCATGCAGCTTGGCAGGGTCTTCGGTTTGCAGAAGGCGGATCAGAATATCGGTAAACGCCTGCGGAGCAGGAACAGAGGGATTTCCTAGGGAATAGTCGAAAACATTTTCGTAACCAATCGTCTTGCCTCGCTCGGTGCAAAATTCCGAGAGAGTGCGAATCACGGATTTTTTGGACAGCATATCTTCATAATAAGAAGCAATCATAAAAACTCCTTTCCAAATGGAATAATGAGAAATAAAAAGCAAATAAGCCCGCGAAAGGGGCATGAACAGAGGGCTCTGACGGCTCAAAAGGAGCCTTCGAAAGCAGTCTGTCATAGACGGCTTGCCAGAGCCTTGCTCAAGAAGACTCTTTCCTTTATCAGGCTGTGCCCGAGCAAAAGCCTTTCGAGGGAAAGAGCAAACAAATATAGTATAGCATATTCTTTGGGATTTAGCGAGAGAGAATCTGCAATATAAATTTAATGAAATCGTAATTATATTATTAAGAAAAACAATTGATTTTTTGGAGGGCTTGGGCTATGATTAATATGCCTTTGTCTGGGAAAATCAAAAGCGCTTGCGGTGCGGCCAACTCTAACGGCGGCTGCGGAGAAGGACAGGCTGGGCAAGGAAACGAAAGACCGCCGACGGGGCGAATGCAGGTCGGCAAGAAAGGCTTGGGCATTGAATCAATGCAAACGGGCGGAATGGAAAGGGGAAGCAGAATGAAATTTCCATGGAAAAAAATTACCTTGATCGGAGGACTTTGCGCAGCGATTCTTCTTCCGACCAAGACCTTGGCATATAATGGAGTAATTACCGGAGAAACTATTAGCTACGGGCAGTATGGCAGCGGGCAGGGAACCTTTTATCAGAAGGTGGAGAAGGAAAAAATTGCCGGCGGGCTGGAGCATTTGAAAATTAGTAAACTTCGAGCGGCGGGCTGGGTGGATATCCATGTATTAAAGCTCCTTCCCCAGTCGCCGGGAATCGGGCTTCAAACCTTACGGTCAGAGGTCTGGCAAAAAAAAGAAACTCTGAAGGAAATGGCAGATAAAAATGAGAGCTTGGTTTTTGGTGCGGTCAATGCCTCTTATTTTAACGCCAGCGGCGATTATTCGGAGGGGCAGGGTCTGGAGTATGACAAGGGCTTAGTGCATAATGACAGCCTGTTCCGGCCGGGTTTGTTTGAGGATATCAGCGGCAAGCTGTTTGTCAGTCATTCGCAGAAGCTAAGCGTAGTAGCGGCGGATACCGGTGAGGATCTGGGGATTTTGGTCGGCCCTGCCAATAACTTTCCCGGAGCGCAGGGAGCGTCAGTCTATAACAACAAGGTTTATGCCGATTCTAAGCTTTTGGACAGCAATGGAGCGTATTATAAGGTAAAGGTCAGGGATGAGGTGATTCGGGAAATCGTGCCGCCCTATACGCTGACTCAGTTTGCGGAAAATGAATATTCCCTGGTATTTTCCTCAGCGATGACGGCTTATTTGGAAAAGCTGACTGTTGGCAGGAAAATTCAAATCAAGACGGAAGCGGGGATTGCTCTGGACTGGTTGAAGCTGGCGATTCCCGGCGGCGGCTATGTCCTGCAAAATGGGGAATTTTCCACGCAAGGGCAGCTGGTGCAGCCGGATAAAAGGCATCCGCGAACAGCTATCGGCGTTGATGCTGCAAAAAACATTTTATATTTAGTAGTAGTGGATGGCCGGGGGAGCAGTATTGGAGCAACCCATTATGAGCTGGCTGAATACCTGAAGGAGCTGGGCATTACGGACGCCGTATCTATGGACGGCGGCGGCTCGTCGGCACTAGTTGCCCGCAATCTCGGTGATCTTCAGGTTAATGTGGAAAATACGCCGCCGGATAATTATCAGCGTAAGCTGATTAATGGTCTGGCAATTGTGTCGGAGGAAAAGACGGGGCAGCCTGTACAGTTGATTTTGTCAGCGGAAAGGAACAAGGTGTTTGCCGGTATGCCGGTCAAGCTTGCGCTTCGAGCCGTTGATGCCAATCATATGCCAGTGGCGGTTGCTCCGGAGCAGGTTGTCTGGCAGGTAACGGGCGGCGACGCGGTTGTGCAGGCAGGACTTTTTCGGGCAAAAACACCGGGTAAGGTGGAGGTTACGGCATATTTTGGAAATATCAGCAGTAAAGTTGTGATTGAGGTGACGGGAAATCCTGTTGATCTGCGGGCAACGCCGGCAGTTTTGGAGGTGGAGCAGGGCTCTAAGGGGCGGTTTCAGCTGTTAGGAACGGATGTTTCGGGCTTTGTCGGCGAGATTCCGGCAGAATCTGCCGAATACCGGCTGGAGGACGAAACGATCGGGTATTTTTCCGAGGGCTTCTTTATTCCCTCGCAAAAGGGAGGTAGAAGCCGCGTTACCATCACGGTGGGCAGTCGCAGTACCAGTGGCTATATCGTGGCGGGCAAAACAATCAAAACTTTGCCAGAAATGCTGGAACGGGTTGTTGAGTATCAGTTTAGCGGCAAGGCCGAGGGAGCCGTTCGAATGGAGCAGAACTTTGGCTATGAGGATTACAATTCGTTGGCGTTTGCCTATTCCTTCCCTTATCAGGCGCCATCTGCGGAGGGCGCGGAGATGCCGAAGCAAAGGCTGGAAATGCGCTATACAACGCCGCCGATGCTTAATGCTGAGCCGGAGAATTTATCTATGGCCGTATTCGGCAGCGGGAATCTGTTACGGCTGACGATGGAGCTTCAGGGCAGTCGGGAGGAAACGGCGCAGGCAGTAATTTCCGAAGGGGTGATGTGGCAGGGCTGGAAGCAGCTGACGATAAAGCTGCCGGAGAATATCAGCTATCCCGTAAAAATATTGGGCTTTACTCTGGAAAATCAAGAGGAGGCGCAGGATCAGTCCGGACAAATCTACTTAGATGATTTCAGCTATGTGGAGAAGATCAATTATCAGCCGGAGGTTTACCGAGAGCTGCCACAGGATCCTTTGCGCAAAACTTTTTCCCGAAAGGCGGATATTGCTGTGTTTGGAGCGACCGGAGGAAGAAACCGAATCCTAGATTCGATTGTTCTGCAAAAGGTGATCCACCAGCTTGGCGAGGCAGCAGTCGGAATCTATGCGGGCAAAACCGAGCTGCCGCAGACAGCGCTGCGGGAGGTGGACAAGGTCTGGCAGAACAGCTATATGACATATGATCTGAATAAAACGAGAGTAATCCATTTGGCCGCCAAAAACGGGAGTTTCAAGGATGCCGATGCCGAGCAGTTTGCCAAGTTGTCGGAGGATTTATCCAATACCTTGGTGGACAATATCTTGATCATTGCCGATGTGCATCCCTTGGAGGAAATAAAAAATAAAAGAGAGGCGGCGGCTATGCATGAGTTGCTCTCCCGTTATGCACAGAGCTCTGGAAAAAACCTTTATTACATCGCGGCGACCGGTTATCAAACGGGAGCGGCGCTAAAGGACGGAGTGCGCTATATCAAGACCAATGGACTTTGGTATCAGGTGAAAAACGACAGAGAAATTGATCTGAACCGAAAATTTTACGATATCCAGTTTTATCTGGAAGGAAATACCCTGTACTACGATGTACACAATCTGTATCCGCTGGTAGAATGAAAAACGGGAAGTACACATGGAGGGGCTTTATTTTTTGGAGAAATTGCCGATATATGAAAAGAGAAGATAAGAAGATGCCGCGGAGATTGCTGCCATATTTTAAAAACTTATCAATAGAAGGATAGAAAAGGACTGGAAAGCTATGAATTTTTATGATCTTGAATTGCGCAGTCAAATGGTACCAATACTAAAGGACGACAAAGGGATTTCCCTGATGGCGTCTGATCTGAAAAAGCTCAACGATATCATCAGAGGTTCTCTTCCCAAGAGAAGCGTGGTATTCTTCTTTGGAGAAAGGGAGCGTATTCCGGTGGGAGTGTATCTTGGGCTGTTAAAAAATAAAGTTGTTCCCGTGTTTTTACCAGTGGACTTGGATACAGAGCTGATCAAAGCCTTGTTTCAGATATATCAGCCGGATTTTATCTTTATTCGGGAAAGTATGCTGAAGGCGAGCTTAAATTATCCTGTAATTCAGCGAATAGAGGATTATGTCATACTTCGTACTGGCTTTCGTTACTTCCACAAACTGCATGATGATTTGGCGCTGCTGCTTCCGACTCTGGCGCATGCTGGCGATACAAGGCTGGTGAGGTACAGCTACCGCAATCTGGAAGCCTGTGCGTCGGCGGTAGCGGATGGCTTGGAGCTAAGTCCGGCCGATCGTCCGCTGATGGCGCTGCCGGTGCATCGGGCATGTGGGCTGTCATTGCTCAACAGCTATTTGCACGCGGGAGCTACTGTGCTTTTGACGGAAAAATCTCTGGCGGAAAAGGAATTTTGGGATTTTCTGATGGAAACAGGCGCCAGCACCCTTGTCGGAGAGGCGCAAATTGCTTTCGAGCTTGAGGAAGTTGACTTTTTTTCTGGGGAAATGCCTGATTTGAAAGGAATAACGATAGCGGGAGGGCAGTTGTCCGAGCAGGAGCAGCATGAGCTTGCCCAATATGCAGCCCGAACCGGCAGAAAATTTATCCGTTTGTATGCTCAAATGGAAGCCACGGCGCACATGGCATATCTTCCTCCTCAAAAAGCCTTGGAAAAAAAGGGCTATATAGGGATTCCGATTCCGGAGGGGAAGTTTGAACTGCTGGATGCAGAAGAAAATGTGATTACGCAGCCCAACACAGCAGGAGAGCTGGTGTATTACGGCAAGAATGTAAGCCTAGGATATGCCGAAAGAGCGGAGGATTTCAATAAGGGAGATGAACGCAAAGGATGTCTTTTGACCGGCAATATGGCGCTTCGGGACGCCGACGGATATTATAAGCTGCTTGGCCGAAAAAGCGAGGATGAAAAGAGATAAGGGAAGGCTGAAAAGGCGGATATTCCCATTTTAGGAATTCTCTTTTTGGTGTCAGGCACTTGTTTTATCGAGAAGCTTCGGACAATATTCCCATTCCTCGGCCGACCTTATTTCCGGCAAGCAAAAAATTCTTTAAATTCCGCTGTAGACTGGTGTTTTCCGGATAGGCGGCGGGTTCGGGCAAAATTGCTCCAAAAACTCGTTCCTCTGCCTGGGCAAAGGAAAAATCCTCGGCATAGATATCAAACAGCCGCTGGAATTGTAAAATAGCTGATTCTGGTGGTAGGAGCTGCGTTAAAGCGGGTGATAAAAGCCAAGAATGGCAGTGAAAATCAAGATAGCGTTGTCCGAAGCAGTCTTCAAAAAAAGGAGGAGCCTCTTTCAGAGAGGCTTTTACTTTTTCTGGCGAAAGCGGCTCTCCGGCGGGAATATGAATTTCTAAAATGGTGGTGCCAATAGGGAGGACTTTGTTGGATATTCTAATTTCCTGCTTGAGAATTCGCGGCTCGTACTGTAGTCTGCCTAAGCGAAAAACCTCCATTTTTAGGGAGCGGGAATTCCAATGCCAAGCAGATAAGCCTTCTTGTCCGGTAGTTGCCAGACAATGGTGACTCCAGAGGAAAAAATCCTGAAAGGAATCCCAAAAAACAGACTCAGGAATCCCAAGCTTTTGGTACTTGACATATACCTCCGGCAACAGGCGCAAATAAAGCGATAGAACCAAAAGATTAGGGTCGGTGAGCCGAGAAGCTTCCTCACTAAAACACTCAAAGCATTGAAATAGCAAGGTTTTGAAATGAAGCTCCTGCTCCGCCGGAATTGGCAGAGCAAGAGCTTTTTTGATCAAAGCATCCGAAAGCTTAAGGCGTTCAGCAATTTCATAAGCATTCATAAAAATCCTTTCCTGCTTTTGGCATAGTTTATTTGCTTTACAGATCTGCAATTTCCTCGGCGGTAAGACCGGTAATTTCCTGGATCAGGGAAATATCCAATGCCCTAGCTTTCATATTTCGGGCGGTTTGAAGTGTTGCTTCCTGCTTGCCTTCCATGCGGCCGAGGGCTTCGCCTTCTGCACGGCCGCGCGCTTCGCCGCGTTTTTCGCCGATACGAATGCCTTCTTCTATACCTTTCTGTTCTCTCCATGCCATCTCTGAATTATAATCCCGCTCATATTTCATCGCCGCCTGATAGCGCATTCTCTCCTGCTTATCCAGATGAAATTCATCCATCAGACGATTCGCCTTTTCCAGTGTCGCATGTCCCTTTGCCATCGCTTTTCGCACCTCGCTTTCCTGCGTCCGTATGAAAATTAACCATCTCTCTAACAGACTAAGCCCTTCCGGACAGATTGTTCCTGATTCTGCGCTGTCCTGCACTCCTTGTCCTTCCTTCGGCAGCACTCTCGTCAAATCCAAAAAGTGAAGCTCCAACAGCTCGTCCAATTCACTGTATTCTTCCGTTTCCAAAAGCTTATACACGGAATGCCATTTTTCGGTATAGGGAAACCGCTCGTTCAGCAGATTAATCATAATGCATTTTTCCAGCTTGCCGTAATTTTCACCCTTTTCCATATCCTCTGTATACATCTCTGCCCAATAAAACAAGCTTCTTTTCGGATAAAAATCCATCCAGTAGTTTTGGATTTCAATATCTATTTTTCTTCCATTTGCCAAGTGAAGCTTTAAATCCAAGATCCCTGCTTTCTTATCCAGCACCTGCGGCAAAAGCAAAGGATCGGCAATCTGGATTTCGTTAAAATCTTCCTGTGGCATTCCTGTTACTAGGGATAAAAATTCAGCTAAGATGTCCTTGTTCGTTTCGCTTCCGAAAAGCTTTTTAAAAGCG
>JBGZBY010000038.1:0-21652 GCA_041844915.1 Eubacteriales bacterium
CAAACCTACTCATATCTTTTACTATCACAGTAGATACTTTGTTTTCTTCTACTGCTTTTATCATCTTTTGAAATCCCTCTCTATCAAAGGTTGTTCCGCTTACTCCATCATCGGTATAATGATAGATATTTACAAAGCCGTTTCTTTTGGCATAGCTTTCAAGCAGCTGCTTTTGATTGGTGATGGAATTGCTCTCTCCTTGCATTTCATCATCACGGCTTAAACGCTCGTAAAGGGCTGTTTATCCCGTTCTTTTCATATTTGACATGAGAATTACCTCCTTTCCAAGTTTTTATTATTTTCTCTGTCCCTATGAGGTTAATCCTTTTCGTTCGCATTTCCGAATGCAATATATCACATTCATTTTCGCTTGCAGGCATCTATTTTCAATTTTCTGAACTTTTTTATTTCAAACGATATTTTTATTGCATTTTCTGAACAATATAATATAATGAAATCAATCCCAAAAAAAGCAAAGCATGGATACTTTCTCGAATAGATTTCAAAAATGCGTATATATCCCATAATGGGGAGCTACACCAGCTGGCTGTGCCATAGCAGGGTGCAGACTCGATAAGTGTGGAGGTTATACATGTGTGTGCAGGAGTTGGCTGTGTTGTGGCTGGGGGTATTGCAGTTGGTTGTGGAGTCAATGTTTGTGGATCAGCTGGCTGTAGTCATGATGCTTGTGAATCAGCTGGGTATGGTGGAAATGTTTGCTATGTTAATGGTTGTGAGGTTGCGGGTTGTGGTGCTGATATATGTTTTGAAAATGTATGTTTTGCCTGTGGAGTAGACCTAATACCGTGAAGTGACCAAAATGGTAATAGCGAAATTTAAGGTTATCAAATTATTATTTCTTTAAAATTACTGGCAATTTGATTGTTTTTTGACGAAAATACAAATGAAAGGCATGTGGTGAAGATGAAATGTATAGAAACTCCATGGCTTAAGGTAAGCCGGTTTTTGGGTGCTGTTTTTGGAATTCCGTTCACTCTGTTGGGGCTTTTTTTGTATTTTAACTATGTTAATATAGCCTTTTTGGTTAATGGTATCTTTTGGATTGTTGTTGCATTATTGCTTGCATTAAAAGGTAAGTGGGAGGAATATCAGCTAAAAAAAATAATGAACTACAGCGATTGTTATGAGTCTTCTTTAATCAAAATAATTCCATTAGATATGGTTAAGATTGGAAATTATATAACAGCTCGTATTAAATGTACATATAAAATTAATGGGATGGAGCATACGGTTATAAGTGGGCTTTACCTTTTATCGCCGTGGGATAAATTAGAAAATTTCCATATAGTAGTTTATGTAAGCAAAAATAATAAAAATAAATACAAAGTGGCTGCTTATAGAAAAGAAGATATTTTTAAGGTTTAACTCGCGTCACCTTTTGACGATATCATCGCCGCAAGTCGGAAAGGAATAATTCGTTCCGTTTTTAATACTGGAAAATTTCCATCGCAGGGGCTTTTTCTTATCGCTAACGCTTCTGTTTTTTCTTTATTTCTGGCATTTCCTGCAAAAATGAGTGCCTCTGCCTGCCAGCTTTATCTTTTCGATCAACCTGCCGCAGCTTCGGCAGGGCTGATTTTCTCTGCCATATACATATGCCTGATCTAAGTAGTCGCCTTTCTGCCCTATGGCATTGACATAATCCTTACGGCTGGAGCCGCCCAGCTCAATCGACATCTGCAACACCTTTTTAATATTCAGGCACAGCGCCTTGATTTCTCCCGATTTCAGACTGCCTGCCGTCCGCATTGGCAATATTCCCGCCAAAAACAGGCTTTCATCCGCATAGATATTGCCGATTCCGGCTACGACCTTTTGATCCAGCAGCGCTGCCTTTATACAGGTGTTTTGCCTTTTGGACAGCTTTTCTCTTAAATATTTCGAGGAAAATTCTGCTGTCAGAGGCTCGGCTCCCATTTCCTTTAAAAATTTCAGCTCAAACGCTTCTTCTAAAGGGAGAAGCTTAATCCAGCCAAATTTTCTTTGATCGTTATAATACAAATGACTTCCGTCAGAAAAAGCAAAAACGACATGCGTAAATCGCCCCGGCATTGGCTCTGGCAGCTCGCTCGATCGTTCTGCCGCCTCAAAGACCAACTGCCCCGTCATCTTCAAATGAATGACCAGCGCGTACCCGCTGCTCAGGGAAATAATCATCGCCTTCCCTCGACGCTCTACTGTTTCAATTCGGCTGTTCAATAAATTCATGTTTACCAAATGCGGATCATTAGGAAACAGCTTAGGCGTATCCGCTGATACCGCCGCGATCTCCTTCCCCCTTAAATAGCGATTTAATCCGGCGGCAATTGTTTGCACCTCAGGTAATTCCGGCATATTTTTTATCCTCCCTTTATTTTGGCTTTCTTTTTGGGATTTCTCATTTCCGCTCCATCCAGCGATTTCCCGGCAAATATAAGCTTATAAAGAACTTCAGCCGCTTCCGCCGCTTTTTGTCCTGCCACTTCCATGCGGGAAAAGCCTTCTTTCCCTATAACGGCTCTCCATGTGGCGGAACCGGCCGACTTTTTTCCCGCACCAGCTCAATCGCTTCTTTTCCGCTCATATGGTCAATATCAATCCGGTACATCCGCATATGTTCTAAGCCTTTTTTTATAGCGGCTTGAATTTTTTCCGGAAATTCTCCGGAATATTTTTCCGAAAAAACAATATGAGCCTTCTCTTTCTCGGCCTGCTCCTCAATCAATACAGCTCTGCCAAATACAATGGCGCTGCGAAAATAGGAGGTCAGCTCCTCCGCCACGATCTGATCCTTATCTACCACAGTAAAGCAAACCTTACTATCCCTTTCCAAAGCATCTATCTTATGTCCCCTTTGGCCGCAGTGAAAATATATCTTACCCTCGGCATAGGTATAGCTAAGCGGTACGCCGTAGGGATAGCCGTTATCGCCGGCAACTGCCAGTACGCCGTTTGTTCCTCGCTGCAAAACAGCAATTGTGTCTTCCTTTGATAATTCCTGCTTTTTTCTAATCATTTCTCTAAACATACGCCTCTCCTATTTCATTTTTCAATCATTAAGCTTGCTTGGCTATGCCAAAATCTGTGATCTTCACAGGCAGCAAAGGCTTCCGCTCATTTTCATGGGTCAGAAGCTTTTCCTGTGTTTTCTCCTTGCCAGCTTTAGACCGCTTCTTGCAGCCTTTGATTTGGACTCTGCCTGCGTTGCTGCAAGAAACGCAAATGCCTCCCTAAGCCTGCATTCCGCTCCGGCAGCCGCCAGAGAAACCGCCAAAATGCTGCTTTTAGCTCTCTGCACAAGGAAAAGGCTGCTTTGACCTTTCCATCATTGCAGCCTTCTTTTCAGAAAATATTAGTCCTCATATACCTCAAAATCGTCCTTGCCTACGCCGCATTCCGGGCATTCCCAATCCTCCGGAATGTCTTCAAATGCTGTTCCCGGAGCGATACCGCTATCTGGATCGCCTACCTCGGGATCATAAATATAACCGCAAATCACACAAATATATTTTTTCATTGAAACGCCTCCTTCATCTTCCTGATTATATAGCCGATATTAACCATATCTGTTGTATTTACCCTTGTACCATAACATAAAACCCCTATTTCGTCAAGTTCTAGGTCTGTTAGTTTTTTAACTTTTTCATATTTTATTTTTTTAATAAATTCCGCCGGCCAACTTATCGACAGCCTGCCTTCCAAAATCCTGCGTGACAGAACAACTATTTCAATACGCGCTTCCAGCGTCTTTAGAAACGATTACTAAAAAGCAAACTAATTTCCAAAGCCGCCACCCACCGGCGAATAAACTTTCGCCGCCGCGGCAAGAACAGCACATATTACATCGCTGCCAAAATATCTCGGATTTCCCGGGCTGCTCGCTCCGTGCCAATAATAAGCGAGGTTTCTCCCAAAAGATCAATCGGTCTTCCAAGCATATCGCTGTACACATAGCCCAATTCATCAGCTATTACAAAAGCCGCCGAAATATCCCAAGGATTTACCTTCAGGTTGACATAGGCGCAGGTCTTGCCTTCAAAAACGGAAAGCTCTGCCAACGCCGCCGAACCCAATCCCCGAAAGCCAAGCGCGCGCTGTAATAATTCGCGGGTTTGCGGAGTATCCCTGCGAACAATCGGATCACCCAAATTCAGCAGACTGTCGCCAATTCCCTTATCTTTCGCCTGCGGCAGCCGTATGCCGTTGACAAACGCTCCCTGCCCTTTAATGGCAAAGCACAGCTTATCCCGCATCACATCATAAATATAGCCCAATAAACCAATGCCATCTTGATACAGAGATACCAAAATCCCAAAATTATCCTGCTGTTGAATGAAATTCATCGTCCCGTCAATCGGATCAATCATCCAAACATAGCCCTCCAGCGTGCTGAAGCGATTATCCGCTCCTTCCTCCCCCATAATCCGGTGACAAGGATATTTTTCTCTGATATTTTGCCGAAAAAATTCTTCGGTTTCCCTATCGACATTGGTCACCAGATCCCGATGACTTGATTTTTCCTGAATTTCAAGCCCCTGCTTCATTGCTTGGCGAATTCTTTCTCCCGCCTTATAAATCAGCTCCGTCATCCATAAATGAGTCTGTAATAAATCCATGGGCGTCTTCCTTTCCTTGCTGTTCCTGCCTTCTTATTCTATGATTTCCTCGCTTCTTTCTGCAATATCCCTTTTGCACAGCATTTTTACCAAAGCTCCGCTTCGCCGCGTTTTTGACAAATTTATTCCGTCCAGCGTAATTTTTGCCAGATACGCCAGTTTTTAACAATCGACAAGGTTTCACAGCGTTTTAAGCTCTCCGGCACCAGCGTCTTTCCATAATACAGCGCATTTTATATCCCATGTCATCGGGATTTCTCTATAACGCTCTACCGTTTATACTGCTGCGCAATCGGTATTGTTCTGTAATAGGCCTCGTTTTATCTCATTGCGCAGTCCGACATTTTCTATGATTTACCGTGTTTTATCCCCTGCACAACGACATTTCTCTGTAACGCTCTGCCATTTCCCCGCAGCCTGTCATTTCCCTGTAAAATGCCATGGTTTAATGTCGGTATTTATCTATGACACGCTACCCTTTATGCCCCTCCGCAGTCTACCATTTTCTATGCTTCACCACGCTTTAATCGCCTGTTCAGCACATCTCTTTGTGCCGCGCCGGACTTTAACCTCCCGCGCAGCACCGGTATTTCTCTAATACAGTGTGTTTTATATTCCGCTTTCAATAATTTCTCAAAAAAGACCGCTGCCGGAAACGCTTTCCTGCTGCGGCCTTTTCCTGCCTGTCAATAAAAGCTAGATTTCTTCCAGCTCATACCTTTTTTCTTTTAAGTCAAAGCTATAGTTATATGTTTTTCCTGCTTCTATCTCCATCTCCTGCTTCGTTGGCCCGTACTCCGTCGTAACCGTCTTGTGCAAGATTCCCGGCCTAGTCGTGCTAAAGGTCGATTCCACAAGCCTATTTCCCGGAAGCACATAAATTCCTTGCTTAGTGCCCTCATAAAAATACACCGGAGCTGCTCCGTCCACTGAAATAATGCGCAATCCATTACTATGAATAAGATCGGATTTAGCGCTTAAAAACATCTTAACTGCTGTCGGATTCTGCGCCAGCCATTTCTGATTGGATTTCTTTTTATTTTTTAAATAAATCACCATCGCAACCAGATAAAGCACCATAAAACCGCCGACCCATATAATATATGTTTTTACTGTATTGTCCAGATTATTCCAAAATTCCATTTTTTATTCTCCCTTCCTAGCTTTCAGCTTTTGCACCGGAGCATTGTCCCCAACAATCCCCAAATCCTCTAAAAGCTTATAAAATTGCCCCACACCAATCAACTCGCAATCAATGTATTCCGTTTTTCCGCCAGCGTCCGTTACTTGAAGCTTGCATTCCGTATCGCCGCCAGAAGTTACTGTTTTCGCATAGAAAGAAGAAGTGGCAATCTCAAACTGCTTCGTCTTTCTTCCTTTTTTCACTGTCAGGTATCTCTCATCCACAGCAATGGTAATCAGATTATCCAAAATCACCATCCAAATATAGAGAATAAAAAATCCTATCCCTATCATCAGGCAAAGAAAGGGCTCCAACCAAATCCCCGCAATAAAATAGACAATTCCCGCTGCCGCTATCCCAAACACCAGATTCAACAATACTCGGTATATCCTGCTCTTATAAACCTTTGGCATTTCCGCCTCCTTTCTAGAAGCAAATTCTTTTCGCAAAATATTCTTCTAGGTCAGCTATTTTGATGCGCTCCTGCTGCATGCTGTCCCGATCGCGTACCGTCACCATCTGATCCTCCAGCGAATCAAAATCAAAGGTTACGCAATAGGGCGTTCCGATCTCGTCGTAGCGGCGATAACGCTTGCCGACCGTTCCTCTTTCGTCAAAGTCAACATTAAAGCGCTTGCCCAACTGCATGAACAGCTCATGTGCCGGTTCGGTCAGCTTTTTGACCAAGGGCAGCACGGCAATCTGAATCGGCGCCAGCACCGGATGGAAACGCAGCACTGTTCTGACATCTCCGCCCTCCAATTCCTCCTCGTCGTAGGCCTCGCATAAAAATGCCAAAGTCACCCGATCCGCGCCCAAAGACGGCTCGACGCAATAGGGCACATATTTTTCCTTTTTCTCCTCGTCAAAATATGTCATATCCTGACCGGAATGATTCTGATGCTGCAACAAATCAAAATCAGTGCGGTCGGCGATGCCCCATAATTCGCCCCAGCCAAAGGGGAACAAATACTCAATATCGCTAGTCGCCTTGCTGTAGTGAGATAGCTCCTCCGGATCATGATCTCTCACCCGCATGACCTCCCCTTTGATACCCAAATCGCTTAACCACTGAATGCAAAATTCCTTCCAGTAGGCAAACCATTCCAAATCCGTATTCGGTTCGCAGAAAAATTCCAGCTCCATTTGCTCAAATTCTCTGGTGCGGAAAGTAAAGTTGCCCGGCGTAATCTCATTACGAAAGGATTTTCCGATCTGGCCGATACCAAACGGAATCTTTTTGCGCGAGGTTCTCTGCACATTTTTAAAATTGACAAAAATTCCCTGTGCCGTTTCCGGTCTAAGATACAAGGTATTTTTGCTGTCCTCGGTCACGCCCTGAAAAGTTTTAAACATCAGATTAAACTGACGGATATCGGTAAAATTATGCTTACCGCAGGATGGGCAGGGAATATTATGCTCATCGACGTATTGCTTCATTTCCTCATTTGTCCAAGCGTCAATCGGCTTTTCGACGGCAAGTCCTTTTTGCTTGTTGAATTCCTCAATCAGCTGATCCGCCCGAAATCTTTCCTTACATTCCTTGCAGTCCATCAGCGGGTCACTGAAGCCGCCGACATGACCGGAGGCCACCCATGTCTGAGGATTCATCAAAATCGCACAGTCCACTCCCACATTATAGGGGCTTTCCTTTATAAATTTCTGCCACCATGCTTTTTTGACATTATTTTTCAGCTCAACGCCCAAGGGTCCATAATCCCATGTATTGGCAAGGCCTCCGTAGATTTCCGAGCCGGGAAAAATAAAACCTCTGGCTTTCGCCAACGCTACAATTTTTTCCATTGATTTTTGCATGATAATCTCCTTTTATGCTTGTTACAAATATCCCGTTTAAAAGTTCTGCCGCTCTTCGTTTCCGACTTGTTAAATTTTAAACTTGGATATGACGTCGCTCATATTTTGTGCCATTTCAAACAAAGTGGAGCTGGCTCCAGCAATGTCCTGCGCCGAAGCAGTTTGCCTTTCTACCGTAGCCGCCGCCTGCGAGGATACCGCATTTTCCTGCGCCAGCGCCGATAAATTATCAATAATCTCCGCCAGCGAATTCTTCGTTCCCTCCATTCTGCTGCCGGATGCATTCAGCTTATCCACCGAGGTCTTGGTATTGTCAATCTCTCCGGCAATCACATCAAACTGCTTTCTGGTATCCTCCGCCGTCTGCGCCGATTTTTCGCTGGTCGCAGTCAGCCTCTCAGAGAAAGCCGCCACCTTACCGGCAACATTGCTGACCTGCGTCATCGTACTGATAAAGGTTTCCTTTACCTTAAGCAAGGCTCTGGATATCCCTCCGATCTCATCCTTGCTTTTGGAATACTGTACAGAAGCGAATTGCTCATGAATCCTCATATCACAGTCTGCCATCACCTGTATATCCTGATTCAGCTTTTCAATCGGTTTGGCAATTGACCGAAATATAACGAAAATCACCGCCACAATCAGCAGCACAAATACTGTACCGATTGAGATGATTCTGACAAAGCTGTTGTTATCGGCCATTGCTTCGCTCACTGGCATATACAGCATCATTGTCCAATTGATCGACTCAATCTTATTAGTGGTATACTCTATATTTTTATAATCAAGATTGATTTCCAAGTTAGCCAGCACCTTCGCCGCTAGCTCGCTGTCAATATCCTTGATATGCTTATCCAGATCGTATTCCTCATGTGCAATAAAATTGCCGTTTTCGCTAAAAATATAGGCTTTTCCGTTTTTTTCCACGACAATGCCTGCCGCAATCTCATGTAAAACATTGGTCGGCACATTGATAATCCGTCTTTTATTCAACTCAGAATTCTTTTTAAATAAGCCGCCTCCTGCCTAGACAGGCCTCGATGCTGCCCCGGCCTCAAATTTCCCAGTCGAAGTTCGCCGATTGCCACCCTTTTCAGGTGTCTGACGGTAAGTCCGGCATATTCAAACATATTTCTCACCTGCCGGTTCTTCCCCTCATGAATCGTCACCAGATAGCGATAGCCTCCTGCTTCTCTTTTAATCAGCCGAATTCGGCTGCCGCTGATGCTGTACGGACCAATATCACAGCCCCTTTCCAGCTCGCTTTTTTTCTCATAGCTGAGCGGGCCATCTGCCAGCACCTCATAAAGCTTGTCAATCTCATATTTCGGATGCGTCAAACGATAGGTCAAATCTCCATCGTTCGTTACAAGGATTAAGCCTTCGGTATTAATATCCAGCCTCCCTACCGGAAACAGGCGATGCTCTCCCGAAAAATAATCCGAAATCACCTTGCGCCCCCGATCGTCGGAAGAAGCTGATAATACTCCCAGCGGCTTATTAAATACATACACCACCTGTCTTTTATCCGGCAAAACAAGCTTTCCCTTGTATTTTACCTTATCCCTGTTCGGATCAATTTTTACGCCCAGTTCCGTTACCGGTTCGCCGTTGACCGTCACCTTTCCCTCTAAAATCAGCTCCTCTGCCTTACGGCGGGAAGCAATTCCCGCTTCCGCCATGTATTTTTGCAAACGTATCTTATCCATCCCTTTTCCTTTTTCCAATCCCGCCGGCCAGTCCTTTGGGATAAGCATTGGCAAATTGATTTTACCCTTTCAATATTTATCGGCAATACTCCCCGGCTCTTTTCCTTCCTGCTCTGCTTCCTGCTTTGGAAACGCCAAGGCGCCCAGCCACACTGGCTCCTCTGTGTTTCTATTCCAGCTCCTCCAGCCTCATCTGCAATTCATTTTCCGTTTCTTGCCGAAGCTGATTCAGCACCTTATCCTCCAGCACCGGCAGCTCATCCGGACTGCTCAGCCCAAAATAACGCAAAAAAGCCTCGGTCGTCCCAAAGACAATCGGCTTGCCCGGTCCGTCCAGCCTTCCCTTTTCCTCCGCCAAGCCATACTCTATCAGCTTGTTGACGGCATGATCAGATTTGACTCCGCGGATCGCTTCAATATGAGTCTTAGTAATCGGCTGTTTATACGCGATAATGGACAGCGTTTCTATCAGAACATCTGTCAACTCATAGCTTTTCGGCTTATTGGTCGCCCTGCGAATATATTCATAATATTCCGGCTTGGTGCAGAGCTGATATGCTCCGTCCAAAGAAATCAGGCGAATCCCTCTGTCCGCCGCCTCATATTTTTGCTCCAGCTGCTCTATAATTTTGTGCATCGTGCCCTTGTCAAGCTCCGCCGCCTCCGCCAGCTTTTCCAAAGCGACCGCCTCCCCCATGGAAAAAAGCAGGGCTTCAACAATCGCTTCTATTTGTTCCATTTGCATTTCCTTCACCACTAATTTCCTGTTCCTTTGCTGCATATTTCCCGATGCTCTGCCCTCTTAAAGCAAGACCTCTCGCTTTGCTCCTTCCGAGGTCACATCCTTACCGACCTGCTTAATCTGTCGGCCTGCTTGATCTATTCGAGCTGTTCGATCTATCCATTGATTTAATTGCTCGCTCTGACCGGCCTATTCCTTCCGGTCGATTTTTCGGCCTGTTTAGCCTATCCAATCTATTCAATTATTCGAGCCGTTCCATCTGTCTGACCTGTCCGCGTTTTCCGGCAAGGCTCCCTTCGCGGTCTCTTTAGCAGGCGCTTGCTTTCGCAGCCTATACCTTTACAAAGGTAATTCGGATATCCTCAAACAGGCTCCCCTGCTCTACTCTGATTTCTCCCGCCTTCATCAGTTCCAAGATCGCCAAGAAAGTCACCACCATAGCCGGCCGGCTGGCTTCCCGATCAAGCAGGGAAAAAAAGCTGACCTGCCCGCAGCTGCGCATTTGCCGAATCGCCTGCATTTTGTCCTCCAGCGAAACCGCTTCTCTGGGAATCTCGGAAAAGCCTGCCCGAATCGGATCAATCTTATCCTCCTTCCGCTTCATAACCAACTGAAACGCTTGATATAGCCGTTCAAAATCAAGGCTTGCCAAAATTTCCTCCGGCTCGATCGGCGTCACGTAATTCAAAACCTCCTCCGGTATCGTCGGCGGCTTAAACACGTTTTTCGCGGCAAATTCCGAATATTCCCGCAATTTTTCGGAAATCATTTTATATTTTTTATATTCCAAAAGCTGCTCCATCAGCTCCTGTCTAGGGTCGATTTCCTCCGCTTCCTCCTGCTTTGGTCTGGGCAGCAACATTTTAGCCTTAATGGCCAAGAGAGTTGCTGCCATCTCAATAAATTCACTTATTGCCTCCATTTTTCCGGCGGACATGGCGTTGAGATACTCCAGATACTGCTCCGTGATCTGAACAATCGGGATATCGGTAATTGACAGCTTATTTTTTTCAATCAAATGCAGCAGCAGCTCCAACGGCCCCTCGTATTTTTCCAGCTTCAATTCCAAATCCATAATCTCACCAAATCAATTCATAAACGGCTCGAAACACCGGTACGCTTAACACTCTCAAACCGCCGAAGGCAATGAAAAGCACAAAAACGGACTGAAGCATTCGGCCGTTCTGCAAAATTTTAAAATAAGCATTCGGCGAAATCGCATATATAATCTTGGTCATATCCAAGGGCGGCACAGGCAGCAAATTGACCATCAATATAACAATGCTGTAAAAGGCCGCCGCCGCCAGAAAATAGGATAAATAGGTATAGCCCTCAAGGGAGCGCATACCGACCAGCCAGTAACGATCCGCCACCAAGCACAGAATCGCTCCAATCAGGCTGGAAAGCATGCCGGCAATCGAAATCGCAATCAAGCCGTTTTTCTTATTGACCAGCTTGGAGGCGTCAATTTTTAAGGGCATTTGCCAGCCCACCTTCATAAACACCAATAAAATCAAGCCGATCGGGTCAATCGACTTTAGCCAAATATCTTTGATTCGAGCTTCTCTACGAAAAGCCGGCTTTGTCAAATAAATCGTCAAATAGTACTTCGGGATCTCATGCAGCCACATAGCCAGTACTGCCGCCACAACAGAAACAGCTCCCTTAATTATCACATCCACTCGGCTTCTCCTTCCTGCCCCTTCTCTGTCTTTCATAGGCCAAAAGTCCGGCAATCGTCTTGCCGTCAATCAGCTCCCCCCTGTCGATCATTTCCAGCAGGGTTTCCAGCTCATAGCGCTCTATTTCAATATATTCACCCTCATCCAGCTTCTGGTGACGAGGCTTCAAATCCTCCGCAAAATAAATATAAATCACCTCATCGCAAAGTCCAATCGTCGAGCAATAGGTCAGCAAATATCGCAGATTTTCGCTGTAATAGCCGGTTTCCTCCTCCAACTCTCTGGCTGCGCAATGCTTCGGATCTTCCTTTTTTCCATCCATCATATCCAGCACACCCGCCGGAATCTCCAAGCTTTCTCCATCAATACTGCTGCGGTACTGGCGAGTCATGATGATCCTGCCGTTTTCGTCAATCGGCACGACTGCTGCCGCTCCGCTGTGCCTGATCATATCCCAGTTTGCCTTAGAGCCGTCCGGCAGCTGCATCTCCTGCACCACCACATGAGCCCGAACACCTTTGTATACTGTTGTTTCCTTTAATATCTTAAAGCCGTTTTCCATAATTACTCCATTTCTTTGTTAAGCGACCCCAATCGCCTTAGACCGGCACCTGACCAGTAAGCCCCAGTTCACCCTGAAATTCCGTCAAAATCGGGTCGATTACCTCTGCGAGAAAGCTGTCTACCTGCTGATCCGCCGCTCCGATAAAATTCTCCGGACAAAGCAGGGCATTCATTTCCTCCAAATTCATCGGTATGGCTTCCGACGCTGCCAGGCGCTCAATCAAATCATTGGGCTGACCTGCCATTTTTACCATGGCCGCCGCTTCCATAGACTTTACCCGAATCACCTCATGCAGCTCCTGCCGGTCGCCTCCCCTCTTTACTCCCTCCATCAGAATCATTTCGGTCGCCATAAAGGGAAGCTCCGCCGTCACATGCGCGCGAATCACGCTTTCATAGACGACCAGCCCGTCCGCTACATTCATATAGGTTTCTAAAATCGCATCCGTCGCCAGAAAAGCCTCCGGAATCGCCAGCCGCTTATTCGAGCTGTCGTCCAGTGTCCGCTCCAGCCATTGCTCCGCCGCCGTCATCGCCGGATTCATAGCCTGCGCAATCACATGCCTCGCCAAACCGGCAATTCTTTCCGAGCGCATCGGATTTCTTTTATATGCCATTGCCGATGAGCCAATCTGATCCTTCGCAAAAGGCTCCTCCAATTCTTTCAAGCTTTGCAGCAGCCGCAGATCATTTGTAAATTTATGTGCCGATTGGGCAATCCCCGATAAAACATTTAAAATCTTGGAATCGACCTTGCGGGAATAAGTCTGCCCGCTGACCGCATAGGGCGGCATCTCCCCCATTTTCTGGCATACTCTGCGATCTAGCTCTCGAACCTTCTCGTAGTCGTTATCAAATAAAGTCAAATACGTTGCCTGCGTACCAGTCGTTCCCTTTGCTCCGCGCAGTCTTAGGCTGTCGACACAATAATTCAAATCCTCCAGATCCAGCACCAGATCCTGCATCCACAGTGTCGCCCGCTTGCCCACAGTCGTCAGCTGCGCCGGCTGAAAATGAGTAAATCCCAAGGTCGGCACGGCACGGTATTTGACAGCAAAATCCTTCAAAAACGATAAAATATTAACAAGCTTCCGGCGAAGCAAAAGCAAACCCTCTTTCATCAAAAGCAGATCTGTATTATCTCCGACATAGCAGCTAGTTGCTCCCAAATGCAAAATTCCTTTGGCGCTGACCGCCTGATCGCCATAAGCATACACATGGCTCATAACGTCATGCCGAACCTTGCGTTCATATTCCTCGGCAACGGAAAAATTGATATCCTCGGCAAATTGCTTTAATTCAGCAAGCTGATCGGCGCTGATTTCCAATCCAAGCTCTCTTTCGGTTTCAGCCAGTATAATCCAGAGCTTACGCCAAGTGCGAAATTTTTTCTCCGGCGAAAAAAGATATTTCATTTCCTTACTCGCATAACGCTCCGTCAGCGGCGTCGCATAGGTTTGATAATCCGTCATATTTTCTCCTT
Organism: Eubacteriales bacterium; assembly: GCA_041844915.1. Taxonomy (GTDB): domain Bacteria; phylum Bacillota; class Clostridia; order Lachnospirales; family Vallitaleaceae; genus W11650. Next base: position 13,795 of record JBGZBY010000038.1, read on the forward strand.
CATCTGCTTTTTCCTGCCTGCGGGCTGGGATAAAGCCCATTTATTTTTTCAGGCACTTGATGTTTTCCGCCAAAAAAGCGGCTCCCTCTGCACTTTGCATCTTATAGAATTTTTCCCTTTTCAAAACAAAAGCCTTTTTGACCGGTAGCATTACTGCCGACAGCTGTTTTTAAAGCTTTTTCAGAAATCGTCGATTATTTCCCAGCAAAATACTCCTTCAAACGATTTAACCCAATCTGTATTTTCGCTGTATCAATCGGATAGGACAGCCGAATATGCCCCTCCGCGCCAAAATCCTCCGTCGGAACAACCGCCACAAATTTTTCTTCCAGCAGCTCTCTTGCCATCTCCGCTGCGGTAATTCCCCGCTCCGCCAAAAAATCCCGAACATCCAGCAAAACATAAAATGCCCCGTCCGGCTCGGCAAAGCGAACCTGTGGAATATCCCTTAAACAGTTTACCATAAATTGCCGCCTTTTGTCAAAAGCTTCCAGCATATCCGCAAATTCCGTATCGCCGAACGCCGCCAGCGCCGCCTTTTGCGTAATGGAATTGACATTGGAGGTCTGATGGCTTTGCAGTCTGGTCATAACTGAAATCAATTCCTTTTCGCCCGCCGCATAGCCAAAGCGCCAGCCGGTCATGGAATACGCCTTGGAAAAGCCGTTTACCACTATGGTTCTTTTAAAAATTTCTTCTCCCAAGGAGGCAATGCTGATATGCCTTTTCCCGTTATAAACCAATTTCTCATAAATCTCATCCGAAATCACCCACAGATCATGGCGAACAGCAATCTCCGCCAAACCCCTCAATATTTCTTCCGAATACACCGCGCCGGTTGGATTGCAGGGCGAGTTAATCAGCAGCGCCTTGGTTTTTGAAGTAATTCTTCGTTCCAGCTCCGTCAGCTCCGGAAAATAACCGTTCTCTATACATGTATATACAATCACAGGCTTGCCGCCCGCCATTTTAATCATTTCCGGGTAGCTTAGCCAATACGGCGCGAACAAAAGCACTTCCTCTCCTTCGCCAAGAATTGCCTGAAGCGCATTATAAAGAGCCTGCTTTCCTCCATTTGTAACAATAATTTGATTTGGCTGATAGACCAGCCCGTTTTCTCTTTGCAGCTTTTCCGCCAGCGCTTCCCGTAGGACAGGAATTCCCGATGTGGCGGTATATTTAGTAAAGCCCGCCTCAATTGCCTCTATCGCCGCCCGCTTAATTCTCTGCGGCGTATCAAAATCCGGCTCGCCTGCTCCAAAGCTAATCAAATCCGCTCCGCTGCTTTTCAGCTCCGCCGCTCTGGCTGTAATCTCCAAGGTTGCCGATGGCGCCACCGCCAAAGCCCTTTCCGAAAATTTCTGCTTCATTTTTTTCCTCCGCTGTTTTTAACTATCCTTTTATGCTCCCTCGCCTTGCCAAAGGCTCTCCCTTGCGCATTCGCCGCTTTTAAAGGCTCTCCGAAAAGCCATCCCATAAGATCTAGCAGCCTTCTTTTTAATTATACCCTAACCTTAACGACCGCCTTGCGCATCGGCTCCGGTACCGTCAAGGCACAACTCGGCTTATGTCCGTCCTGCGGCATAAAAATAGCAAACATCCCCTTTTTTACGATCAGCTTTGTTTCCGCCGCAGTATCTGCATTATCATAAAAATAAATATCCTTTTCCTTTACTGACTCGGTGATTTCACCCAGCTCCGTTACCGGCGCATAACCCATGATTTCGCCGCTTCCTTCGATAATGTATTGAATATCAATATACTGCTCGTGTGCTTCAAAGCGCCCCTTTTCTTTGGACTGATAGCTCATCACCGCCACAAACAAGTCCCTGCCCTCCAGCTCATGCGTACCGTCCTCCACCTGACTGAAATCGGTACTTAGCAGATATTGCAAGCCCTTTTTTATTCCTTCGCCCAAACCAAAATATTTTTCCGCCTGATTTAAAGTATCCAGTATCATACTTACTCCTTTCTGCTATTCGTTTTTTCTGATTTATCCGTTTTTTCAAGCCTTCTGTTTCTGAAATGCTCCGCTGCCCGAGCCTTAGCTCTGCGCCAAGCCGCTCACTGCTCTCTTTTGCCAAGCATATACCTGTCCTGCTATCGACTGGCTTTCTTTGACTGAACATATGCTCTTGCTGCTTTTCCAGCCTTCTCCGCCGCCTAAGCCTCGGCTTCTGCACCAAGCTGCTCACTACTCTCTTTTGCCAAGCAAGTGCTCTACTACCTTTTCCGCCGTCTTTATCCCATCCAGCGCCGCCGACATAATCCCGCCGGCATAGCCGGCTCCCTCGCCGCAGGGATACAAGCCCTTACAATTGACCGACACAAAGTCCTCACCCCGCAAAATCCTGACCGGCGACGAGCTTCTGGATTCCACTCCGGTCAAAAGCGCATCCTCATCGTCAAATCCCTCTATTTTTCTACCGAAGGCTACCATTCCTTCTATCAAGGCCTCGTTAATTTCCTCCGAAAAAAGACTGCGCAAATCTGCCGGACGCGCTCTGCTTTCCAGCGATGAATTGACCTCACCCAATCGAAAGTCTTTCGTCCCGCCATTTTTAAAATCGCCGAAGCTCTCAATCGGCATGGCATAGTCACCGCCACCCAGGTAAAAAGCCTTTTCCTCTAGCTTCCGCTGGTATTCCATCCCTGCCAGCACGCCCTCGCCATAATCCCTCTCATCAATCCCAACTAAAATAGCCGAATTGGCATTTTCCAGATCTCTGGCTTGATAGCTCATGCCATTGCAGACCAAGCGCCCCTTTTCCGAAGCGCTGTTGACCACTCTGCCGCCCGGACACATGCAAAAGCTATAGACCCGTCTGCCGTTTTCCGCCTGATGCGTCAGCTTATACTCGGCGGCCGGCAGTCGCTTATCACCGGCATATTGCCCGTATTGATTCCGGTCGATCATACTCTGCCGATGCTCCACTCTAAGGCCAACCGCAAAGGGCTTGGCCTCCATTTGAATTCCTTTTCTCAGCAGCATAGCAAAGGTATCTCTGGCACTATGCCCAATCGCCAGAATCACCGTATCTGCCACAATGACTTCGCCATGCTCGGTTCCAATGCCGCCTATGATTCCTTTCCCCTTCATCAGAAGCTCCTCAGCTTGGGTTTCAAAGAAAAACATTCCGTCCAAAGCTTCGATCCGACGGCGCAACGCGGCAACTACCCTGACCAGATAATCCGTTCCGATATGCGGTTTCGCGTCATATAAAATATCCTCTTTAGCACCGCATTCCACAAATGTAGTCAGTACCTTTGCCCGCCTGCCGCCGCTGTCCTTTACTCCAGTATTTAATTTTCCATCGGAAAAGGTGCCGGCTCCGCCCTCTCCAAACTGGATATTGCTGTTTTCCTTCAGCTCTCCTGTCCGGTTATAGCGCTCCACCGTCTGCAACCTTTTTTCCACCGCTTCCCCGCGCTCCAAGATCATAGGAGAAAATCCGCATTCCGCTAAAATAAGCGCTGCAAACAGTCCCGCCGGCCCACTGCCGATCACCACCGGTCGCCGCCTCCGCCCCTCTCTAGCCAGCCATGCCTGTCCGACTTCTCTGGCGCAGGGCAGCCGATATTCTTCCGTCTCATAAATTTCCAGCTCCAAAGCCCGCATTTCCTTGGGCGTAAGCGATCTTTTCAACTCTACTGCCAGCTGGTATACAAACAATATATTTTTTCGGGCATCGACCGACCTTCGCAGGATTTGGCAGGATAAAAGCTTTTCTCCCTTTAGCCTTTTCGCTAAAAGCCTTTGCCATTCTTCCTCGGTCGCCCGAAAGTCCACTTTAAAATCACTGATTTTATACTTCATTGCTCCCTCTTTTTTGTCCGATCGCCTCAGCAACCGCCATCGCCGACGACCATGCCCATTGCAGGTTAAAGCCGCCGCAATCGCCGTCAATATCCAAAATCTCTCCAGCAAAATATAGGCCTGCCGCCCTTTTTGATTCCAAGGTGTCCGCCGCTACCTCCTTACAGGAAATTCCACCGGCAGTCACCTGCGCCTGCTGCCATTGATAAGGCTTATCTACCTCTAGCTGCAGCGCCGTCAAAAAAGCTACTACTCTATCCAGCTCCTGTCTGGAAAGCTCACCCGCCTGCTTTTCCACCGGCAAATCAACGACCTTCAGCAGCACTCCAATCAGCCGGTTCGGCAAAACCATTTCCATGAGATGCTCAATACTAAAATACGGAACCGCCCGCAGCTTCGTCCACAAAAATTCCTTTACTTCTTCTTTCGTCATTTCCGGAAAAAAATTGATCTCCAGCCTCAGCTTCTTTTTCTCCGCCAATGCATATGCCGCCGCTGTCGAAAGCAGCAAAACAGGCGGCCCCGATACGCCATAGGCAGTAAACAGCAGCTCGCCCCTCTCTCGGCGCAGCAGCTCCGTTCCCGTCAGCAAGGAAATTGCCGCCTCTATCTTGGTTCCCTGCAAGTGCTTATAATAGGGAAATTGCTTTTCCCTCATCACCAGCTGCACAATGGCCGGAATCGGCGATACCAGAGAATGTCCCAGCTTTTTCGCCAAATCGTAGCCGCTGCCGTCCGAGCCACTTACCGCATAGCTCATCCCGCCGGTGCAAAGCACAATGTCCTGAAAGGTCCGACTTTTGAGGCTTTTGCTCTGCTTGAGCCTTTCCTTGCTCGCCTTCCCTTCCGCAACCGTTTCTGCGGCAAGCTTTTGCTCATATCGAGCCGTCCAGCCCTCCCGTCTTTCCAGCTCCACCACTCTCGCTCCATAGATTACTTCTATTCCCAGATATTCGATTTCGTAGAGAAACGCCTTAACCACCGTTTTCGCTTCCAGCGAATAGGGATACAGCTTCCCGTTCTCCAACTCCTTCGTACTGATTCCCAAGCTTTCAAATATCGCCAAAGCCCGCTCAACCGGAAAGCGCTGCAACACATCGCCCGCCAAATTGGCCGTTCGGCTGAAATAATGCTCCGCGCCCGCTCGCCGATTGGTCAAATTACAGCGACCATTGCCGGTAATCAGCAGCTTTTTGCCGAGCTTATCATTTTTTTCCAAAATCGTTACCGCAAAGCCCTGCCTTGCCAGCAAAACAGCCGTCATCAGGCCCGCTGCTCCGCCGCCGATAATGCCGATCCTATGATTTTCCGTTTTTTTCCCCATGGAAGCTCCTTATCCGTCACCCCTGATTTCCGCCTGTTTTTCCTGCTCCGTTCCTTAACGGCAGCCTCTATGTTCAATTGTGCGAAAATTTTCTTAGGAAACATGCTAATTATATCCTTTTTTTGCTGCTTCGTCAAATAAAATAAAAGCCTGTTCCCTCCTCGAAAAAGCAGCAATTTTCAGCCTGCCATACTTTTATTATAGCACCTATTTTTTTCTGTAAATTGACGCGACCAACTTTATGGTATTTCCCAATAAAACCGTCAATTCCTCCAGCTTAGAGCTTCTAAATATTTCAAAATTAACTCCTGCTATGATCATAAGCTTTTTACAGAAAGCCCCCACAACTTAGGCAGAAGCAGCGTAGTCGCTACACCCAATACCGAGGTTATCGCAAACAGCAGCTCCGGCTTGACCGGATAATCTAAGAAAAAGCTGAAAAACAGGATTCCCAGCGGCATCAGCAATTGGGAAAGCGTTCCTATTAGATTAAACACTCTGCCCTGCATTCCTTGCGGTATATTTTTAACCGACCAAATACTTATCGGAATATTGATCATTCCTATCACTACGCCAATCAGAGCCATGAGCACGATAAGACCTATAAAGCTTTCCATATGCGATGGCTTCAGAAAAATCAGCAGAGCAATTCCAAGCAGTATAGCAAATGCCAGCATTACTAATCGCCATGCCTGATACATCGGCTGCTTTACCTCTCTGTATTTTGCCAAGGCCACACCAGCCAGCAAGAATCCGCTTGCCCAAACGGCCTGCGTAATTCCATATTCCGCGTTGCTCAGCTTAAACACCTGAATCTTCACAAAAGGCAGCCCGACATTGATTCCGGAAAACAAAAAATTGACTAGCATAGAAAACGCTACCATAAAGCTTAGAGCACTGCTGCTTCTGACGTAGTCCACACCCTCTTTAAACGAGCTTAAAACTCCCCGCAAGACCGGTACGCCCTTCTCCTCCGGTTCGGTCTCGCTTTGAACTAGGTAAAAGTTAATCCCCAGAACAAGGCCAAGCGTAAGCACCTCGGAGGCAATCTCCAGTATCACAAAAAGCTCAAAGCTGACCAGCTGATAAATCATCGCTCCCAAAATCGGCGCTGCTATCATGCAAATCGTCTGGACGATCTGCTTAAGCGACATAATCTGCTGCAAATCCTTTTCTTCCACCATGCTGATCATAGAAGAGCTATAGGTCGTTTCCAAAAACAAATCCGCTACCGCCAGCACTGTCAAAAGCAGATAGATTAAGCTAAGCCGCGGCAGAACCTGAAAATAATTTGCCAGCAAAAACAAAGCAATACCTCCAATACTGCACAATTGAGCAACGACTACAATCCTCTTGTGATTAACCTTATCTATGATACTGCCGGTAAAGGGTAGCAAAAGCAATGCAGTCACCGGTCCTATGAGCTGTGAGAAGCCAAAGTTGGATGCCGATCCAGTTTCCCGCAGAATCATCAAGCCGATTCCAAATGCGAAAATTCCGCTGCCCAGCTTGCCGATTAAATGGCTCAAAATAATAAGTAGCTTCTGCCTTTTTGTTTTTGCTGATAAATCCATAATAATTCCTTCCTATAAAAGATATGACTTCGGGCTGCGGGTTGACGCTTGCTCTTAGCTGTAATTTTCCATAAAATAAAACCCGATTCGCAGCCCTTTTTCATTTGATATGTTTTTGGACATGCTGAACAGCTGTCCGATATGATTTTTCTCCGCTCTCTTTGATTGTTTCCCCTGTCAGCGCCCTAATTTTATATTAAAATCCCCTGACACTTTGTTTTACAGCTTTTCCGCTCTATTCTATTCCGATGTAAACTCTGGTATCATCTTCCTCATCATAAATATGGATTAGCTCTCCAACTTGTCCGCTGTTTATCAGCCTTTCCAGTTCCTTGGCATCAATGCCGTTTAAGATCTCGGAGGCCTCCGCCGAAGAATTTTTGGCCATTTTCAGCCCGCTTTTCATAAAAACCGAAGCCAAGGTCATGGGAAATCGTAAATTAACTACCGTTTTCCCCTTTTCTTCTATGCGAATCACCAGCTTTCTGCCGCCCAAAAAAGGGATATTCCCAAAAGGCTTTTTCCTTAGCTCCTGTTTGCTTCCCTCTGCCGGAAGAATTTCATACTCATTTTCCGACAGCTTGACAACATCCGCCCTCTGCGCTCTTTGCAGGCGAGTGCCGCTCCCGCGTTCAACTACCGGCAAGTTCCCGGCTCTCTCCATTTTCTGCTTTTCCCTGCGCTCCTTTTTTTCAAGAATTCGCAGCAGCTCCATGCCTTCCTCAGCTGTGATCTTTTTCTTTTCTATCATTTCCAATATTCTCAGCTTTTTATCGCTCATGCCCATTCTCCTTTTTCTTGCTTGCAGCGCCTTTGCCGATTCGTTGCCGTTTCGCGCCCTCCGTTAATTGTCATTGTAATCTTCCAGCAATTCCATGGCTTCCAGACTTGTGATTTCCCCTTTCGCCAAACGCTCCAATATCCTCTCCTTTTCTTTTTCCGGATTATCGCCCGCTTCCTCTACCGAATAGCCCAGCGCTTCGATCACCTGATCCAAATTGCGGCGAACCGTCGGGTACGAAATACCCAGCTCTTTTTCGATTTCTTTGATATTTCCTCTCTTCTTTACAAATACCTCTACAAAATACTTTTCTTCCCTGCTTAGATAAGAAAACTTATCCAGCTCAAATTCTCCGGTTATGC
>JBGZBY010000039.1:0-4638 GCA_041844915.1 Eubacteriales bacterium
AACACGCGGCCCAGACGACCGACCACAGACATCATATCAGGCGTTGGCACTACGATATCAAAATCCAGCCAGCCCTCTTTTTCGATCTTCGGTACCAGCTCCTCGCCGCCGACATGCTCTGCTCCGGCTTCTTCTGCTTTTTTGGCATTCTCGCCCTTCGCAAAAACCAGCACGCGAACGCTCTTACCGGTTCCATGCGGCAATACTACCGCACCGCGAACCTGCTGATCAGCATGACGACCGTCAACACCCAGCTTGAGGTGAGCTTCTACGGTTTCATCGAACTTTGCATTTGCTATTTCGGTTACTAACTTTACAGCTTCAAATGGATCATACAGATTTGCTCTATCTACCTTCTTAAACGCCTCTGCATATCTTTTTCCTTGTTTCATTTTTATTCCTCCTTGTGGTCATTGGGATCTCTCCCGGTCGGAGCAAGCTCCTCCCACATGTGCAAGCTTATTAGTCTTCTACTACAATTCCCATGCTGCGAGCTGTTCCCGCGATCATGCTGGTTGCGGCTTCCACCGATGCCGCATTCAGATCCGGCATCTTAAGCTCTGCGATCTTTTGCACCTCGGCTCTTTTAATCTTAGCTACCTTGTCCTTCTGCGGAACTGCCGAGCCGGATTCAATCTTACATGCTTTCTTCAATAATACAGCAGCAGGCGGGGTTTTGGTGATAAAGCTAAAGCTTCTATCTCCATAGACCGTAATAACGACCGGAATAATCAATCCGACCTGGTCCGCCGTTTTCGCATTAAATTCTTTTGTGAATTGCATAATATTTACACCATGTTGACCAAGAGCCGGGCCAACTGGCGGAGCCGGTGTCGCTTTGCCGGCTGGGATCTGCAATTTAATCATTCCCGTAACTTTTTTTGCCATTTTCTTGTACCTCCATTTAAATCACTGTATTTCTTAATTTTCCGGCATTTCGCAAAGCTCCTCGCTTTGCTCTCTGCCATCTGTAATAACAAGTATTACAAAAGAGCAGGAAAATTAATGTTAGATTCGGTTGATTTTTTCGTATTCCAATTCTACCGGTGTTTCTCTTCCAAATATGGATAAATTGACAATAACCGTATGCTTATGCTCATTTACCTCCTGAACAACACCAACGTAGCCCTCAAACGGTCCGGTAACGACAGAAATCGTATCGCCCTTTTTGATATTCCATTCCACTACGACAAGATCAATGCCCATCGCATGAATCTCTTTTTCCGTCAGCGGTACGGGTTTGCTTCCCGGCCCGACAAAGCCTGTAACTCCACGGGTATTGCGGATGATATACCATGTTTCATCGTTCATAAACATTTTAACAAGGACATATCCCGGAAAAAGCTTTTTTTCAACATCTTTCTTGATTCCGTTCTTTGACTCCAAAACATGATGCATCGGCACGATCACTTCCTGAATCTGATCATTCAGCTTGCGATTTTCGATCATCTTTTCAATATTGGCCTTTACCTTGTTCTCATATCCTGAATACGTATGAATTACATACCATTTTGCCTCTTCAACCATTGATACCACCTATTTTCCTAAAAGTAAATTTAAAATCAGATATTGGAATCCTGCATCCAGTCCCGCTAAAATAGCTCCCAAAATCGCCGTGACCCCCAAGACCGTAACAACGCTTTTGATCGTGGTTTCCCTGCTCGGCCAAACTATTTTGCTGAACTCACCCTTCATCGCTTTGAAAAAACCTGTTTTCGGTGTTTCTGACATTTTTTTGTCCTCCTACTTTCGCACTGTCACAAATTACTTCGTTTCTTTGTGCATGGTGTGCTTACGGCAGAATCTGCAATACTTTTTCGTTTCCATACGTTCCGGATGTTCTTTCTTATCCTTCTTCATATTGTAATTCCGATTCTTGCATACCGTACATTCCAATGTTATCTTTGTTCGCACAACTTCCACCTCCGTTTAAATCTTTCCGTGTTGATCTTCCTCGACTGCAAGCCCATGCCGGCAAAGAGAAGGATCCTGTTTTTGACCATAAAAAAAAGGCCCTAAAACGTGCTCCATTATCTTAGCACGGACAGAGCCTTTTGTCAATTAATTTTTTATAAGCTTTACCCGTTGATAGCCTGCCGAGTTTGCCTATATGAAAATAAATTTTCAATATAGGCAAATGACGGCTAACTATCTTAGAGATTTTGCAAGTCCACCAAAAATGGCATAGTCGCGAAATGCGGCTATGCCATTTTTTATTATTCTCTTCAATTTCTTCTTTTGCTCTTTTAGCGGCATAATCTGCGGAATACAAGAGCAGTAGATGCCAGACTCTGCGCTTATGCCCGTCTGAACTGGCTTGTAGCGGCCATGGGACTTCTGCACCGATTCATCGCACGCAATAGCAGAACGGTCAAAACAGCCAGCGAAAACCCTTGGGCGCCGCCGTAGGAACTCGTTTCAGCTCTCCGCTGGCGAGGTCTAAAACCGCATAGCCCGGCACTCCATCTCTGGGCAGAGCCGATGAGCCCGGATTGATCAGGCGCACCCCAGCAATTTCCTCATCGCAGAAAACATGAGTGTGACCATACAGCACCAGTTTCGCTCCCCTCTGCAAAGCCGCTTCCAGAAGCTGATCACGGCTATAGCGAACATTGTAGCGATGTCCATGCGTCATAAAAATCGGGATATGCTCCAGTACCATGAACAACTCCTGCTTCTCTTTTGCTCCATAGTCATTATTTCCCGCCACAGCGAAGGTCGGCAGCGCCAGCTCTTGCTTTAACCGATGCGCTTCCTCCACGCCATCCCCCATATGCAGGATATAATCCGCCTGCTGTTTTTTTATGCTGTCGGCAAGACCCTCGTAGAAGCCATGCGTATCACTGATCAGCACTATTTTCATATCCTCTCCTCTTTCTGTCCTGTTTTGCTTCCTTTGTCTTAATTGACTTATCCGCCCTGTTTTCCGGTATTGCTTTCAGCATAGCGGCGCATGCGAAGCTTTTTTTAGCTGAATTTTTAGCCAAGCTTTCCTTCCGCCCGCAGCTGCCAGTAATCCGCCAGCGAGGAACGAATAATCTTCTTGGCCTTGTCCTTTCCTTCGATGCTGCCAACCGCTGTAGATTTTCCCTCCAAATTTTTATATACCTCAAAGAAATGCAAAAGCTCCTTCATCACATGGCTCGGCAAATCCTCAATTTTCTTAAAGCTGCTGTAAGTCGGATCGGTAAACGGTATCGCAATGATCTTTTCATCTCGATACCCCTCATCCTCCATAATGACTACTCCAATCGGGTAGCATTCCACCATGGACATCGGCAAAAATTCAACCGATGCTAAAACCAGAACATCCAAAGGATCCTTGTCGTTTGCATAGGTAAGAGGTAAAAATCCATAATTTGCCGGATAGTGCGTTGCCGTATACAGCACCCGATCCATCATCAAGAGCCCCGTCGCCTTATCCATTTCATATTTCACCTTGCTGCCGCGGCTAATTTCAATCACTGCCACAAACCTGTCCGGCGTGACCCGCTCCGGCTTAATATCATGCCAAATATTCATAGTCCTTCCTCCCTTTCTGAAAGCAAATCATTTCCAGTAATTGCCATGCCGCGCATCTCCACATAACGCCGCCCCTCTCTATCTTGGCTTTGCCCCATGCGACGGCACCTCATGCCTGCTTTTTTCGTTTTGCAGAACCGGCATTTCTTTCAAATAAGCTGCTTTTTCGTTTTCATTATAACAAATTTACTGCCGAATTTCAAATCCGATATAGAAAAATTATACTGTCTTATTTCCCTTCTGTATACGCTTTTCCTCAACTTTTTTTATGATTTTATTTCATTTTTTATTGATTTTCGATGCGCTCTGCCGCTGGGGTTTGAAGCTGGATTGCATAATATCAACTGAACAGGAGAGATATATAAACATCAAAAGGGAGGATAACACCATGATATAGTACATGGGTAAAATCACAGCGCTATACTCCCGCTTTTCCATTGGTGATGAGGATAGGGACAGCGGCGAGAGCAACCGAATCGTAAATCAAAAGGGATTTTAGAACGGTATGCAAACAGGAAATCTGATAATAGAAAAAACACCATAAAAATGGTATAATATTGCTAACTATTTAAAGAGCTAAATTCAGACATTTGCAGGGAAAAGTAATTATGATTAGAAAAAATATTACACCAATGGGCTATGGAATGATGTTTTTATCAGTAGACTTATTTCTTGAAAGCATTAAACAAAAGTCAATTAAAAGTGCTAAATTCTTGTCATATTTCAACAAAAATATGGATGTCTATTTTGATTTTATTTCGAGAGGAGTAATTGTACCATTTAATAGAATAATTTGTTGTGATACTCCTCTTTATATCAATATATCTGATCAGAAATATGAGTTACCGTTAGGTTATGAATTGGTTTTTAGATATGATGATTTTTGTATAAATGTTGGGGAAAATGCTTTGTTATCACTGATAAGTTTTAGCAGCATGGATGATAAAAACTTAGTTAAGAAAGGAATTACTCATCAAAATCATTTCACTTTAGATAATAAAGAATATTGGACAGCAATTGACTTTGAAATACCAAGTGGTAAATGGTTCTTTACTATGTATGGATTGAGGAAAAAAGAGCTTACAGCTGAAGAAAAACGTTATGATCAGGGATATG
>JBGZBY010000040.1:0-15359 GCA_041844915.1 Eubacteriales bacterium
ACAAGATCTGATTTGAATTTGGCACTAAAATTTCTTCTTTGTCTGGACATGTTAATGAATCCTTTCTCTCATAATGAGTATAGTATATCAGATTCATTAAAAGTTGTCCGAAAAAGTGTCTTAATTTATGAAACCATTATATCTGGCGATTGCCTGTCTTTGGTGTTCATGCAAAGTGATTTGCGGATTCATATCCGAAAAGGTTAGAAAATCTCCATTATATTCTCTTAATACTAAGTTATTAAAATTCTCATTGTAAAATGTCTCATACTTTTTTCGTCTCGCTTCATCTTTCCATATCCAGTCCCTAAATTCATCTTTTAAAAGATTTTGTTTCTCTTTGACAAGGAGTGTTTCTTTGATGTTTAGCACTTTTATTTCTTTTCCATTTTCGTTTTTTATATCATATAGCTTTATTTGCCTTAAATTTAATGTCGATTCAATAATCTCATAGGCATTTTTTCTTTCTGTACCATAGGTCTGATACACCAAAACATTTCCATAATTGGAATTTTTATTTCGTATATAAAAGTTGCTGGTATATGGATTATACTCTATGCCAATATTGTTTGCTCCGTATCGAAGATAATTCGGAGTTTTTAAAGTTTCATACATAAAGCTCTCATAGTCTTCTTTGGTAACCCATGTTGTACCTAATCTTACTTCTATTTCAGAAGCTACTAGATCGGTCGGAATTACCTTTCTAAGTGCTGCTTCGTTTTCTTTCAATACTTCTTGAAATTCTTGCGGAATGTCTTTTTTTAGAAGATCCTCCACATAGCTTAACTTTGCTCTTACATTCCCAGAAAGATATTCTTCTGCGGTTTCATACTCGGAAAGCTCCGGATTGTACATTACTTTTCCATTTAGCTTTCTTACAATGTCTTTTTCTTTCCATGCTCCGCCTAACAGCTTTTTCATATATGGCAGATGAAGTTTTCCTTTTTCGTTTAGACAAAGAAGCAAGGCATCCTCTACATTATCTGTTTGAGTGATCCGATTCGCTGCCTTTACAACTCTTTCTGTAAAGAGCTGGGAATATATTCTTTTTCCGTTTCCATCTTTTTGCTCCAGCGAAAATACAAATGCCGAGTATCTATCGTTTTCAAACAATTGCTGATTCGCTGGTAATGATATTTCTCCAAACTTACTTACAAAGCTATCGTATTTCTCTTTTAAACTGCTTTGTAATTCCGTTAGTCTTTCATTGGTACAAGCTTCCCTTTGTTCTTTTAACATAAGCAGTATATGATTTCTCATATCAATCATGCTTTCTAAGACTTTGGTACGGCTTTCCCCCAACTTTTGTACTTCAAAACTTTCTCCGTTTCGGTAATAGATCTTTTTATCGAATACAGCATAAGTGAAGCATTCCATATCCACTTTATTTTCTATAATATCCATTCCTCTTTTTGCTGTGGCTTCCTTTTCCTCCGCAAAAACAGGGATGCTTAAAAAAGCACTCTTCAGCATAGATTTTATATCTGCCGATTCCTCTACAAAACAGTTTGTATACTTGCTGCTTTGGCCGAAAAATCTGTGGTCAAACTGCATCCTGCCTAACATATGCTCCGGATGATGTAAATAATATTCATTGACTGGCACTTTGTCTTCCGCATAACCTAACTCTAACCAGCTATTTTCCTTTTCGTTTTTATGACTTCTTTTTCGTAAAATAAGAATATCCGCTGACACATCGGTTCCGGCAATCTTTGAAAATACACTGCTTGGTAAGCGAATGGCTCCAAGGAGCTCCGCTCTATCGCTGATATATTTTCTCACGGCGCCACTTTCTTTATCCATTGTCCCTTTTCCGGTAATAAGGACAATAAGCCCATTGTCTTTTACCACATCCAGACTTTTGGCAAAGAAATACTCATGAATTAAAAATTTTTCTTTTGAATATCGCTTGTCATATAGGCTATAATTGCCAAAAGGGACGTTTCCTATCACTGCATCAAAGCGATTATCTTCCAGCTCTGTTTCCTCATATCCGCCATTTATTACATCTACTTTAGGATAAAGTTTTCTTATAATTCTTGACGGAATACTGTCCAATTCAATAGCAGTATATTGCTTTTTCTCCGTATCCTTTAAAAATCTTCCTGTACCGGCGGATGGCTCTAAAATATTTTTTACATCATAATTAGAAAGATACTTATAAATCTCATCAATGATAAAGTCCGGTGTGTAATGGGAATTAGGCGTAGAGGCTCGTGCTTCGCCAAATTCTTCTTCTGACAAAAGCTCCTTTAACTCTGCTCTTTCTTTTGCCCAAGTGTCTTTTTCCCCGTCAAATACCCCCGAAAGACCGCCCCAGCCTAAAAATCGCTTTAGTGTCTGCCTTTCTTCAAAAGTAGGTTCTCTGTCTTCGGTTTCTAATTGGTTTAAAAGTACAATCGCTTCATAATTCCAGCGGAATTTTGTCTTTTCCCCTATACCCGCTTCCTGAAGAACATCATCTATCTTTTCTTCTACTTTTGGGAGATCATCCTTCCTTCTTATTTTTTTTCGGTATCCCTTATTAATTCCTGATTAAGAACCGTCATTACTTCCGGTAATACCTTCATTTCCTTTAAAAAGTTATATAGAGAGCCGTATCCATCGCCAAAGTCTTGCCTTTCTGTGATTTCAGCAATATTTCCATCCTCTAATTTCACGGTAAGAGAAAACTTTGTTTTGTCATACCATGTCCCCTCATAACCCTCTGCTTCTCTTTCTTTTTGTTTCTCCGTATCGAGCCTTTCAAATAACGAATTGGCTACGGGAAAAGAAAATAAAGCCTGAGCAGGAATTGCTCCATTTTCACTAAATATCACTCGCACCCACGCTCGCTCTTTCGATCCATTTTTTAGTAGCGAACATTCTTCGGTGATCCACCGACTGTCGTTTTGACTATTTAGGATTGCTTCTTTTTCAAAATCCACTTTCCTTATTTCCAAGGTGTTTAAGGGAAAATCTCTTTCTTTAAGAAGTAAAATGTCATTCTCCCTGATTTCTGCAATCTCATATTTCTTTCCAAAAAGAAAAAGCTCATCCGAATTATTTTCATAATCCCAATAAGCCTTTTTTCTTTCCAATTGACTGAAAACATGTTGCTGCCGATAATTCGGATAGTTATCATACTCTTTTGCCGTAAAGTACCGATTTTCTTTTATTAATCCGGAAATTATCTGTTCAACTTCTTTCCAAGAATAGGTTTTCTTGTCCTTTTCTTTGTGAAATGATATTCCTTTTGCGTTATAATTAACACTCCACTGATCTCCTTGTTCTGTAAAATAAGAAGATCCACCAATGCCATATTCTTTCTTTAGAAATTCGATCCTTTCTTTTTCAGCTGTGCTATTTAAAAAATATTCGTAGATTCGATATTTTCCAGCCGTAAACCCACTGCCGTGCAGAATAATAACTTTCTCTACATCTTTTAATGATAATGGTACAGAAACTCTTTCTCCACTACTTCCTTGGCGTAATTCCTCGCCATTTGTTTCTTCGCCACTGTGTCCATGTAATCCGCCGGATTGTACGGATTCGCTTCCAGATACGCTGTTTCTAGTATCCGCATCATCTCCCCCGCTTCTTTCTCGACTTCGTACATCCTCTTTCTCAACTGTCTTTTGAGTGCCAGCTCGATGTATCTCTCCTCGTGATTCTCCTGCATATAAACTTTCCACTTCCAGCCCATCTCGGTGATATTGTAATGCTCCTCCTCGTACTGCCCGATATTCGGGTGAAACATCCCGTCGTCCCCCTCGATGTATTCCATCCCGTTCCCCTTGTCGATGAATGTCTTTCTCTCTTTCATGCTCTTTGATACTCCTTTCGATTCCTTGCAAAATGTTCCTTGATAGGTTACTTATATTATTCCCGATAAGGTTCCATATTCCTGCTTTCTCTTTAAGATATGGAAAGAACGATTTTACTTCTTCAACATTCATCCCTTTTAACTGATATCCAATCCTTTTGGCCAAAATGGTATCCACCGCATATGCGGTAACCAGAGTAGATGCCATTTCTAGTTTGACCGCATCCTCCCGATCTAAAACAAACTCCGTGATCTTTTCTTTCATATTCTCCGCAAGATGCAGCGTCTTAACCATTGCTAAACTCTGTATTAATTCTTCCGTTGATTTTCTTTTGTCGTCATCTATTTCTTTTACCAGGTTTTTTCTGACAATATCTTCCCTTCCCTCAAACTCCCACAAATGAATGGATACATCTTTTGTGGCATAGGTTTGTGAAATATCAAAGACACATTTAGCATTTCCGGTATTCTTATCTAAAGCAAAAATGCTTTTTGTTCCTCGCCGTACTCTTCTAAAAAATCGTCCCCAGATTTCTAGGTCTGCAACCATCGTTGCTCTTGGCATTTGTTTCCATAAAAGTAGAGAATTGACAAAATCGTATTTATAAAGCCTGCTTTTAAAATCTAAAAAATCTTCAAATTTTTCAAAATCATTCAACTCCTGTAAAGCTTCCTGACATAGCTTATGTAACCACTCTGTTCTTGTCATAATTAGCCTCGCATTTCATTAAAATATATTTCCAGTGCTTTTTCTATGATTTCTATTACTTCCTCTGCTTTCTTTCCCTCAAAATATTTTTGCGTAATTTCTTTGCTTAAAATAACTTTTGTTTCTTTCTTTCCTTTTTCCGCATCCCCTTTTTTTTCGGATATGATTTCTTCAATCTTTTCTGCTGTTAACTGCTGACTTTGTGCTTTTAATTCTTCTGCTTTTTTTATACTAAGGACTGCTCCATTTTTGATTTTTTGTGCCACCACCTCTTGATCTGTAATTGACAAGTACGATAATGCAACAGCAGCATAAATGCCAATTTTTTCTCCATCCAACAGCTCCTTAAGAGCCGGAATACACTCATATACCCTTAAATATCGAGAAATGGTTCGACCCGATAGGTCATACTCTTTTCCAACTTTTTCTCTGGTTTTATCGGCTTTTTCGCTTGATTCGGCACATTCTGTCATTTTTAGTAGGTTTTCCACTTCCTTCAAAATCTCTTTTGCGGAATCTTTCTGTTTCATGGCTTCATGTCTATAATAAAGAACCGCCGCCTTTTCACTTTCTTTCATATCAAAAAAGCTACGCTGCATGAGATTACTCTCTACCACAATCAGCATAGCTTCTTCTTCTGTTATCCCTTTCACAACAAGGCACGGAATTTTTTCGATGCCGGCTTCTTTTCCGGCTTCTACTCGGTTATGACCGGCCAGAATTTCATAATATCCCTGTTCTTTTTCCCGAACAAGGATCGGAAATAAAATCCCGTGTTCCTTGATACTATCCACAAGATCTTGTTTCCGCTTTCCGGTATGCAAAGCAAACGGATGGTTTTTAAAAGAAACCAGGTTATTGGGGCTAAGGTAGATGATTTGATTTTCATCGCTCTCCTTTTTTTGTGGCTGCTCTCCAAATAAATTGGCCACACCGCCAAAATTAAGCTTCTGCTCCGGCTGCTTTTGCTCATCTACTTTATTTCCTGCTACCGGCAGTCCGAATTTTTCTCCTACATTCATCCTCTTATCCTCCCTATTTTATTTTGCACATTTTAAATATTCTTCTGTAAAGCTTTGATACGCCAATCCTACTTTATTGTTACGGTCTTTTTCCCTTACTGCCTTGGCTTCATAACTACTTTCATCCGCTTTCACGGACTTTGGAATCTTCGTTTCAAACACTTTTACATATTCTCCCATACCTACTTTAATTAATTCCAAGATTTCTTTGTTATTCTTCAGATGATCTTGATACATTGTAATTAAAATACCATCAATTGCAAGAACTTCATTTAAATTTTTCCTAACCCTTGCAATAGAATTCATCAGAAGTTCCAATCCCTTAGCACTTAAAAACTGCCCTGTCGCTGTGATAAGTACACTATCACTGGCTGCAAGAGCATTGATAATAAGTAGCCCAAGGCTTGGCATACAATCAATAATAATGTAGTCATATTCGGCTTTCACATTGCTTAAAATGCGCTTTAACACATATTCTCGGCTCATTTGATTGATTAGAGTCATTTCTAAGCCAGATAACTCAATTCCTGCCGGTATATAATCAAGTTTTCCCTTTGTTAGAATATAGTCTTCTATCCTATATTCTTCTTCGTTGATTTCATGGACAAACAGCTCTGTAATTTGCTTTAAGTAATCCGTCTGATAATTCCCCATATACACGGTTAAGTTCGCCTGTGGATCTAAATCCACAAGCAAGACTTTCTTGTTCTTTTCTGCAAGTTCATACCCAAAATTGACGGCGGTAGTGGTTTTTCCTACACCACCTTTTTGATTTAAAATGCTGATAATTTTTGCCATTTTTCTTCCTCCTGTTCCTGCTGAAAATATTGCATTTTTATTTTTATAAATCACTAATTTATCTCCTTTTATGTTCTAATTTCCTCTTACCAAAACCATTTCAGAGTAAATCTCATTCCAATGCTTTCTAGTATTATCAGAAATTCCAACCAAATAAATAAGAGGCTTTAAAAACTCGTCCGTTTTTAGTGCCTCTTATTTCTCTTTGTAAAATTTTTCATGTTTCTCATCTTTAAATACGATTTTCTCCATAACTAATCTCCCCAGAAAAGAACTTTATTGTATGCCGGCAGATATGCCAAAAAAGTTTTTTGTACCAATCTCAGATCAATTATTTTTAAATATAAAAAGAACAAAGAGTATGTCATTGCTTCTCTGTTCCTCAATCATCATTTTTTATTTTCCGTTTCCACCCGCGACACTTTTTTAATTTTTTTCCTCTCTTTGGGCATAGGAAGGCTATTGTCAGGATATATTTATGAATCTCTGACACTCTTTTTCAATTGGTACAAAAAACTTTTTTGGCATATCTGCCGGCATACAATAAAGTTCTTTTCTTTTGATTCTATATGCACCTGCCTGATAACGTTCATATAGGTGTATATACATGACAAACATTGTATAACTTGATAAAATACTTTTGTGGCTCATCTCTCTAGCATGACAAGATTGATTATGTTTCATATTCGCTTCTGTGCGAATATCATCTTCTCTTACAATACGCCTATTTTCTTCTCTTTGTTTCTTAAGTTCTTTTTTTAATGCTTCCATTTCTTTATTATGAAATTTTTTCATGATATTGGTTACATGAACAGCAGTATAACCATATTTTTGGGCTATTTCCTTTAACCTGTATCCTTTTGCGTATAAGCCAAGCCATTCTTTACTTAAAGAAAACCTTTCTTCAGAATTTTTATTTTCAGTCTTATTTTTTTTACCGGAAGCACTACAAAAAGAATAATACTTTTCAGGATTATTCTTCTTCAACCATTTTTGCACAGTTGTTCTATGAATTTGTAGCTCATTTGCAATTTCTGTTGCAGACATACTATCTTCATAGTACATCTTTTCAATTTTTAGAATTTCTTGGCTACTCATAGTGTAAATCTCCTTGATTTGCTCAATCATTTTTTGCATTATAAAAGGATAGCTTATGGTTTAAACTATCCTTTTAATAATTTATATTTTACACTACCCGAAAAAAACACAAAAAAAATTGCTCAAGCCTCTATTTGACGGCTCAGTCCAAAAACGCAGCAACAGGCGACCCTCGCATCATATCTATAGCGAGAATCGCCTGTTGGGAACTCCTTTTTTATTTAAGAAAATTTGTTTTAATTTGTAAGGAAGCTCTTTTTTTCGCCTTAAAATTTCAAAAAAATGTTTTAATTTTTTTGAAGGGAATATCCCTTTTTAAAAAGGAAATGATCTAATCATTGAAAAGAAAATAATTTATCGCCAAGAAATTACTTTTCCTTAAAAAAGCGATTGGCTTCAAAGTCCTCTATCCCGATCTTTTGATAGCCGCCAAACTGACCGGATGCCAGCTCGTCGTAAACTGGTTTTCCTACAAGGAATTCATAAATTTCATTGACCTTTTGCACTGGATCAATATCGGCAAAGCGCTCGGGATATATTGTCTTTCCGACAAAATAGGCATTACCCATTGCCGTGTCAATGTTGATATCGCACCAGACAAAGGCAAGCTGCGTATAGACCTTATCATTTTTAAAAGCATTCAGCAGCTGATAATATGCCTTATTTTTGTTGTAATCCTCCTGAATCAGATGAATACTGGCAAGATCTATAAAAATATATTCCGGATCCCACTCAATGATTTTTTCCTTATCCACCTCAACCAGTCCGTCCTTACCGATGCCGGTTACTACATTAATGGCGTTGACAGCGTCAAACAATGGATAATTTTCTCTCGTTCCTTCAATACCATGCGGACCGTTCCATGCCAAGCCTGCCGCGTACACTTTTTTTCTCTCGCTCTCCGGAATATCCTTTGTCCGCTCCTGCAAATCCTTCTTCAGGGCCTCCATGTAGCCGATAACCTCTCTGGCTCTTTCTTCTTTTCCCATCACCTTGCCGATCAGCTCTAAGGACTGATACAGCTTCGGATCAAATACTACGCCCGTTCCATAATCCAAAGCTACCACTGGACAGCCTGTTTGCTTTTGAATCCGGTCATACGCCGAAGCATCGCTTTGGTCGCAGAAAATAACGTCCGGCTTTGCCAGCAGCACCGCTTCCCAATCCTCGATAAAATATCCTCCGGCAAAGCTTTTCATTTGCATGATTTCTGGATTTGCCAGTGCATAAGGGCGATTGGTCAAATTCTTGGCGTCCCGCGCCGACACTCCTACCAAATCGTTTAATCCATTAATATAGGTATACAGTCTTTGCGTCGTCGGGCTGTCCGTCAAGGCAGATTTGGCTGTTTGCGGCAGCCGTACCTCTCGGCCTGCCATATCGACAATCACAATCTCCCCATTTGCGCTTTCTTCTGCTGCCTTTGCTTCCTCCTTTGCCTGCTCCTTTTCTTCGACTTCCGCCGTCTGCTTTTGTTCTGCCTTTTGCTCGCTTTCCTCAGCCGCCTTCTTGTTGCTTCCCTCCGGCGCAGTCGGATTACAGCCCGCCAAAACAAGCAGCATAGCCCAAATTAATATCATTGTTCCCCATTTTTTCCATTGAAATTTCATGTTTCCCTCCTGTTTTTGTTATTTTCACTTTTTATTTTTCCCTTATTTCCCTGCCGGCGCTTCCGCCGGCAAGAAATACCGCAGGGTATTGGCGTGCAGATTTGACTGCTTTCTCTGCACATTCCATTTTCTCGGTAAAGCTGACAATCGTTTTTCTCTTCGGTTTAAATCCTCGCTTTCTTTATCTCTCCATTTAAGCCTTATTTCTTTTACCTCCTTTGCTTCCTGTTCCCCACCAGCTTCGGCGGCAAGGAATACCGCAAGCGGATATCCTCAATCCTGCCGATAATCCCTTATCAAAATATAAAGAAAAATCGGCGCTCCTAGGAAAGAGGTAATAACTCCCACCGGCAAAATAACCGGCGATAGCCATGTTCTGGCAGCCGTATCTGAAACCAGCAGAATCAGCGACCCCATCAAGGCTGACGCAGGAATCAAAAATCTATGATCATTTCCCACCATGCGTCTGGTGATCTGCGGCGCAATCAAGCCCACAAAGCTGATAATTCCCAAAAAAGAAACGGCTGTCGATACCAGTACAGAAGCAAAGAGCATTCCGCCCATACGCACTCTCTGCGTATTCACCCCCAAGCTTTCCGCGCTGTCATCTCCATTAATCATCGCATTATAATCCCAGCTCCTTGCCATAAAATATAAAAAAGCTATGGCAAATAATGCTGCCAGCAAAATCAGCTCCGGCCAAGAGGCTCTGCCTAAGTTGCCAAAAGTCCAAAACACTGCCGCCGCTACATGATGCGAATCGGCAAAATATTGCAAGAATGTCGTTGCTGCGCCAAATAAGGCGCTCATCGCTACCCCTGCTAAAATAATTACATTTGGACTAAAGGCTCTTAATCTTGATAAGGTCATTACCAGCAAAACGGCTGCCAGCGAGGAAATAAAGGCACATATCGCCACCAGATACGGCGCTGCAATAAAAACCGCGTCGGATTGTGCGCTTTGCAGGCTACCACCGCCCAATACAATAATGGCAAAATTGGCGCCGAAGGCTGCCGCGCTGGTAACGCCTAAGGTAGACGGCGATGCCAGCGGATTTTTCAGATTGTTCTGCATAATACAGCCGGCAATTCCCAGAGCCGCTCCGGCGATGACCGCCGCACTGATTCTAGGCAGTCGAATATTCCACACTACAATCTGCAAGGTTTCCGAGCCTTTCCCTTGGAGAGTTTGCAGCAGCGCCGGCAAATTCATTTCGGCGATTCCTGACCGCAGCGAAACATACATCACAGCCAAAATAGCCATCAGCATAGCCGCCAAAACCAGCCATTTTCTCCGCTGATAGAGCCTGTATTCCGCTGTGATATTGTAAATTTTTTCTTTTCTTTCCTTTCTACTGCTTGTCATGGTCATTCTCCGTTTCTTCTCCGGCCGATTGCTTCAAAGGAACGACAAGCATATTTCCGTCCAGATGATATACCTTGATTTTTACGGAATATACCTCGCTTAAATTTTCCGAGGTAAGAATTTCCTTCGAGCCGTACCGGTAAATCTCCTGATTTTTAAGCAAAATAAAGTCTGTCGCATAGCGCAGAGATAAATTGACGTCGTGAATGGATACAACCGTCATAATCCCTTTTTCGCGACAATATTGCTTAACAATATCCATTACATCCAGCTGATTTTTTAAATCCAAAGCCGACGTTGGCTCATCCAGCAGCAATACCTCCGGCTCCTGTGCCAAGGCTCTGGCGATTCTTATCTTTTGAACCTCCCCTCCGCTTAATTCGTCCATATATTTCATGGAAAATTTTTCAAGCTCCAAATATGCCATAATCTCCCGCACAATCTGATGATCTCTTTCCGAAGGAAAATATTTCATATAGGGCTTTCTGCCAATTAGAACCGCATCATACACCTTTATTCGCGAAGCTCTTTCGTTCTGCGCTACATAAGCCATTTTCTGCGCCAGCCGGCTGCGCCGGAAGCTTTGAATATCCTTGCCGTCCAGTAGGATACAGCCCTTATGCGGCGCTAGAATACGCGCCATATTTTTGAGCAGAGTCGATTTGCCGGAACCGTTAATTCCCAGCAGGGCTGCAAACGCTCCCCCCGTCAGGGAAAAGGAAATATCCCTCAAAATCTCCTTGTCATAATTAAAATATATGTCCTTAACCTTGATATCCATATCTACTCCTATTGCCTTACCTGTTTTTTGTCTTTCCCTGAAAAGTCCGGCCTTTGCCTTCCTCCAACGGATGCTCGCAGCTTCCTCTGCCGTAAAGTCCACTCTGAACTCGCCCATGGCTAAATCCTATAATTCTGCCTTTTCCCTAACGGATGCTCTCGGCTTTCTCTGCCATAAAATTCAGCCCGATCTTGCCTGCCTCTATGTCAGGCCATAAAAAAAGAGCCACAAAATAAGCCTGTTCAAAGCTTATCCTATGACCTTCCTGATCTAAATTGTTTTTCGTATTCTTTTTTGTTTTTCTATATGAGTGCCTCATGACTGCTTTTGCCGAAGCTGCTTTATGCTCTGCCGATAGCCCGTCTAAGCTTTCCCAAGGGAGCACTCGCTTTTGCCTATAAGGCAGCGGCACTTTACCTGTGGCCGCCTGTCTTAGCGGCCTTTGCTTTTCGCAAAATTGGACGATTCATTCGTCATTTCCTTGGCAATATTCTATCAGATTGTCCTAATTTTTACAAGATTATTTTAAAAAATGATTTAAAAATCTAAAAAATAACAGGAACAATGTCCTTAAGTATTCCGCTGCCCTATGCCTTCTCCACTCTTTGAGCATCTTTAGCTGCCGATAAGCAACGGGCAGCCTGCTCTCCTGCCGCTCGCTCTAAGCCCCTGTTTCCACCTCTGCAAAGACTTCTGGCGCTTTCATTTCTAAAAATCAAGCGCGTCATCCGCTGCCTGAATTAGCGCTTCGCCAATCTTCGGCTCACCCGAAGAATGACCGGAGGCTTCCATGATGCGCAGCTCCGATTTAGGCAGACTTTGATGCAGCTCATATGCCGAGCTTAAACGACAATCCATGTCATAGCGACCATGCACAATAATTGCCGGAATATGAGCGATTTTATCCGCATTTTCCAGAATATAATTATCCCTAGGCAAAAACAAGTGATTGACAAAATAATGACATTCCAGCCTCGCCAAGGCAACCGCCAATTCCGGCGAACCAAATTCCGTCATGACCTCCCTGTCCGGCAGCAGAGTAATCAGGCTGCCTTCCCAGCTTCCCCATGCCCTTGCGGCATTTTCACGAATTTCTTGTTCTGGCGAGGTCAAAAGCTTGTAATAGCCCTCGACCACCCTCTGCTGCGCCCGATCTTCTGGAGAAAGCGGCGCCAGGTAATCCTCATACTCCTTCGGAAAAAAAGCGTCCACTCCTTTGCGGAACGACCAGTCAATGTCCTCCTGCCGCCCCAAGAAAATTCCGCGTAAAATCAGCCCCGTCACTCTCTCTGGATGCTCAATCGCATAGACCAGCGCCAAGGTAGAGCCCCAGCTGCCGCCAAATACATGCCATTTTTCCACACCAACATGAATTCGCAGCTTCTCCATATCCGCTATCAGCTCCTGTGTTGTATTTTCCGCCAGCTCTGCATAGGGCAGAGATTTGCCTGCCCCCCGCTGGTCAAACAAAATGACATGATAGCGCTCCGGATCAAAGTATTGCCGATGGTAAGGCTTGATTGCCGCTCCCGGGCCGCCATGCAAATAGACAACCGGCTTGCCTTTGGGATTGCCGGCCTGCTCATAGTAAATCCGATGTCTTTCCGAAACCTGCAAATAGCCGCTGTGAAACGGCTCGATCGCCGGATAATATTCTCTTTTTATTTCAAAATATTCTTGAATTGTCATCCTCTGTCCTTTCCTTTCCCTAAAGTCCTTACGCCTTTTTCTATTCTTCCAAAGCCGCCTTTAACATCTCCATCAATGTGCCCAACGCCTTGCTCAAATTTCCCGCTTCCGGCACCGCCAGCTGAATGCTGCATCGCTGCATTGGAATCAAAAGCTTTAAAGCGTCGCTCTTACTGACCGCCGCCGCCATTTCCGGCGTATATTCGCCCAACATGGAAAAGGGGATTACGATTCCCATCGCCCCCAAGATAATATCCGCCCTTTCGGCATTATAGACAATGGCGCCGACACCGGTCGCTCCTTCATTTGCTCCCGCCTTCAGCATTGCGTTGGTCGCGATTACATTGGTGCCGCAGGCTATGACTGGCAGCTCCGGAAATTCCTCTCGCAGCCTCTCGACAATCGCTTTGCCCACGCCTCCGCCCTGCCCGTCAATAACCAAAAGCCTTGCTTGCTTCTCTTTCATCTTTTTTGTCCTCTCTTTACTGTCTTTTATTCATTTTCTTTATTTATATTTCGTTAATGGTTTGCTGTATTTGCCTATATCGAAAGCTCGCTTTTGTATGGGCAACATAAGCAAATCATCTTGGTAGTCTGCCGAGTTTGCTATATCAAAATTTCACTTTCGTGTAAGCAAATACAGCAAACTATTTCCTTTCTTTATATTTCAGCTTTCTTTATTTCTATTTCGACTTCTTTATTTCTATTTCGGATTTCTTTGCTTATACTCCACCTTCTTTATTTTTATTTCAGTATCCTTATTCAATAGTGTTTTCAGCTTCCCCATACCTTGATACTGCCTTTTTCACTTCGTCAAATGCAAATATCCGGCTTCCTTCGTCTGCTGCCAAGCAGGGTTCCCCAAAAGCAGAAAATCCCCGCTAAGCTATGCATGTCCTTCT
This sequence comes from Eubacteriales bacterium, assembly GCA_041844915.1. Taxonomy (GTDB): domain Bacteria; phylum Bacillota; class Clostridia; order Lachnospirales; family Vallitaleaceae; genus W11650. The sequence continues at coordinate 13,780 of JBGZBY010000040.1, forward strand.
TCGGAAAATTTGGAAGCAAACGCCTTTCAATTTTAATATTTTTTAATGCTTTGCATCTTTCTCGGATCTTGTTAAAAATTCTGGTAAGCCCTCCTTCATCGGCGGAAAAATTTCCCCCTGTATCAAAGGCTTAATATATGCCAAAAACCTATCGTTTACATCCGTCCTCGAGGCAGACAGCCATTCCGGCGGCACCAGCTTCTCCTGATTGCAGATCAGCTCCACCTCTGCCAATTCACAGGTAATCCTATACTCCTCACTCTGCTCCCGTCGAAAGGCAATCATTTTGCCGGTCTGCCCCTGCGCCGCCTGCTCTGCCGCAAAGCAGCCTGCCAAAAAAGCTTCCTCCACATCTGTTTTCGACAGGCTCTGGCTGGCCGCCCGCTGCGGCAAGCCAAGATCAAAGCTTCTGACCTTAACGCCGATTCTCTCCCGCACAAGCGTTTCCAAATACGCTGCTGCTCCCGATAGCAGCTTATGCCCAAAGGTATCCTCCGGCATATCGGCAGCCGCTTCGCAAACAAAATTACCCGCTTGGTTTCGAATCCCTTCCGATACACAAATCACTACGCTGCTGCGCCGTTCCAGCTCCGCCTTAACCGCCGCCACAAAATCCGCTTCGTCAAAGGGAACCTCCGGCAGATACAAAAGCGCTGGATTATCCCCGAAGCAGCGCCTTGCCAGCGCCGCCGCTCCAGTCAGCCATCCGGCATGCCGCCCCATAATCTCCATGATTGTTACCGACTTCATATCATAAGCGTCGGTATCGGCTACCACATTGCGCACTGTAGTCGCCACATATTTTGCCGCCGAACCGAAGCCCGGCGTATGATCCGTCAATACTAAATCATTGTCCACCGTTTTCGGCACGCCTAAAAATACAATATCGCTGCCCCGCCGCTCTGCCTCCTTCGCCAGCTTGGCAACCGTATCCATGGAATCATTTCCACCAATATAGAGAAAATAACCGATATTCTCCTGCTCCAACCGCTCAAAAAGCGCCTGATAAACCGGCGAGTCCGCTTCCTTCGGAAGTTTGAAGCGACAGGAACCCAGATACGCTCCCGGCGTCGTCTTTAAAAGCGTAAGCTGCTGTGCCGAAAAATCGGTTAGCTCCTGCATATTTCCTTTTAAAAAGCCCTCCACTCCGTGAACCATTCCAAAAATCTTATCTACCGCTTGGCTTTTTTGTGCTGCGGCAATTACTCCAGCTAAAGAAGCATTGATTACGGCGGTCGGCCCGCCGGATTGTCCTACTGCTAAATTTTTCATTCCGTCCCTCCTTATTCGTCCGCGCAGAAGCTTTGCGGCGAATAGGCGTCCTCTATGTCGATCAATCCTCATTGTACACCTATCCCTCCGGTTTTTCCTGTCAGGCCTGCCAAAAGCTCGCCCTGCGGCTTTCCTTCCTCGCCGCTGTGCCTAGATCCCTTCCTGCCCCGCCTTTTATCCGTTTGGACTCCTTTTGCATTTCCCCTTTATTGTATCCTAAACCTTAAAAATACGCAAGCTCCTGTTTTCACTGTTGAATTCCCTGCGTCAGCTCTCATTGACGCAATCTCTTTATCAAAAAAAAGCTC
>JBGZBY010000041.1:0-16543 GCA_041844915.1 Eubacteriales bacterium
AGGAGAACCCTCCTGACAGATCAGAATGTCCATACATCTATACTCAAAAAGAAAAGTTTGTAACCGATTTCTCTTGGCTACAAACTTATTATACGAGGGAGGTAGAAGGATGAAGAAAAGGATTAGCTTGTTGTTGGTGTTATTTTTGGCAGTGGGGCTTTTTAGCGGCTGTGGAGAGCAGAAAACAACCGTAAAGGAGGAAACAGCAGCGACGACCACAACTGCGGAAACCAAAGCAGAAACCGCCAAGGAGGAAGGGGTGCTTTCTCTGTTTAATCATACCGGTTATCCGATCTTAAACGAAAAGCAAACCTTTGAGATCTATACCGAGCAGCTGTCGCCGGTGGTTGCAGCCAATGACAAGGAGGTTGTAAAAAGAGGAGTCGAGGAAACCAATGTTGATACCAATTTTATAGAGGTGGCAAGCTCCAGCTGGCAGGAGAAGCTTAATATCTTATTCAGCACCAATGCGCTTCCGGATGCGATTTTGGGAGATTTGTCGGTGGCGGAAAAATATACTCAGCTCTATCCCTTGGATGAATTTCTGACGGAGGAGATCGCTCCGAATATCGTTAAATTTTTCAATTCCCGACCGGAGTATTGGGAGCTGTTGAAAGCGCCGGACGGACATATTTACAGCTTGCCGACCGGAGATGAAACCTACTGGAATGCAATTGATTCGCAAATGTTTATCAATGAAAACTGGCTGAAGGCAGTTGGCAAAGAGGTTCCACAGAATGCGGCGGAGCTGAAGGAGGTGCTGCTTGCTTTTAAAGAAGGAGATCCCAACGGCAATGGTGAGAAGGATGAGATACCTATGACCTTCCGCGGCATCTGGGGCTGGGGCGACGGCATGGAGAATGCCATGGGGGTATTCGGCGTGTTTGAGAGCGCGGCGCATGTTATGACCAAGGACGGCGTTGTGAAATTTGCGGCGCAGCAGGAAGGATATTTTGATGCCCTGAAATTTTTCCATGAGTTGTATGCGGAGGGACTGATTGATTCCGAGTGCTTTACTCACAGTGCCGACCAATATAAAGCGAAGCTGGCGGAGGAAGTGGACAAGTACGGCGTGGTCATTACCTATGATAAACAGGATAAGACCAGAAACTGGATTCCACTGCTGCTGGCGGACAAGGATGGCAATATTACGGTAGGCTTAAATAATATTGAGCATACCAGCGGATTCAGCATTACCAGCGCCTGCAAGAATCCGGGCGCACTGGTCAGATGGTATGACTACTGCAACAAGGATTTGGAAACTATTCTGAATTGGAATCGCGGCGTTAAGGGCGAAGCGTGGAAGGATGCGGAAGGCCATCCGGGAATGATTGAATTTTTAAATGATCCGGAAATTCAAAAGGCAAAAGGAGCGGCAAACAGAGAAGAGCTTCGCCGGATGCAGTCCTTTGCCGGAAAATCGCCATCCTATTTCCATTTGGCGTTTCAGGAAAATGTTTACTCCACACAGCCCAAGAAGCTAAAGCTTCAGCTGAATCAATTGGTTATTGAAAAGGGATATGGCATCAAATCGCTTCCGGCAGGCTTTGCTTCTAAGGAGAATTCGGAGCAGAGAATCTTGATGTTGGTAGATATCGACAATTATTTAAACAAGTTCGTAGCGACCTCCATTGTGGACGGAATTGATGAAAAGGGCTGGGAAAATCATCTGAATACCTTGGAAAAATTAAAGGTAGACGAATATGTAAGGCTTTGCCAAGAATTTGTAGACAGTCAAAAGAAATAAAAATCTAAAGGATAAGGCCGCCTTTTTGGGCGGTCTTGTCCTTTGAAAAAAGCTAGAATGCCATGTGAAAGGACAGATATGAAAAATCAAAAACAGAAGGGAAGCTTCAAAGGAAGGCTTATTCGCTATCTGAAAAAAAGCTATATGCTTTATCTTTTCCTGCTGCCGGCAATTATTTATACGATTTTATTTGATTATATGCCAATGTACGGAATTCAGATTGCCTTTAAGGATTTTAGACCGGACCTAGGGATTCAGGGAAGCGGATGGGTAGGCTTTAAATATTTTAAGATGTTTTTTGATTCCTATCAATTTGAGAACCTGATCAAAAATACTGTAATTCTGAGCTTTTATGCGCTGATAGCTGGATTTCCTATTCCTATCGTATTGGCGTTTTTGCTCAATTACACCAAGAGCCTGCCCCTGAAAAAAGCGACGCAAATGGTGACCTATGCACCTCATTTTATTTCTACGGTAGTTTTTTGCGGCATGCTTTTTGTGCTTTTGGGAACAGACGGGATTTACAATCAGCTGCTCGGCGTATTTGGAATCAAGCCAATCGGCTTTATGACCAAGGCGGAAAATTTTCGGCATGTCTATGTTTGGTCGGGCATCATTCAGCAAATGGGCTGGAATTCCATTATTTATATAGCAGCGCTGACCTCGGTCAGTCCGGAAATCCATGAGGCGGCGATTGTAGACGGTGCCAGCAAGCTGGACAGAATTATTCATATTGATTGGCCGTCCATTATGCCGACAGCGGTAATGCTTTTGATTCTAAGCGCCGGCAGAATTATGACAATAGGCTTTGAAAAAGCCTTCCTCATGCAAAATAATTTAAATTTGGATTATTCAGAAATTATTGCCACTTATGTATACAAGATCGGTATTCAAGGAGGGCAGCTAAGCCTGTCCTCGGCCATAGGATTGTTTAACAATGTTATTAATTTTGCGCTGCTGCTGGTAGTCAACAGAATCTCGAAGAAGCTGACAAAGGTCGGGGTCATATAGCGCGGTGAAGGCGGCTTGGCCAAGGATAGTAGGCCTTCCGCCTATGACAAACGAAAGGATTTTATTTATGAAAAGAGGCTGGCTGCACAATGATAAAATATTTGACCGGCTGGTTACGGTATTGGTGGCACTGACCCTGATATTTGTTTTTTATCCGCTTTATTTTGTGGTGATTGCGTCTATCAGCAATCCAGATTTGGTATCGGCGGGGAAGGTGTGGTTTTTTCCCAAGGGAATCAGCTTTGAGGGCTATGATTTTATTCTGCGGGATGTTCGTATCCTCCAGGGATATATGAACACAATTCTGTATACGGGCGGAGGAACTCTGCTGGCGCTTTTTATTACGATTCCGGCGGGCTACGCCCTATCGAGAAGGGATTTGAAGGGAATAAGGGGGATATTGCTGTTTTTTGTATTTACGATGTATTTCGGCGGCGGCTTGATTCCGACCTATTTGGTGGTCAAGCAGCTGGGACTGATCGACACCAGGGCGGTGCTGATGATTTTAGGCTCCTTTTCGGTATTTAATTTGATCATTACCCGTTCCTTTTATATCAATACCATGCCGATGGAGCTGCAAGAGGCGGCGGAGGTGGACGGCTGCAATATCTTCCAATATTTTATTTATGTCGTGCTGCCGCTGTCGAAGTCGATTGTGGCGGTGATTGGGCTGTATTATGCAGTGTATCACTGGAATTCGTTCTTTAACGGATTGATTTATATCAACAATGTGAAGCTGTATCCGCTGCAATTAATCCTGCGCGACATCCTGATTTCCGGTCAGACCATTGACACCTCGATTACGGATTTGGATATGATCAAGCGGCTGGAGCAAATTTCCAGAACGATAAAATACGGTGTTATTCTGGTGTCCTCCTTGCCGGTGCTGCTGCTCTATCCTTTGGTGCAGAAGCATTTTGTCAAGGGCGTTATGATCGGCTCGGTTAAGTCGTAGCGGGGAAGGAGAAGCTCAGGATGAGAACAGAGAAGGAGCTTTTGCAGGGATTTAAGGGAATAGAGGCTAGAATTAGCCGAATCAGTCTATATCTAAGGAATGTTCATGCCGTCAGTCAATTCAGCTTTGGAGTATGGAACAGCCGTCAGCATGTGCTTTTGGCAATAGAGGCGGAAGGAGAGGTCGGCTTTGCTGAGAGCATTGTGGCAGTCAACCAGCCGAAGTTTGATTTGGCGGCGTATGGAAGGGAGTTTGCCGAACTGAGAGGCTGTGGTATTTCAGAGGCTCTGGAAAAGGTAAGAGCTAGGCGCGGACTTTGGCAGGAGCGCCTGACGGAGTTGCTGGAGATGGCATTGTTGGATTTGGTCGGGAAATACCTGAAAAGGCCGACACTTAGGCTGCTGGGGCTGCTGCCGGAAAAATCAGTCTATGGGGTATCGGTTATTTTAAGCAGCTCGGTCAAGGAGGTTGAGCAGAAGGCAAAAGAGGCAAGGGAGAGGAATAGAGCAAAATTTTTGAAGCTTAAATTATTTGGAGAAGTAGAGCTGGATCAAAGTTTGATTTTGGCAGTGCGGCAGGTTTGCTCCAAAGAAGAAAGCTATTTAATTGGCGATGTGAACGGCGGATACTGTCAGCCGAACGAAAAAAGGTCTGTTCGAGAGTTGGCGGATAAGCTACGGATTTTATATGAGGCGGGACTTAATGCCTGTGAAGATCCTGCCTATATCAGCAATAAGGAGTGGGTCAGCTTGCAGGAGGCATGCGGAGCGCTATGTCTGATACCGGATTATCCGCTAAGACCTGCCAGACAAGCAATCCATACGATCCTACCCGGAATGGGCAGAATCTATAACGTCCATCCTGCTACCATGGGTTCGCTCATAGACGCAGTGCTTTTGGTGGAAAAAATAAAGGCTGTCGGGGCAAGGGTGATGATCGGTGATGACAGCTTGGTCGGACCGGCGGCGACAGTGTGGCAACAGCTGGCAATGGGGCTGGGGGCAGAATGGGTCGAGGCGGTAGAGAAGGAAGGAGATTCCGATTTTTTCTGTCGGGCGGTAGTTGACCTGGCGACCGACAGCCGATGCTTTCCGATTTCTTATAAGGAAAAAAACGGTTTTGGGATAGAGCTAAACGAGGAAATCTTGAGGGAAGAAGCGGAAAAAGTATTAGAATAAGGCTTTAGCATTTATTGAAAAAGGAGTATCGGCTTTTTAAGACGAGGAGAAATACTCGTCAGGAGAGAGCGGAGGGAATTATGACGGCTTTGCAGGAATTGAGTCAGGGGCTTACAAAAAGCGGTAATCAAAGACGAATTTTAAATTTGATCAGGCAAGAAAAGAAAACAACAAAGGCGGAACTTGCCAAAAAGCTGAAATTAAGCATTCCAACGGTGACCAATAATATTATGCTGTTGAAGGATGCCGGACTTGTAAGGCTTTTGGAAACAGCGGATTCGACCGGCGGACGCCCGCCGGCGGTGGTCGAATTTCTGGGAGATGCCTTTTACTCGGTGGGTGTTGATATCAGGCGAGAAAGCGCGGAAATTATATTGATTGACCTGAATTGCCATTGCCTGGCTAAGGGAAGCATTCCGATCAGCTTAAAAACCGGAATGGGCGATGTGATCAAGGAAATCGGGCTGTGGCTGGAGAAAAAAATTTTTTATATGAATATGGCTTCGGAGAGGATATTGGGGATTGGATTTTCTGTCCATGGAATTGTAGAGGAAGAAAAATTGCAGATTAAATTTCCTTTTGCGAGGGATTGGTTTGATTTTTCCCGATATAAAAATGCGTTGAAATGGCAGGCTTTTCTTGAAAACGAAGCGAATTTGGGAGCGAAGGCAGAATGGGAGCTAGGTCTTGCTTCGGCCGAGGCATACGATATCGTATTTTTATCCATCAACCAGGGCGTCGGAACAGGAATCATGATTGGCAATCAGCTCTATAAGGGCAGCGCCAACAAAGCTGGCGAATTTGGGCATATGGCGATTTATAACAATGGACGGCAGTGTCAGTGCGGAATGCTGGGCTGCTGGGAAGCCTATGTGTCAGTTCTGGCATTTGAAGAAAGCTATCCAATCGGCAGACGTTCGTTGAGAGAGATTTTTCAGGACTATGAAAGTGGAGAAGCAGCGGCAGTCTTTCATGTGAAAAAATATATTCAGGCCTTAGCGCTGGGACTGCGTAATATTATGCTGATCTTAGACCCTCATTCTATTGTGATCGGCGGAGAAATGAGTCTGTATGCCCATTTGTTTGCCAATGAGCTGGCGGACTATTTTCAGACCTCGATGAAGCAGTTTCATTCGTCTCGCCATATTTTGCGGATCTCGGAGCTGAAAAGGGAGGCGTCCGTTTGGGGAGCGGCGTTACTACCGATGGAAAAAGTGCTTAGACTAAGCAATCATTTTTTGTAGCGAAGGAAATGGAGCCTTGCGCCAAAGCGGCGGGGGTCGGAAAAAAAGAAGCTTATCGCCGAAAGGCGAAAAGGAGGATACAATGAAAGCAATTATGCTGATGTTCGATTCGCTGAATCGGAATTTTTTGCCCAATTATGGCTGCGACTGGACAAAACTGCCCAATTTTGAACGCTTGGCTAAAAAAACAGTGACATTTGATGCTTTTTATGCTGGCAGTCTGCCCTGTATGCCGGCGCGTCGAGAGCTGCATACCGGCCGACAGCACTTTTTACATTCGGACTGGAGTTGCTTGCAGCCGCAGGACTTTTCGGTGGTTGAGGAAATGAACAAAAACGGGATTTATACGCATATGGTGACGGATCATTTTCACTACTGGGAAGATGGCGGAAATTCCTATATGCAAAGGTTTAAGAGCTTTGAAATGATCAGGGGGCAGCAGGGCGATCCGTGGATTGGGCAGCTGACCGAGCCGGTAATTCCTGAAAATGATTCCAAGAGAATTCACAATCCTCGCTGGCGGCAGGATTGGGTCAATCGTCAGCATTTGGATGAGGAAAAAAAGATGCCGCAGTATCTGACTATGGAAAAGGGATTGGAGTTTATACGCGATGCCCATGATAGGGATCAATGGTTTTTACAGATTGAATGCTTTGATCCGCATGAGCCGTTTTTTGCCCAACCTGCCTATAAGGAGCTTTATCCGCACGAGTATGGAGGGAAGCACTATGACTGGCCGGATTATGGGCGAATGGAGGATCAGGAAAGGATTGAGCATATCCGTTATGAATATGCGGCGCTGCTTAGTATGTGCGACGCCTATTTGGGCAGGCTTTTGGACACCATGGACGAGTATGATCTGTGGAAGGATACCATGCTGATCGTCAATACCGATCATGGCTTTTTGCTGGGAGAGCATGGCTATATTGGCAAGAATATAATGCCGCTTTATCAGGAAATTGCCCATTTGCCGTTTTTTATTTATGATCCGAGAATCGGCAGGCAGGGAGATCGCTGCGCCTGCTTGGCGCAGACGGTGGATGTACCGGTGACCTTGGCGAATTATTTTGGAGTACAGCCGCCGAAGTACGCACAGGGATATGATTTGAAGGAAATGCTTGAAACTGGCAGGGAAGTTAGAGAGGCCGCGGTGTTTGGCGTATTTGGCGGGATGCTGAACATCACCGACGGCAGATATGTCTATATGAAGACTCCGATAAATAAGGAAAATCAGCCCTTGTTCAACTACACTCTGATGCCCAATCATATGTGCCGGCGCTTTGACAAGGAGGAATTGGAAAATATTCAGATTACGGGAGAATTTGCCTTCACCGATGGCATACAGTTGATGAAGCTGCCGGCTAAGGTGGGATTGCCCGAATGCTTGCAGGAGGATATGCTGTTTGATTTGGCAGGCGATCCCCGACAGCAGACCCCGATAAAATCCGAAGAATTGAGAATGGAGCTTGAGAAAAAACTGAAAATCTATCTGACCGAAAGCGAAGCGCCGAGAGATCAGTGGGAGCGCTTTGGCCTAAAATAATGCGATAGATATTGCAGGGGCAGTTCCGTGTATTGACGCGGGCTGCCTTTTTGTGTTTTCCGGCAGCGGAAAGCAAAGCGGAAGGGGTTTAGCGGAGAAAAAGAATGTATGTTCGAAAAAGCTTTGAAAAAAATTTGGTTTTGGTGTATAATGGGGAAGCAAAAACCAACAATAATATGGGGAATTGGGAGATTCCCTTGAAAGCAAAAAGGAGAAAAGACATGGCGGAGATTACATTTGCAATTAAAGAAAATATTGGCGTATTGGCGGAATCAGCAAAGGGCTGGACAAAGGAGTTAAATTTGGTCAGCTGGAACGATAAGCCGGCAAAATACGATATTCGGGAATGGGATCCTCTTCATGAAAAAATGGGGAAAGGGATTACCTTTTCCACGGAAGAATTAAGGAAGCTGAAGGAGCTGCTGAATGAAATGGAGCTGTAATAGAAAAGCTTTATTTTCTAAGGGCAGAGAGGCCCGGATCAAATGGAGGAAGGAGGCCGAGCTAGGAGGATATGAAGATTATTCATTGCGCGGACGTGCATTTGGATTCAAAAATGACAGCGCATTTGTCGCCAGAGCAGGCCAGACAAAGGCGGCGGGAGCTTTTGCATACCTTTCAGAAAATGGTCGAGTACGCTGCGCAGGAGGAGGTCAAAGCAATTTTGATTGCCGGTGATTTATTTGACAGCAGCGTGGCTTCGGCGCTGACAAAAAATGCGGTATATGAAGCGATAGCGGGGAATCCGGCAATTGATTTTTATTATTTAAGAGGTAATCATGATGCCGATTCTTTTATAAAGGAGCTGACAGACATACCGCCTAATTTAAAGCTGTTCGGCGAGGCATGGACCTATTATATCGCTAATGCCGAGGGCGCTGAAAATATTGTTATCAGCGGAATAGAAGCAAAGGACGGAGTTTCACAGGCGATCTGTGAGGAATTGGCACTGGATCGCCGGAGCTTTAATATTGTAATTTTGCATGGGCAGGAGGTGCAGTCGGCGGCAGACGGCAGGGAAGACCTTATAGATATCCGAGCCCTGCAAAATAAAGGGATTGATTATTTGGCGCTGGGTCATATTCATACCTATAAATTGGCTAAATTAGATGCCAGAGCAAGCTATTGCTACAGCGGCTGCTTAGAAGCCAGAGGCTTTGACGAATGCGGCGAGCATGGCTTTGCTTTGCTGGAAATTGATGAAGAAGCAAGGAGCTGTCGGCACTGCTTCATACCATTTGCCGACCGGCGTTTTCATGAAATCCTGCTGGATATTAGTGAGTGCCGGACGAATGGCGAAATTGCAGCAAAATTTCACCAAAACCTGCGGCAAAGAGGCTGCTCGGCCAAGGATATGGTCAAGCTGGTTTTGACTGGCAGGCAGGCGCTGGGTACGGAAAAGGACGTTGAAATGCTGACGCGCCAGCTTCGGAGGGATTTTTATTTTTTCAGAATTTATGATAAAGCCGGCTGGCAGGCGGACTATCAGCAGTATGAGAATGACTGCTCCTTAAGGGGAGAGCTGGTTCGCACGGTCAGACGGCAAGAGGAGCTGACAGAGGATGAGCGGGCGGAAATTCTGCAATACGGCTTTATGGCGCTTTCGGGCGAGGTGATAGAATGAAGCTATTGAATTGCTATGTGGAAAATTTTGGCAGGCTTTGCCGGCAGAGCTTTGATTTTGAAGCAGGGCTGCAAGGCGATTGCCGAGAGAACGGCTGGGGGAAAAGCACTCTAGCGGCGTTTATCCGAATCATGTTTTATGGCTTTGAAGGAGAAAGACGGCAGGACGAGTTGCGAAAGGAACGCAGAAGATATGCTCCATGGCAGGGCGGTAGGTATGGCGGCAGTCTGTGCTTTGAAGCGCGGGGCAGAAAATATCTGCTCACTCGCTTTTTTGCCGAATATCAGGGGAAGCGATTGGGTAAGGACGTGTTTGAGCTTAGGGATTGGGACAGCAATTTGCCAAGCGCTGATTTTTCAGAAAATATTGGGGAGGAGCTTTTTCAGATAGATGCACAGGCCTTTGCTCGAACGGTATTTATTGCTCAAAGCGACGCTGGAAGAATGGAGGCGGTACCGGGACTTCAGGCGGCTCTGGGGAAAACGGCGGAAAACATTGCCGATCTGGGCGATTATGAAAGGGCGATCGAGCTGCTTGCCCGAAAAATAGCGGAACTGGGAGGGAGAAGCCAAACGGCGGTTTTACCGGCTCTGCGGGAGAAGCTTACGGCGTTGGAGGATGAGCTTAATCATGGGGCGGCTCTGCTGCGGCAAGAAAAAGAGCTTTTGCGCAAAAAAAATGAAGGAATTCGGCGGCGGGAGGTGTTGAAAAAAGAGGAGGAGGACTGTCGGCGACAAAAGGAGCAGGCGGCGGTTGAGGAAGCAAAAAAACAGGCTTGGCAAGAGGTGTGCGAACTTACGCCGGAGGAAGAAGGGCGTTGGCAGGAGCTAAGCAGCCGGTTTCCGGCGGAGCCTCCGGAGCAGGAGGAGCTGGAGCTGCTTTTAGCGAACGAAGAAGAAATTGCTTTTCTGCAAAAGGAAATTGAGCGGATGCAGCTGACCGAAGCGGAAGCGATGAGATTGGCGCAATATGAAGGCCGCTTTAAAAAGGGCTTTCCAGCAGAGGAGGAAATAAAGGCCCAGATGGATATCTGGCATAGTCGAAGCGAAGGAATACAGAGGCAGAAGCTTCTTCAGCAAGACGTCAGGGAGCAGTCGGAGCGGGCGGAGCAAAGCCGCAGACGAGGAAAACGAGCCGAGCGAGGACTACTTTTGGCAGTGGCTTTGCTTTTGGCGGCGGGATTTTTGTTACTTTGGCAGCCGATGGCGGCAGGGATGTGCGCTTTGCCGGCGGCGGTCTTGGCAATTATTTTTGCTCGGGAAAGGCTGAAAAATCCATTCCGGCAGCTGGAGCAGGAGCTTTTGCGCAAACAGGAGGCCTTGGCCGAGGAGGAAAGAAAGGAAATGCTGGCCGAGGAAGCCCAGCGCCGCTTTTTTGCGGAGCGGCAAATGCCCTATCAGCCGGAAAAGCTGCCGGATATTTTATATGATTGGATTGCCTGCCGCCGAGAATATACAGAGCTGCTGAAAAAAAGACAGGCTTCGGAGGAAGCGCCGATCATAGCGGAGCTGGAGAGAAAGCAGGCGCTTCGGGCGGATTTTTTTGACAGGTATGGCTGGGGAAAGGCGGCGGGAGCAAGCAAGGGCTTTTTGCTTTTCCTAGTGGCGGAGCGCGAGATTTATTGCCGTTTGCGGGAGAGGAAGCGGCAAGCGGAGATAAGGGCGGCGAAGCCAGTGGAGACAGGGGCTTTGCTGGAGCATGGCGAAATATCCGTCATGGAGGCGGAAAGCAAGCTCCGGCAGATTGAGGAGGAGCAACAGATGCTTGCGTTGGCGCTGGCAGGATATGAACGGCAGCTGACGGAGCTTCAGGAGCAAAAAGAAAGGCTGGAAGCGGCTGAAATTGAGCTTCAGGAGCTAAAGGAGAGCTATGAGCGTGCGCGGAAAAAGCGCGATGTTCTGCAAAAGACAAGGCAGCTTTTGGAGGCGGCTCGATTGTCCTTTACCGAGAGGTACAGTGCTCCGATTTTAGCGGCTTTTCGCGAATATTATCCGCTGCTGACAGGTAGGTCGGCGGAGGAATACTTTTTGGATGCCGAGCTGAATTTGACGGTACGGGAGGCCGGACAGCAAAGAGATATTGCCTTTCTCAGCGCAGGAGATCGGGAGTTGATTGGCTTTTGCATGAGGCTGGCGCTAATCAAGGCGCTGTACCCGCAGGAAAAGCCATTTCTTGTTTTGGATGATCCCTTTGTCAATTGGGATAAGGCCAGATTGGAAAGGGGGCTGCAATTTTTAAGGAGGCTTGGCGGAGAGTATCAGATTCTTTATTTTACCTGTCATGAAAGCAGGCTGCCGCTTTGGGATGAGGATAGGTGAGCTTTGGTTTAAAAAATATAGATGAATCCAAATGTCAAATACGAAAGGGAGCCCCCGCTCCATATCTATTACTGCAACCGAACTGAAAAGCAATCTTGGCAAGTATCTGCTGCTTGCGGCTACGGAGGATATTTTCAGCGCTTGTAATGGCAAGCTCATCGCCAAGCTTTCTAACCCGTATCAGGACAGGGGGGAGATTGCCAAATCTCTGTTCGGCGTTCTCCCCGCAGACCTAACGCAGGAGGATTCGCTATGAGCAGCACCACAGGGAATATTCCAAAGAATATCAAGCAAAAAATCTTGAAAAGCGCATATAAACACGCTTTCAGACTGCCCAGAAGCTTCACCCAAAAACACGGCACTCCTTTTTAATTTCTCGAGGCAGTATGCCGTATTTCCTTTGAAACGCCTCGGAAAAGTGACTGATATTTGTATATCCTACCGCAATGGCGGCCTCACTTACATTGCATTTACCGGTTTCTAACAGATCAAACGCTTTTTCAAGGCGCTGCTCTCGGACATGCTCATAGACCGTTTTTCCGAAAAGGAGTTTGAAGGTCCTTTTTAGCTTGCAGTCATTCAAATTAACCAGCTTGGCGAGCTCAAGCAAGGAGGGGGGCGATTCCAGTCGATTTAACAGAATTTCGCGGGCATATTTCAGGCTGTCCACTTCTGTTTTAGATAGTCCGCGAGTATCTTTCCTGCTTCCATCATAAAGCAGGCGTTCCAGATTGATAGACAGAAGCTCTAAGACACAGCTTTCAACCAACAAGCGGTTTATAGCATCCCGCTCTCCGGATAAGCAGCTGTCCAATTTTCCTAAAATGCTTTCCTCTCGCATATCCATTCTGCAATGATGGTACGCGTAATTTCTGTTCTGAAAATCCTGAAAAGAGAGGTCAGATCTTCCGTTGACAACCTCGCAAAATCCGTTAAATGTACGGGGACTTGCCCAAATTGAATACATCTGTACGTTTTCGCCTTTGTCATATTCTGCGCGTGCGCAAACAGAACCCATGAATCCAATCAATGCGTAGCCGGGCTGCACTTCTACAAGGGTATTGTCCACTTCTCCGCTGATGGAGTCCTTCCGGGTATAGCTCAATTCAAACATGGGGGAGGTAGTGGATGCTTCTCTTTTTGTTTTATCTGTGAATGTGCCAGCGGACATAATGATATGCAATTCCGGACGTATGGGAAGTATTCGGTGCGGAAAGATGTCTGAGGCCTCGTATTGAAACGGTGCGCAAATCATTTATATCATCCCTTTCATAAAAATTTGTTCATCAGAATGAAAACTTAATTCAGATTAGCTTGATAGTCTGGCGAGCTGTATAGCGGTGGTTTTTCAGGAGGTATACCTTCTTAATGACACGATTGCAAATAACATTCGCATTGGAAAGCCCTCTGCGACTATGCAGGAAGTAGAACAGGCTGCGCAGTGCCATGATTTTATATCTGCACTCTCTGACGGCTATGACACTATCATTGGAGAGGGGGGCAGTACATTGTCAGGCGGTGAGAAGCAACGGATCTCGATTGCGAGAGCGCTTATAAAAGATGCTCCTATTGTCCTTTTGGATGAAACAACCTCCAGTCTTGATGCAGACAATGAGCGGATCAACAGGGCTCTGGATACCTTGATGGCGGGCAAAACCGTAGTTGTAATTGCCCATCGGCTGAACACGATTGTGAACGCCGATCAGATCATCGTTTTAGAAAAAGGGCAAATCAAGGAGCAAGGAACGCACAAGGAATTACTTTCTATGAACGGCTGGTATTCTCATGTCATCGAGGAACAGGAACGGGCAAAAAAGTGGATCGTCTGATTTTTCTGTGATTGCGCTTGAAAATGGAAGGGAGGCGAAAATATGAAATTACGCAGCTCTGGCGAGGACTATTTGAAGGTAATCTATGTCCTTCATAAAAGCAAAGGCTTCGTGCGCTCAGTGGATGTGGCGGAATACATGGATGTGTCAAAGCCCAGTGTCAGTCATGCGGTAAAGCTGTTATGTAAAGGGGGCTTTCTGATGATGGCCGAGGATTATGCATTACACTTGACAGATGCAGGTCGTGAAATTGCAGAAAAGCTCTATGCCCGACATCAGTATTTTACGGAGCAGCTTACCGGCGCTGGCGTCGATGTCAGCACCGCAGAAGCCGAAGCCTGCAAAATGGAGCATACCATCAGCGACGATTCTTTCCAAAAGCTCAAAGGACAGGAACAGATAATTTGTCCGTTTGCAGATTCCTGTAATCTCAAGCAGGACAAGGATCAAGCCCCTTGATTTGCAAGGGCAGTGAAGAAAAAATAGCTAATCTGCCTCGTCTGCGGAGGAAAGATCTGAATATGCTTGTGCTACGGCTTGAATGCTGACAAATAAGCGGTGGAGACAGGAGAATTGCCGCTATTGTATTGCTTTGCTCGATGACGGCAGGGCTTGTCGCCAGAGTAAAAATAGGTTCCATAGGGTTGAGAACTGGTATAGATGGTATAAGGCTGCTATAGAGAGGAGGAAGAGGAGCGCCTTTGGAGGGCTTTTCTTTGGAAGGAGAGGCTTATATGGCAGGAGGCTTTTTGAAAAATATAGGAAATGCATAGTATTTTCCCTGTTATCACCAAGGAGCGTATGATACAATAGGACAGGAGAGCTTGCGCGGAGAAAAAAGCTTTGCGCTGTGCCGGGCGGAAGACCGGTCGGTGGGCAGGTAGAGCTTTGCGGGAGCTGGAGAGATCATTGCTGTCAGGAAAGGTAGGGGAAAATGCAGGTCAAATTAGTTAGTCAAAATGATTGGATATTTACGGATTCCAAAGCAGAGGATTTTCGATCGCCGGAAAGAATCCATACGGCAAGAGGAACTCGCTTTGGCTTTCAGCTTTTGCTGGAGGAAGTGGTTGGGCAGCCGGAGGTGCGCATTGGCGGGCTTGACGGAATTGCTTGGGAGATTGGCGAGATGCTTCTGGTTGGGGTGGATGAGAATACAGCGCCCAAGATGATGACAACGACCAATTATGAGGAATGTAAGGATTATGTTACGAAAAAGGCGCCCTTTTATGTATATGATTGCATTTTAAATAAATTGCAGTCGAGGCTGGGCTCTCAAAGAGTCCTTTACGTTAGAGCAAGGGTGAGCGAGGACGCGCCTGCCGGCGAATACTCGGTTGAGCTTGTCATAGAGGATGAACAGGAGGAGCAGAAAGCGGCTGTAGCTTTGACGATTTATCCGATCACTGTTCCGCAGCCGAAGGACGGCAGGCTGGGAATGGTCAACTTTTTTTCCTTTTCCTTGCTGGAAAAGGTGCATCAGGTGAAGCAGGGAACGGAGGAATATGACCGCGTCTACCAGAAATATTTGGATTTGCAGCTGGACTTTGGCCAGACTCATGTCATGCTGCCGCTTCCTAAGGTAATCCGCAACGAAAAAAATGAGGTCGTCGATTTTGATTTTAGCGGGGTGACAAGAATTGCCGACTTGGCGATCGCTTCAGGAGTGAAGCATATTGTCGGCGCCTGCGTAGCTCACTGGGATTCTTGGGATGGAACAAGATATCATTTGATATGGGATAAGGATGTCGATGCCTGTAGCGTGGAGGGCTATCTGCAACTGAAAAAATATTATCAAAAATGGGCAGGAATTGCGGAGGAAAAGGGCTATTTGCCGTATCTTTATCACAGCCTTGCCGATGAACCGCAAATTCAGAATGCGGTGCAATACCGCTCTATAGCTGCGATTTTTCGAAGCTTTATGCCAAAGGTGCCGCTGATTGAGGCGGTTGAAGCGTTCGAACTGGGAGGTGCTGTGAATATTTGGGTGCCGAAGGGGGAAACTTTTGAGCGCTGGGAAAACGAGTACCGCAAGCTGATGGAAGCGGGCGAAACCTTTTGGTATTATACCTGCGCCTTTCCGGCGGGAGTCTTTATGAATCGCTCGATGGATTTGCCGGCGATGGTCAGCCGATATATTCTCTGGATGGTTCCGTATTATGGTATGAGCGGCTATCTGCACTGGGGCTTTAATTATTATAGCGGAGAAAATATCTGGGAAAAGGCCTGCTGTCCGCATAAGGGAGAGCTGCTGCCGGCAGGGGATGCGCATATCGTCTACCCGATCGGCGGCGAGGTCTATCCGTCGCTTCGCTTTGAGTTGCAGCGGGAGGGCAGAGATGAAGCGGAGCTGTTTTATCTTCTAAAGGATGAAAATAAGCGAAGGGAGCTGATTGCCAAGGCGGTCAGTCGGCAGAATGTCTATCAAAAGGACAGCAGCCTGATTGAGCAGATCAAAGGAGAGCTGTATGAGGAAATTTTAAAGCAGTCCGAAGAAAAGAAACGGTAGAAGAGGGCACTTCATAAAAAACGGGAAAAGGGAGCGGCAAATGGCCGACGGAGCAGAGGAGCGCTGTGTGATAAGGAGCTGCCGTCCAGTTTAGCAGGAGATTTTCGTGCCGGCGAAGAATAGCCGGTGACTGAAAGGATACCATAAAGCTGGGCGGCGGCTTTTTTTGCGTTTTGTGGGGCGCAGCCGTTATTTTTAAAGAAAATGAAAAATGTTTTGCGCTTTTGGTATTCTATAGTATAATAGGGGCATGACAATATGACGTGAAAGGAGCGCGGAAAATGCCGCGGTGATGAGCAGCGCTCCGTCCTGTATCCTGTTTAGAGAGGAAAAGAAGACTATTCGCCGAGATTAAGGCTTGAATAGAGGAAAACAGAGGAGTCCACTAGGATAAGGGAAAGAAGCGGAGCAGCTATTCTGTGAAAAAAGGACAGCCCGATTCGGCGCTCACTGGTATATCCTGTTTAGAGAGGAAAAGAAGGTTATTCGCCGAGATTAAGGCTTGAATAGAGGAAAACAGAGGAGCCCACTAGGATAAGAGAAAGAAGTGGAGCAGCTATTCTGTGAAAAAAGGACAGCCCGATTTGG
>JBGZBY010000042.1:0-23275 GCA_041844915.1 Eubacteriales bacterium
CCCTGATCACCGGTTCAAATCCGGTCGTCGCCTGAAAAGCAGATATTTCGTTTTAAAAATGAAATATCTGCTTTTTATTTTTATCAGGTTAAGGCATGGGCGGCCAATGGTACTTAGCTGGGGATAGCTTGGGAGAGTAGGAGTGCAGCCATTTTTTACAGATATTTCCTTTTATCCGATAAAAAAGGTATGAGCAAGCAAAAGCTATGCAGATGCCCACTTCGAATTTACAGACAGATCGGGAGAAAGGAAAGATGAAGGAAGCATGGAACAAAGCCAAATAAAATATGATAGGACTATTCTGGAAAATTGTAAATAAATGGGAGAAGCTAACGATAGACGGCGTTTGTGGCTATAATGAAAGAGCGCAATTCGTAGGCGGCAAAGTTATTAACTTTAGCTCTTATGTGGCGCTAGAGATGTTGAAGGATACAGCAGATTACGAAAAAGGCTTGGAGGCTTTAAAAGAAATCATCAGTATGATCGCTGGGATGCCGATGGAAACATGGGGGATTTTAAAAGAAATTACAGGGCTTAGACGGCTTCAGCTTCGAGGACTTTTAATGAGATAGGGTTGGGAAAGCTAGAATCCAGACTGTAAGAAAGCGTTTATTCCTCTCTTTTTTTACTGAAATCACTCCATACCAGAAAAAGAGCTGCCAGTCCAAAGCAAACTCCCGCCAGCGCAAACGGCAGTCTGACATGGTAATCATACACAAAGCCAGAAAGCAAAGCGCCGCAAACCATGCCGAGAGAACGCAGAGAATTATAAAGTCCCATGACCATATTGCGATTTTTATAGCTTGCCTCATGTGCCACGCTGTCCTGTAGGAGCGGGAGCATGGCGGATTGGAAGGAATAATAGAGGATACAAATTCCAAAGAATAGTGGAATGCCGGATATGCCAAGCAGCGAAAAAATGCTGACGCTGCAGCAGATTAAGATAATTCCGGCGGCTTTTTTAATATTGCCATGGCGAATAATCCACATGCAAATCGTAGAGTTGACAGCTAAGGTAATCAGGCCGATGATTGCCTTAAATGCGCCGTTATAGACAGAGCTGAAGCCCAGCTGTGCCTTCAAATAAAAATTAAAGGCTTGATCAAATACCGTTATACCGATGATTGCCAGCGTGATTACGATAAAGAGCAGCGCAAAGCTTTTGGTCATAAAATTCCGGCAGTCCAAAAACGATTTGATAGGATTGATTTCCCGAGCAAAGGCCTTCCATTTCATCTCTCGCCGTTTATTTATGGAATTTTCCTTTAGCAGAAAATAATACAGCACTCCACATAAAAGCAGGCACGCCGACTGAATCCAAAAAGTAAGCTTAAGTGAAAGCACACCGGTCAAACCGCCCAATAAAAAACCGCTCGCTCCGCCCAAGGATTGAACGATGGCAAATTTGGCCAGATAAACACCCGATTCTTCCTCTCCCGGAAGCTCTGTCACATAAATCAAAGTGGATACGCCGATTGCCCCGATAAAAAAGCCGGAAAATATTCTGGCAAAGAGGATACCGAGTTCATCCGTTGCCACATTAAATAAGATTTGGCCGATGCTGTAGCCGACCGAGCCGATCAGCAGCAATAGCCTTGCCGAAAAAAATTCTCTCAGCTTTCCCCAAAAGGGCGAAAACAAAAAGCCGGTCAGCGCCATGGCAGCAAAAGCCGCTCCGAACATATAGACCGGAAGCTTGAGGCTGACAATCAAGGTCGGGGTGATCGGATGCACAAAGCTGGCAGCCATATAATGTAAAAAGGAAATGACAAAAAAGCTTGTCATACTATGCTTTGATTTCACACAATCCTCCTTGTCAAGCAAATGAACGGTTCTGAAAAATATCTTTTCTATTGTATACCCAATCGACTTTCAAGGTCAAGGCTTTTTCCATGTTTTTTGGCATGCTGGCGCGGAAGGAAGCTGTAATATAATCTATTTCCTATTTCTTTTTCCTTTGCAGTATGTCTTTTTATGCTAAGCCTTGATATTTCTAATACAGCTTTATTTTGCCCGGTGCAGAAAATCTGTAATAAAGGATTGAGGTTTTAATGTATTTTTAGGTGCTGATGAAGAAGGGAAGCGCAAGATTTTTTCTGTGCCAGCGCAAAAAAATAAATGTGAAATCTCCCTTTACGAGATATTGTTGATCACGATAAAAACAATGCATAAAAAAGAATTAGGTATTTTATGGAGGGCACTGTCAAAAGTGCAAAAGGGAAACCTTTAATCCTAGGGCATGGAATAAAAAATGAAAATTTTTTGCCGGAGATCATAAGATTTGGAACTAGAAAAAAAGAGATTTCCATGATAGAATAAGGGGAAACAACTGACAGGAAACATATCCTGCATCTTGACACAGCAAAAGGAGAGAGAAATGGAACTTAGAACAGCGGCATCGCCCAAGGACGTAAAGTATTATACAACCGACCGATTAAGGGAAGAATTCCTAATTGAAAATCTTTTTGTAAGGGATGAAATAAAACTGGTTTACAGCCATATTGACCGAATCATTACCGGCGCGGCCACGCCGGCGGAAAAGGAACTGGTGCTTACCGCCGGAGAAGAGCTGCGGGCAGAATATTTTTTGCAAAGGCGGGAAATGGGTATCATCAATATCGGCGACGCCGGCAGGATTCGCATTGACGGCAAAACCTATGAAGTCGGAGCAAGAGAAGGAATGTACATCGGCATGGGCGCAAGGGATATTTGCTTTTCCTCGGAAAGCAGCGCGCAGCCGGCAAAATTTTATTTTAACAGCGCTCCGGCGCATCATTCCTATCCGACCGTATTGATTAAACCGGAGGGCGTTCCGGCGGAGGACGTGGTTATTGTCAAGCAGGAAAATAAAGTTCGCTTGGGCAGCTTAGAAAGTTCTAATCACCGCACGATTTGCAAATATATTTTGCCGGGGCAGGTAGAAAGCTGTCAGCTAGAAATGGGAATGACCAGCTTAGAGCCGGGCAGCGTTTGGAATACCATGCCTTGCCATACGCATGACCGCCGCATGGAGGTCTATTTGTATTTTGATTTGCCGGAGGATGCTTTTGTTATGCACTATATGGGAGAGCCGCAGGAAACACGTCATTTGGTTGTAAGAAATGAGCAGGCCGTTATCTCGCCGAGCTGGTCGATCCACTCCGGCAGCGGCAGCCGCAATTATACCTTTATTTGGGGAATGGTTGGAGAAAATCAGGACTTTGATGACATGGATCATGTAGCGATGAAGGATTTGAGATAGGAGGAAAACATGGCAGAAATCAGTATTAAAGTATTGGATCAAAATGGAAAGACCTTGGCAGTCAGCCGAGGCATGGATGAGGCAAATCTTGTTTACTCGGCAGAGTATCAAGAGGGCGACCGCATTGTTATTGATACCTCTGACAAAAACAATCATTATTGGATTCAGATTGACGATGCACTTGGCAGAGAGCTGACATTTTTGAAGGAGGGAACTTTTGCTTATCCGATTCCCTTTGGCAGCAAGCGAATTCAGCTATCGCCCAAGACCTTTTCCGGCAGTAAGCATTTGCTCCATGTGAAAAAGGCAAAACCCTTTGAATATCTGGCATACCGTAATTTGTCCCGAAATGTCAATGATCATCACGGCAATAATACAGCGTTTCCTCATGCCGCTGCCAATGTAGAAACCAGAGGCGAATCCGTTTTTGCGGCAATGAATGCGATCGACGGAGTAACGGCCGCCGCCAGCCACGGAGAATGGCCCTATCAATCTTGGGGAATCAATCAAAGACCAGACGCTGAGATTACTGTTGACTTTGGCAGGCTGATTGTAGCGGATCGCATTATCTTCTATTTGCGCGCGGATTTCCCGCATGATAACTGGTGGGAGAAGGTAACGGTCGAATTTTCTGATGGTAGCGAGCAGGAATTTTCACTTACCAAAACCGGGGAAGCGCAGGAATTTACTTTTGAAGAAAAGCAAATTCTATGGCTGAAAATGAAAAATATGATCAAATCCGGCGAAGCTTCGCCGTTTCCGGCCTTGACTCAAATCGAGGTATACGGAAAAGAAGCCGACTAAAATTTTAATTCGGCCGAGCGCATAGATAAGGCGCATAAGGGAAAGGCAGGTGTAACGAATCCTTGCCGGCGTTTCCTTTATGCGCCTTGTTTGCATTGAGTCTTTATTTTCTGCAAGTATAACGAAAATTCCTACATCGGACAGCGTAGCAGCTTGTACGGCGAAAAAAGTGGAGCTGACGATAGATACTCCTGCCTGTAGGGAGACTGGTGCAGGGCAAAACGGCACAGCCTTAGGCTATGGTCTTAGGAGGGCGGAAGCTCGCTGCGATCCATCCGAGGGGAGGGCATTGCTTGCCCGTTTCGCTTCAGCAAATCCGGTTCATGCTGATAAATATAGGCCTCCAAGGTATCCTTATCTACCAGCGAAGGCACGACGCCCTCGCGGGAAATGCAGAAGCCGGCAGCATAGGAAGCGATATGAACCGCCTGCCTAAGGCTATAGCCGTAGATCAAATAAGAAGCAAAAGCAGAAATAAAGGCATCTCCCGCTCCAGTGTTGTCAATGGAGGGGAAATTTTTGGCCGGAAAATGCTCGCTTATTTCCGCTGATAGCACATAGCAGCCTTTGGCCCCCAAGGTTACAATCACGATATCAACACCATATTGATAAAGCAGCGCAGCTTTTTCTTCCATGGAAGCGCCTTCGGAGCAAAGCTCAAAAAGCTCGGTCAGATTTAAAATCAAGATATCGACAGTGCGAAGAAGCTCGGGGCTTAGCCGATTGCAGGAGGAGGGCTTTAAAATAGTTTTTCCGCCGTGCTTGCGGGTAAGACGGCAGGCGGTCTCGGCGGTTTCCATGGGGATTTCGGTATTGATCAGGGCGTAGGCGGTATTTTTAAATAAATGCTCCTTTGCGGACAAATCCTCCGGCGAAAGACTGTTGTTGGCGCCGGATAATATGGTAATCATAGATTCGCCTTTGGGTTCGACAAAGATGTAGGCCTTTCCAGTGGAAGCGCCCATGACCCGTTTCATACCGTCGGTATTAACAGAATATTGACGGAGGGCTTCATAGATGATATCCGACTCCGAGTGGTCGCCGACAGCGCTTAGAATAGCGGCGCGGTGCCCCAGCTTGGAAACGCCGATTGCCTCATTTGTCGCCTTTCCACCGGCATACAGGGAGGATTGAGAGGTCAAAACAGCTCTGCCGGAGGCTGGAAGCTGTGGAACCTTAAGATAAATATCCAAATTGGTGCTTCCTACAACGAGGATTTTTTTACTGCGCAGGAAAGAGGGGATATCTAAGGTTGCCCGACTGCTCAGCAGATATTCGGCTTGAAAGTGCTCCTGTTCCAGAGGGATATTTTCCAAAATATGAAGAATTTTTTTACATAAAAATTTTCCATAGTCGTAGTGAGAAACCGAAAAAGCAGAAATTTCGGGAAAGCTGTCCTTGGGGCGGATATCGTCCCGCAGGGAAATCAATGAAAAATCCCAAGGGATTTGATAATGCTGCGCCAAGCTGTGGGCGTAAAGCTCGGTAGCCGAAGCATAGTGAGAGCATACGACGGCAGTTACGGTATGGCTGCTGATTTTGTGGAGCAGGCCTTGCAGATTATGCTCATCAAAGACCAGCTCCTCGCGCAGGGGGATCTGATGGTCGAACAGGCATTTTTTATAGCCTTCAAAAAAAGCTTCCGTGCGGCGGCCGGATAGCAGCAGACAGGCGATTCCCTGATGATGACAGCGAATCAGTTCTTGCGTGGCTTGATAGCCGAAGGCGCGATAGTCAATATTTTCTGAAGAAGCCGACGGCGAATTAAAAAGCAAATAAGGAATTTGCGCCTTTTTCAGCTCGGCAGCGGCTTCCGGATTTTTTCCGGAGGTGGGCTCCCATAACACAGCATCAACCTTATTTTTACAAAAGCCAGTAACGGATTTGAGTTCTTCCTCCGGGCTGCCGTCGGATTCCGCTAGGATGACCTGATAGCCGTGACTGCGGGCAGCGGAGAGGATTCCGCTCAGGGTATTTTGAATCATTTTGGCGGAGCGGAAAAGCACGCCGATCAAAAAGCTTTTAGAGGTAGCCGGTATAAAGGAGGAATAAGGGGCATAGTTATATTCCTTGGCAATTTTCAGCACCTTTTCTCTGGTTTCCTGACTGATGCTGTTGTCTTTTTGGTTCATTACCTTTGATACTGTGGAAACGGAAACACCGGCCAGCTTGGCAATATCTTTGATGTTCATGATAGCTCCTTTTTGAGAAACAGAATTCGGAAAACGCTGTACTAAATAGATTATAGCATATTTTTTTTGCTGTTACCAGAAAAAATAGAAGAAGAGAAGGTTTGGATATTTTAAATAAAAAAAATAAAAAAAAATCTAAATAATATACAAAAACAACAAAAAGCGTTGACAAGGTGTTTAGAAAGGGGTAAAATAAACACAACTAGGAAAAAGCTATAGGAAAATATTTTCCTAACACAAGAGAAAGGGGAAGCAAATGAAAAAAGTAACAGTTTTTTTAATGGTATGTTTGTTGAGTTTTGGTCTTGTTGCATGTAATACAAGCAGTAATGAGGGAAAAGGAACAGCTTCAAAAGGAGAGAAGAAAGCAATTTTAATCATCAATGGAAATCTTGGCGATTTAGGATTTTTTGATTCTGCCAGTGCAGGTATGAAAAAATTAGAAGCAGAAAAAGGAATAAAGATAAAAATTATTGAAACAGGTTCTGATGAATCGAAATGGGAGCCAGCTTTAGCAGATGCCGCAGAAGAAGATGTAGATTATGTGATTGCTGTTTCACCGTCTATGGTAGAGCCTATGCAAAAAATTGCACCAATGTATCGGGAAAAGAAATTTTTGTTGATTGATAATAAGGTTGATTTTGAAAGCGCAGATTTAAAAAATGTTTATTGTGCGACGTTTAAGCAAAATGAAGGATCGTACTTGGCGGGAGTGGCGGCAGCTTTGTTAGCGAAAGAGAATCCGACTTTGGGTTTTGTGGGAGGACAAGATATTCCTCCGATCAATGATTTCTTGGTTGGCTTTGTAGAAGGAGCTTTAAAAGTCAATCCTGACATTAAAGTAATTGCAACTTATCCGGGAGATTATTATGATCCCGCTAAAGGGAAAGAATATGGTTTGCTGCTGGCAAACCAAGGAGTAGAAGTCATGTTTGCGGCAGCAGGACCAACTGGCTTAGGTGTGATTGAAGCAGCAGTAGAAAGAGAAAAGTATATTATTGGAGTGGATTCAGATCAATCGGCTGGATATGCTGCAAATGGCGATGAAAAGACAGCAAAAAGAATATGCACATCCATGCTGAAAAATGTTGGTGATTCCATTTATAGAGCTATTAGCTTAGACTTAGAAGGGAAATTGGAATTTGGGAAAGCAGAAAGCTTAGGAATTGCAGAAGGTGGAGTTGGGTTGGCAAAAAATGAGGTATATCAGACTGTTTTTTCGGTCGAAGATAGAAAGAAAATAGAAGAGATTGAAAAAGAAGTTGTAGAGGGCAATATAAAGGTATCTACTGCTATTGGAATGAAACAGGAGGAATTAGATCAGCTTCGCAATAGTGTAAAGCCGTAAAATGAAAAATATTAACGGTAAACGCTTCTGGGAGATAAAGAAGCGTTTACCGTTAAAAAAGAGAGCGTATTTTTTTGAAAATTAGATTTTTGATTTTCTTATATTGTTAGGAGTGCTTTTGTCTATATTGGTTTTCATATGAAATTTGTTGCTTAAAAAGGATGGAACGGAGATTTATGAAAGATAAAGTAGTATTGCGTGCGGAAAAAATACTTAAAGTTTATCCTAATGGTATTATTGCCAATAAGAATGTTAATTTTGAGGTTTTTGAGGGAGAAATTCATGCTCTTATTGGTGAAAATGGTGCTGGAAAATCAACATTGATGAAAATTTTATTTGGAATGGAGAGCCCCGAAGAAGGAAAAATTTTTTTGAATGGGAAAGAAGTAAAGCTGGAAAATTCCAAGAAAGCAATACAATTGGGAATTGGAATGGTTCATCAGCATTTTATGCTGGTTGAAACACTTTCTATTGCTGAGAACATTGCTCTGGGAAATGAGCCTAGAAAGCGAGGATTTTTAACGGATTACCATAAATTGGCGAAAGACGCAGAAAAATTATCTAAGCAGTATGATTTTAATATAGATGTAACTGAGAAAATAGAAAATGTTAGCGTAGGAGTTAAACAAAAAACAGAAATATTAAAGGCGCTAGCACGCGGCGCAAAAATATTGATATTGGACGAGCCTACGGCAGTGTTGACGCCGCAGGAAACAAAAGAGCTTTTTGCAGGATTAAGAGCACTGAAAAGGCAAGGGCATACGATAATTTTTATTTCGCATAAATTGAATGAAATTATGGAAATTTGCGATCGAGTAACTATTATGCGTCAGGGAATGACAATAGATACCTGCTACATAAAAGATACGAATCCGCAGCAAATATCAAATAAGATGGTGGGACGAGAGGTTGTTTTGCGTATTGAAAAAGCGGCGCAGAATAAAAAAGAAATTCGTTTACAGGTAAAAGATTTACTTTATGTAAATAATTTGGGAAAAAGAATGCTGGATAAAATTAACTTTTCTCTTTGCTCAGGAGAAATATTGAGTGTAGCAGGAGTAGAAGGAAATGGTCAATCAGAATTAGCGAGAGCTTTAATTGGCTTGCTAAAACCGCTAAGCGGAGAAATAATAATAAATGGGGAAAAAATTGAGAAACTTACTCCAGAACAAATGAGAAAACGTGGACTTACGTATATTCCCGAAGATCGTATGGTAAATGGTTGTGCTTCTATGCTTTCTATTTCGGAGAATTTGTTCACAAACAAAATATTGGACTATACGGATAAGAAGTGTGTATTTTTAAATAGAAAAAAAATGCAGCAAGACAGTCAAGAGCTGATTGCAAATTTTAAAATCGTTTGTTCTTCGCCGAACAGTCCGATAAATATGCTTTCTGGCGGTAACATTCAAAAGGTAGTAGCAGCTAGAGAGCTGTCGGGGAATGCTAGTATTGTCATTGCAGAGCAACCTACAAGAGGGATTGATGCGGCAGCGTCGGAATTGATCCGAAGGAAAATAATAGAATTAAGAGATAAAGGTGCGGCAATTTTATTAATTTCAGCAGATTTAAATGAGATTTTAGAATTGGGTGATAGTGCAGTTGTTATGCATAATGGAAAAATTAATGCGTATTTTTCTGACACAAAACAATTAACAGAGCAAGAACTGGGCTACTACATGCTTGGAGTAAAGAAACAAACAGAAGAGGAGGTAAATTCTATCTTATGAAAACAAAGCTCGTTACCCCAGAAAAATGGAATACTTATTTTGAGCTGCTTAGATTTTTGGTAGCTATTTTAATTGCTTTGGCTATTTCTCTTATTATTATTTCCTTTTCTAATAATGACCCGTTAAGGACGATTTCCAATTTATTTATTGGTCCGTTTACTTCGGTCAGAAGATTTAGTACAGTGCTGGAGAAGATGATTCCGTTAACATTTTCTGGATTGGCAGTTTGTATTATGTTTAAAGCCAATCAATTTAATTTAGCAGCAGAAGGAGCCCTCTTTTTCGGAGCTTTGATATCAGCGATGATTGCTGTTTGTATGCCGGGTCCTGCGATATTGGTAAAAATAACTGCAATTGTAGCAGCGGGTCTTGCTGGCGCTTTTGTAACTATGATTCCTGGAATTTTAAAGATAAAGTGGAAATGTAATGAAATGGTCATATCCTTGATGCTTAATTATGTTATGTTATATTTTTCTACATTTTTGTTTAATCAGACTATTAAGGATTCAGACTCAGCGTATAAGACTTCGTTTCCCTTTCAGGAAGGAGTCATATTGCAAAATATTATTCCAAAGACAAGGCTTCATAGTGGAATTTTTATTGTAGCGATTATTGTAGTGTTGGTATATATTTTTATTTATAAAACGCAGTGGGGGTACAAATTGAGGGTAACGGGAAGTAATGTTCAATTTGCACAATGTTCGGGTATAAAAGTGGCAGGCGTTATTTTGATGTCGCAGATTTTAGGTGGAATGATTGCCGGCATTGGTGGTGGGGTGGAAATGCTGGGAATTTACAACCGTTTTCAATGGTCATCTTTGCCCGGATATGGCTTTGATGGAGTAGTTATCAACATCTTAGCAAGAGAAAATCCGGCATTTATTCCGGTTGCAGCATTTTTTGTTTCTTTTGTAAGAATAGGTGCGGATTATATGTATAAACAGTCGGATGTAGCGGCGGAAATTGTAGCAATCATTGAAGGATTAGTTATTATTTTAGTAGCGGCTTCTGCGTTTTTGGCATCATGGAAGCATAAGATGACAACAAAATTATCCAAAGAATTGTTGAGAAAGGATGGAGAGTAATGCTGCAAAAAATTCTAGAAGCTATTATTAGTACGTCTTTTGTAGTTTCACTTGTTCGTGTAGCAACGCCTTTAGTGTTAGCCTCTTTGGGAGCGGTAGTTACTTCAAACGCGGGGATTACCAATATCGGAATAGAAGGAGTTATGTTAACATCAGCTTTAGCGGGCGTATTTGCCAGCGCTTTTGGTTTTGGTCCGTGGTTTGGGCTGTTGATTGCGATTCTTACAGGAGTTTTGTGTTCTTTGGCGATAGGATATATGGCGATGTCGTTAAAGGTAAATAGTGTTTTAGCTTGCATTGCCTTTAATACAATGGCGATTGGGGGAACCGTTTATTTTATGTATGCGGTAGTAAAAGATAAGGGAACTACATTATCTTTAGAGTCAGGGAAATTACCGACTCTGAATATTTTGCAGGGAAGCGAAGTATCCGTTTTGGAGGAGCTTTTTTTGGGGCATAATGTGGTATCATATTTTGCTTTTTTAATGATTATTATTATTTCTGTTCTTTTATATAAAACTCCTTTGGGAATGAGAATCCGCTCGGCAGGGAAAGCGCCGCATGCCCTTTCTTCGGTAGGAGTAGATTTGGTGAAAATAAGATATTTGGCATTAATGATTTCCGGTATCCTGGGAGGTATGGCGGGGGCGTTTATGTCTATGGGTTATGTAACTTGGTTTTCTAAAAATATGACAGCAGGCAGAGGCTTTATTGCACTGGCAGCTGATGCAATGGGAAATTCCCATCCAATCGGAGCAGTAATATCTGCATTATTTTTTGCAAGTGCAGAAACACTTTCCTATACTTTGCAAATAACAAATATTTCTCCTGAATTGGTTCAAATGGTTCCTTATTTATCAACGATTATTGGACTTAGCATTTATGCGGCAAAAAAAGAAAGTCAAAAAAGAAAATTTAAAATTTCGGAATTAGGAAATTAAACTAAAGCACTAAGAGAAAGGAAAGAAGGAGCATGAAAAAAATACCAGTAATTATTGATTGCGATCCGGGACACGATGATGCCATAGCGATATTATGGGCGCTGTCCTCTCCTCGACTTGAAATAAAGGCAGTTACAACAGTAGCTGGAAATCAGACAATTGAGAAGGTAACACGAAATGCGATTAAAGTTTTAACCAAAGCAAGAAGAATGGAAATTCTGGTTGCTAAAGGGGCAGAAAAACCAATCGTGAGAAAATTAAATATTGGTGGACAAGTTGTGCATGGGGAGTCGGGTTTGGAAGGGCCTTTGCTTCCGCCGGAAGGCTTTGGAATATGTGAGCTATCGGCATTGGAGCTTATTATCAAAATTTTAGAGGAAGCGGAAGAAAAGGTTACCATAATTGCCGTAGGGCCGCTATCGAATATTGGAACACTGTTAATCGTTAGGCCTGATTTAAAGAAAAAAATTGATAAGATTTATATTATGGGCGGAGGAATGTACCGAGGAAACTACACGCCGGTGGCAGAATACAATATATGGGCAGATCCGGAAGCGGCAAAAATAGTATTTCAATCCGAACTGCCAATTGTAATGGCAGGATTAGATGTTACACATAAGGCTTATGTAACGAAAGAAGAAAATGAAGAACTTAGAAGACAGGGAAATGAAATATCTGTTTTTGTGGCGGAATTGATCGATTATTTCAGTAAATATCATTATGAAGTGGAAGGCTTTGCTGGCTGTACATTACATGATCCTGCGGCAGTAGCTGCATTATTATATCCTGAGATATTTTCGGGCATTTTGTGCAGTGTTGATGTGGAAACGAGCGGAAGCTTAACTACAGGCATGACAGTAGTGGATACGATTGGATATACCGAAAAAATCTGGCAGGAGAAAATGATAAGAAATACCATGTTACTTTTAGAAGTTGATCGAAAAGAATTTGTGAGATTGCTTTTCCAGGATATGCATAAGTTGAATTAAAAAGTTGTTTGGAAAGAGGAGCACAAAAGTGAAGCAAAAAAATTTTTGGAAAAAGGTAGGAGTAGCTTTGAGCGGGCTGATATTTTGCGGAATTGGCGTTGGTGTATTTCTGTTTGCAGGATTGGGAGTTGACCCAGCAAGTGTCTTGATGCAAGGGCTGGGGAAAACATTTCATTTTAGCTATGGAACAGCATCTGCAATTTTAAATATCATAATATTGAGCCTAGTTTTTTTTATAGATCGGAAATATATTAATATTTCGTCAATATTAGCTGTTTTTGGAATAGGATATACGGCTGATCTTATGAATAAATTATTACTTTTTCTTTTAAAAAATGAAATAACTTTGGCAATGAAGTTTTTTTTAATTATGATAGGTCTGATTATCATGGGAATTGGCGTAGCGACGTATATTCAAGCTGATTTGGGTGTAGGAGCGATTGATCTGATATCGGAAATTATCAGCGATAAAATGAAGATTCAATATCGAGTAGTAAGAATATGCAGTGATGCTATTTTGCTGATTAGCGGTTATTTTTTGGGTGGTATTATTGGGATAGGGACAATTGCGGCAGTATTTTTAACTGGACCAATAGTTCAATTTGTCAGACCAACAGTGGTGAAGGTGGTCAATAAAATAATATAACTGTTTGGACTACAAGAAAGAGCAAGAAAGGCCTCCATTTGGGATATCATTTATTTGCTTTAGCCAAAAAATAAGGGAAAAACAATAAAAGGTATTTTTGTGGAAGGATAGCAAATTCAGCAATGAGGCTGGAATAAAGTATAATCTAAGAGAAAGGACGGAGAGATATGAAGAATATTATATTAGATATTGATTCAGTTGGGGATGATATGCTGGCAGTGCTTTATGCCGCTGAAAGAAAGGAATTAAATATATTAGGGATCACAACGGTAAATGGTGCTTGTGGAAGTATTGAACAAGCAAATAATGTGGCTTTAAATATGGTTGAGTTAACTGGCAAAGAAATACCGGTATTTGAAGGTGCAGAAAGTATGCTAAAACCGACGCCGCAAGAAACGGATGGAGATCCAGTTAATTTTGAAAAGGCGCTTTGGGGAAAGCTAGGAGAAAGGTTAAAAAAATTTAATGAAGCTATGCCGGAAACAAAGAGAAAAATAGAAAAAACAAAAGCAGAAGATTTTATTATTGAAATGGCACACCAATATGAAAGAAATTTAGTAATAGTAACTACTGGACCGACAACTAATTTAGCAAGGGCCTTGCAAAAAGATCCTTCCATTGAAGAAAAAATCAGCCAAGTATATATGCTGGGAGGAGCTTTTAAGACACCGGGTAATATTACGCCGGTAACAGAATATAATATATGGGCAGATCCTGAAGCAGCGCAAATTATTTTAAGGTCGAATCTGAAAATTACGTTGGTGCCGTTAGA
Source organism: Eubacteriales bacterium (assembly GCA_041844915.1). Lineage (GTDB taxonomy): Bacteria > Bacillota > Clostridia > Lachnospirales > Vallitaleaceae > W11650. Next base: position 13,749 of record JBGZBY010000042.1, read on the forward strand.
TATTTGCGAAAATAATGAATTTGCTGCGGGCATGTTGACTAGAGATCATTTGGCAGATTTAAGTTATGGAACACCGGGGAGAATATCAAAATTTATTATCGAGAAATTTCCTATTTATATTGATATTTGGAGGAATTTCTTTCAGCTAGCTGGTTTTCCGATGGATGATGTGATAACGGTTGCCTTAGCGATAGATGAAAATTTATGCGAATATAGTAATCCGGTTTTCGTGGACGTTGAACTAAATGGAAGCCTTACTAGAGGGATGACGGTAGCATATTTTGGATATCAGATTATGAGAAATGAAAGAAAAGAACATCGTAATGTCAGGATTGCGACAAAAGTAGATGGAAAACGATTTATGAATATGTTTGTTGAAACTTTGATGAATAAATAAATTTTTCAAAGCTTTGAGGTATGTTTGTAGCTTTGTGTCAATCGGATAGTAAGGTTAAGGTCTTAACAAATAATTATAGAAAATGCTTTGATAAAAGGAGTATTTTGTTCGGGGAGAATATTTTGAGAAATTGAAAACATTAAACGTTTAAAAGAAGTTAAGGTGAGGTCTAATGAAAATACTAAATTTCGGCTCAATCAATATTGATTATGTATATAGCGTGGATCACTTTGTACAAAAGGGAGAAACGATTTCCTCCTTAGGGCTGGAGGTGTTCAGCGGCGGCAAGGGGATGAATCAATCCATCGCCATGGGCAGAGCGGGACTGGAGGTCTTTCATGCCGGAGCAATCGGCAGGGATGGCGAGGATATGCTGCGAGTCCTTGGGCAGGCGCAGGTAGACACTAGCTGGGTGCGGGTTGACGAAGGGCTTCGTACCGGAAATGCAGTTATTCAAAGAGATCGGAGCGGCGACAACTGTATCCTGCTTTATGGTGGAGCTAATCAGAGCATTACACTGGAGCAGATCGACGATACGCTGAAAAGTTTTGAGGCGGGAGATTATCTGGTGTTGCAAAACGAAATCAATGGGATGAAGGAAATTATGGAGCGGGCTGAGCAAAAGGGGATGCGGATTGTACTGAATCCTTCTCCGATCAACGAAGGGCTTCGTGAACTTCCGCTGGAGGCGGTGGATATCTTTATTCTGAACGAGATAGAGGCGAAGGCAATTTTGGACATGCCCTCCGACGAGAAGGATGGAGAAGCTTTGATTCGAGAGCTGGCGGAGAGGTTTCCGAAGGCGGCAATTATTTTGACCTTGGGTAAGGACGGTTCAAGATACTTAGACAAAAGCGAAAATATTTATCAGCCGATTTTTGAAACAGAGGTGAAGGATACAACGGCAGCGGGCGACACATTTACCGGTTATTTTATGGCCGGCCTAGTCAGGGGCTTGGCGAAAACGGAGTGTATGAAGCTGGCGGCGAAGGCGGCGGCAATTGCAGTTTCCCGATTGGGAGCGGCTCCTTCCATTCCGACTTGGGCAGAAGTCGAAGCAGGCCTTTTGAAGGAGAAATAGAAATAGGAAGGGGAATTTTGCACTTTGCTAATAAAATACCAGTATTTTTGGGAACTAGTTACTTTCTGGTGATTGTAATTTTTTCAATTTTAACTTAATGCGCATAAGGTCTGTTTCAGTAATTATGGGATTGATTAGAATATAATCCCAATCGTATTCGTTTAATGTTATTGTGGAGAGAATAAAAGAATATCCGGTACTACTGCTTAACGAAAGCAAATTAATGTCTGTGATAATATTTATATTGAGATTGGGAAAGCTTGCATTGATTTTTGCCTTGATTAAACTGGCAATAGTAGCGTCCTCCAGGCAGATTAAAAGACAATTAACCTTGGGGCGGTATTTTTCCAATGCCAGCTCAATTAATACGGCGATATAAGCGATTTCCTCGTCGCTGATTGTCGTTTCAAATTCGTTTGCATATTTACATAAAATATGTTCGGAGATAGCATAGCTTAAAGAGTAACAGCTTTTAATCATCTCTTTATTGGGATTGTCTATATTTATATTATGTAGTAGCCGAATAATAAGCTTAGAAGCATGATTGAGGATACTTTGCTTTAAGCTTTCATCTGGACGAATGTCTATTTTGTAATTATCCAATAAATACTGAAAGATATCATTGTAAATATGAAGCGCAGTTTCGTTGTCATATTCTAAACCTAACTTGGCACTTTGCCTGCCTAAAGTCATAAAATAAAACTGGAGATACAGTCGTTCCGTTGTGCTGATCTGGAGATCAAGAATAGCTTCCAGACTGTCCAGAAGTTGAAAGCAGGAGGTCTGAATTGCTTTATGCTTGTGATTGTTTAGATACTCAACAAATTGTTCCGAGAGCTTTACATATTGACAAGCTTTTATTCGAATCAAGGATATCAGCAGAATCGTACTGACAGTTGTCCTAGATGGAATAGGCATAGGAGAAAAATGCAGATTGAGCAAATCTGGCAAATGTGAAAAAACAGAAGCCGTAAATAATAAAAACTCCTCTGCATTTATAAAGTTATTTATAAATTGGAACATTTTGCTTTCTCTTATGCTGTGCAATCTGGCATTTTTTTGCACATCGAATTTTTCAGCTTTAAAAAGCTCAGAATATTGCTTGTCCCAATGTGCGTGCATAAAGATATCCAATAGACAGGCTCGGATATACCTTTCTTTCGCGACCACGCCGATATCTTTTTTTTTCTTCCGAACTAGTTTGATTTTAAATTTTTCAAAATTTTCAGATACTTTAAGCATATCGGCGTAAAATGTGCTGCGGCTGATATACAATTTTTTGATAGCATCTTTTGGTTTTAGACTGCCGTTTATCAATAAGACAAGAGAAAGGCAGAAAATTCTTTCTTTAATTTGCATTGGCATAATGCTGCTTTTTTGGCAGAAAGATTTGGATATTTCGTAATTGCTGTCAGATAGCACAAGTTTTATTCCTTTGGAGGGAATTTTTTCAAGATGCGCTTTAGAAACAGGCAAATTTTCTTCCAAATAATGCAAATCATTTCTTATTGTTTTCGGAGAACAATCTAGTTTATACGCTATTTTGTTTACACTGATAAAATTATTTTCCTGCGTAAGAAGATGGATAATTTGCGTTAGTCGATAGGATCTGTTCATAATTTGTCAAAATGCTCTAGGCAATAGGCGGCTATTTCATGATCCTGTTCGGGGGATAGTCCGGTAATGGAGAAAGCACCAATAACTCCAAGGTCTTGCATGCAAATAGGAATACTGCCGGCGACCAGAGTGTAATCCTTATGCTTTCTTCCGTATTTCAGGCTTAGAATGCTCTCGTCAGAGTTTAATTTTCTGGTTAATTCCGAGGTAGAAATCCCAAAATACAATACGGAATTTCGTTTTCGCCTGAGCCAATCTCTTTTATCAATTCCCAAAGAATCCGGCATATATAAAAATACTTCCCTACCATTTAAGAAAATTTCAAGAGCTATGACTATACTGGTTTGTTTCGCGTATTCTATGGTAAAAAGCCCAAGCGAAAGCGCTTGTTTTGAATTAAAATGCTTAAAACTTCTCATAAGAACCTCTCGTGAAGTGTCATAAGGATATTTTTATTGTTATCCGTCTATGCCAAGGGCATCTTTTACTTGTGTTAAAATACTGCCGACTTTTACACCATAGATTATTTGAATGGTATTGGAGCTTCGGACAACGCCCATAGCTTCCAGATAGTCTTTCCATGCGGAATCTTCGGCTACTAGCGACATATCTTTTACTTCTACCCGAAGTCTGGTTGCGCAACAGCCAATATTTTCTATGTTTTGCTTACCGCCCAATGCTTCTACAATTCTAATTTCTAAAGCATCTTGAGAGGCTTGTTCTTTTCTTTTTTGATATTCTTTTTTGCTCATTAATTTTATTTCACCATTGGTTTCTGTTCCTGGTGTTTTTAAATGGAATTTTTTAATGGCAAATTCAAAGGTAAGATAATATAAAATAAAGGTTAAAGGCAAAAGCCATAGTAACGACATAGCATGTACTTTATGCGGCTGGAATAAATTGGGAATCATAAAAAACAAAGCATGACCATTGATCTGCACTTGTCCAAGCTCGGCCAACACGTACATTAGGCCACACATGGGCGCATACAAGAAAAAGTACAGCAAAGGTGCAACGAATAAAAAGGTGTATTCGATCGGCTCGGAAATCCCGACAAAAGCCAAGGTAAGAACCGCCGGAATTAGCAAGGAAGCCACTTTCTTTTTATTTTCTGGTTTAGCAGCTTTGTACATTGCAAAGGCAGCGCCCGGTAAACCGGCCAATTGAAATAAGATTCTTCCTGTTGTAAAATTATGTACAATGTAGCCTGTTTCAGCAGGGCTTGCGGCTTGGGCGATGATGATGTTTCGAACGCCTTCATAGGTTACACCGTCTATTAACATACTCCCGCCTAATTTGGAATATTCAATCGGAAATGCAATTAAATGGTGAATTCCAAAAGGAAGCAGCATTTTATCTAAAGTTCCAAATAAGAAGGTGCCGAAAATTCCAGAATTTGCTATGAATATGGTTAAACTTTGAAGTAAATTTCCGATGAAAGGCCAAATATAATATAACGCTATACCAAAAGGAACGGCTAGTAAAGTGGTCATGATAATTACAAATTTGGTGCCTTCAAAAAAAGAAAAAGTGGAGTTTAATTTTGTATCAACAAATTTGTTATGGATCCAGCTACTCATCAGACCAGTCAGTATTCCTGAGAAGATTCCCATATTGTACCCGAAATAGCCAAGACTTTTCCCCCAAAGAGCATTGAAATTAGCGGCAGCATCAGGTGCATAACCGCTTGCGATTAAGCTTTCTACGCTGGTAGTGGCTTCCGTAAAGCCTTGCAATTCCGAATAGGTTTGAATGACACTTAAAACAGAAAGATATAGGACAATGCCAGAGAAGGCAGCCCAGCCTTTTTCTTTTTTTGCCAAGGTAAAAGCAATTCCCACCGCAAACCAAATTTGCAGATTGTTCATAAACATAAAACCCAGACCGGTAATAGATTTTATCACATCATAGACCAGATTGCCTTTGGGAACAACATATTGCGTAAGACTTGCGCCGATTGCCACATAAAACCCAACCAATACAAACAATATAATCGGAACCATCATCGCGCCAGAAAAAACTTGTAATTTTGCTTGAATTTTTTTCATGTTTTCCTCCTACTTTTCGCATGATAAATAATAAAGGGAAAGTGTGTAAATACCAAGTGCTTTCCACATTGTGTCCATTCTTATATTTTCATTTGCCCCATGAGGATTGGGGTTGTCGCCGGCAAAGGTCGGGCCGAAGGCAACGCCGTTTTCTAGCGTTCTGGCATAGGAAGCACCTCCTTTGGTGATTAACTCGGCTTCTTGGTTTGTGTATTCCCAATAGGCTTTTTGTAAGGTTCGTATTAGCTTGCTGTCTTTATTTACATACAGCATTTTTTTATATTTGGTGATTTTGAAAGTTCTAGGCCTATTAAGCTGCGCTTTTAAGTGTTCAAGTGATACCGCCTTATTAAAACGGATATCTACTTTGATATAAGATTTATTTGTTCCAGCTTCATATACCAATGCCACAGGGCATATGCTGGATTCTCCCATTTCATTATCTTTATGATAGATTCCTAGCTTTTTTCCATAAAAATCATTGTGCAGATAATCTTTATAAAAGTGTAGAGCGGGGTATTCTGACCAGTTAAAACTAGGGATTGCACATAAATCGTCAAAGAGAAGGTCAATGGCACTGACTCCTCTTTGCGGATTTCGGGATAGCGAGGTTTTGCCGATATATTTTAAAATAGTCGTTTCTTCTGTCTGGGCAATAAGCTTGCCGTGCAGCTTGTTTTGGTTTTTGGCAAAAAATTCAAATGAAAATGTTACATCTAATTCGTAGCAGACAAAAGAAGAGGTCGTTTTTGGAGTTATGGAAAGAATGGGAGCTTTGACCACTGTATTTTCAGGGAAAATATATTGACCTTCCAAAATACCCTTTTCTCCGTTTACAATTGGAAAATCACCATCTGGCGAAAACCCTGCACTAGGTTGAGCGTTATGTTTAAAATAATGCTCCATACATTCCCAAGTAGTTTCTTCGGCACCGCCAAGAATCAGCCTTATGGAACGCTTTAGCGGAAAATGAAGGAGTTTGGCAAAGTAAAGAGCATATAAAGCAAGTATGCTAGGCCCCTTGTCATCGGCTACACCTCTACCATATAAAAATTCGCCGTCATTTCTTAAAGTAAAAGGATCGGACTGCCAAAGCTCACGATGAAAGATATCCACCACATCTAAATGCCCCAGCATGGCAATATATTCATCAAATTCGCCATATCTTACATCTATGGCATATCCGCTAAAATCATGACATAGAAAGCCTAAGCGCCTTGCAATGTGCATAAATTCATCAAATACCATTCGAACGCCCTGTCCGAAGGGGGCGAGGGAACACTTGCTCTTTTCGTCCCGATAAGAATGAATGGCAACAAGCTGTGAGATATCGGAAATAATTTGTTCTTTGTGTTGCTTTATTAGTGTATTGATTTGCTGGATATCCATTTGTCCGCCTCGCATTTCTTTTCCAATGTTTGTTTGCTGGAAATTTGAGCTTATTTTATCCTATGCTTTTGTTGTAGATGAAATGGAAATAATTCTTCTATTTAGGTATAAAAGAGCGGTCAGTTTTTTGTTTGTTTTTTGCGGGAAGAAAACTTTGCTTATAGACCGTATTTTTGAGCGGCTAGATCAATCGCCTCGCGGCATTTTCTAACGCCTTCGCTGGGGCCGTTTTCCTCTTTGAAAATAGCGGAAGAAAGAACGACTATATCGGGATTGCAGGCGATAAGCGGCGAAAGGTTGTTATGCCGCAGACCACCGTCGATTGCCAGCTCACATTTCGGATTCTTTTCATTGATTAGTTGTCGGGCTCTCTGCACAAGGTCTATGACAGATTTTCTCCAGCCCCAGTTATCCGCGCCGTCTGTTTCGTCTACGCCATGTGTGATAATATGCAGTCTGTCAATATCATAAATTGATTCTTCAACAAAGGAGAGAGGAGTATAGCAGCCAAGTGCCAGACCGATTTTAATCTTGCGCTGACGACACCAGTTTATGATATAAGCAAGTCTTGCGCCTAAGAATTGTTCGGCGGGGATAATAAGCATATTGGCGCCGGCACGGTGAATTTGGTCAATGAACATCAAGTCAATGTGTTCTGTGTAAATATGACATTCTATCGGCAGGTCTGTTTCCGGACGAATTCCTTCAATAATCTGATATCCTCCCATAAGTTTCATGTTTAGTAAATCAAACATGTCCGCCGCATCGGAATGGATGGAATCAACTCCTGCCAAGCTGACTTCTTTTACCAAATCGGCAATTCTGCCATAATTGACATGTGCTAGACCAGCAGCGATTTTTATATGTTTCATAGCGCCTCCTTGTAATGCAATAGCTTATTCCTAATAAATGGTATTCTGAGTAGTGGTAGAATACGTTACTCATTGTAGAAATAATAGCATAGTTTATTGGTTTATTCAATATTTTAAAATGCTGTAAAAAATACTACATGATTGTGGTAAAAAATGTACAATGAAATATTTGTTTTTAAAAACATAATTCTATGGTTTTGGTTTTAGTGGTTTGTCCGTAAATATTTCTTGTTTGCTCTTTTGTATAAAAAAACAGCAGACCAAATGGTTTGCTGTTTTTGGCTATACCGTATTTTGTTTTTAAATAAAGTAAAATCTGGTTATGGAAATAATGAAAGTCTTAATCTCAAGGGTACAGTAAATCAAATTTATTTTGAGTTTTATCTATTCTACTTCTTGTACTTTCATCAAGTTGGTATTGCCGCTGATGCCCAGAGGAATACCGGCGGTGATAACAACCAGATCCCCTTCCTTAGCAATGCCCATGGCTTTGATGGTAGCAACGGATTTATAGAACAGGATTTCCGAGGAGGTTTCCTGCTTTACCAAAATCGGCTCTACACCCCAATAAAGCTGCATGATTCGCTGAATCTTTGGATTGGATGTAGTGGCGACAATCATGGAATTCGGCTTAAATTTACTAATCAGTCTTGCCGTATAGCCTTCATAGGTAGGACAAATGATAGCCTTGGCATTGAGATATTCGGCGGTTGTAACTGTTGCAAAAGATACGGCATTGGTAACGGAGGTTCCTTTGTCGTAGATCGTGCGGTGGAGCTTGGTTCGGTCCCGAACAGATTTTTCGGTTTGGATAGCAATTCGCTTCATCATACGGACAGATTCAACCGGATAAGCGCCGGCAGCCGATTCGCCGGAAAGCATGATGGCATCGCAGCCGTCCCAGATCGCATTGGCAACGTCGGATACCTCAGCTCTGGTCGGACGAGGATTTTTAATCATCGAATCCAGCATCTGGGTAGCAATAATAACGGGCTTTTCCATATCGTTGCAGATATCAACAATCTTTTTTTGTACTTCAGGAATGAGTTCGGCCGGGGTTTCTACGCCCAAATCCCCGCGGGCAACCATGATTCCGTCCGCGGCGGCAACGATTTCTTTAATGTTATTGACGCCCTCTTGATTTTCAATTTTAGCAATAATCTGCACATGTTTTCCGCCATGAGCAACTAGGTGCTTACGGATTATTTCTACATCGGCAGCGGTACGGACAAAGCTGGCAGCGACAAAGTCAATATCTTGTTCTACGCCGAAAACCAAATCGGCTTCGTCTTTGGGAGTTAGGATAGGGAGATTTAAGTGAATATTGGGTACATTTACTCCTTTGTGGTTTTTGACCTCTCCGCCATTTTTAATTAGGCAATGGACTTCGGTTCCTTTGATTTCACGAACTTCCAGCTCGATTAGACCGTCATCAATTAAAATAGAGCCGCCGACTGCAACATCGCTGTGCAGGGAAGGATAGGTAACGCTGATGCGAGTGTTGTCGCCATCAAAGACATCTGGAGAAAGGATAACGGTTTCTCCGGTTTTTAACACAGCAATTCCGTCTGCAAAATTACGGGTACGAATTTCTGGACCTCTGGTGTCCATCAAGATAGCGACAGGAATTCCTAGTTCTTCTCGTACTTCTTTAATCATTTCAATATTTTTGGCATGTACCTCCTGATCGCCATGCGAAAGATTTAGTCTTGCAATTCTAAGTCCGCTTCTTACAAGCTCAGCAAAAACTTCTTTTTTATTGCTGGAAGGTCCAATCGTTCCAATAATTTTGGTTTTGTTCATAATCGTTCTCCTCCAAGGTAAAACGGGATAAATTGATGGAGCATAAGCTTATTTGCCGCTCTGCTGCGAAAAGCAGATGGATGCAGTATGAATAAATTGCCGGCCGCGCCCGAAGGCGCCGTCCGAAAGGCAGAGCAGAAGGAGAACAAAAATCTCCTTCTATAAGAATATCATAACCCATGCGTTTTTGCAAGAAGCAACCAATTTAGATTTTTTAGATTTTTAAAAATTTTTGTCTGCTTTCTTTTCTTCCGGCAAAAGGATACGGGATTTTCTCTTATAATTTGCCGTTGTGCGAAAAGGGCTAAGATCATTGTTAG
>JBGZBY010000043.1:0-44004 GCA_041844915.1 Eubacteriales bacterium
GCTGAAAGGAGCCGAAGCGGAGCTGGACGGCAAGGAAGAACCGACACCGCAGCCGGCAGATAAAACGGCACTGCGTGAAGCGATTGCCAAAGCAAAGGCGGCTAAGGAAACGGTAAAATACCAGAAAGCAACTGCGGAAAAGAAGTCGGCATTTGACCAAGCGCTAGAGCAAGCCGAAGCGGTAGAGCAAAAAGCAGACGCAGAAGAGGCGGAGATTGCCGAAGCGACGGCGAAGCTGAAAGGAGCCGAAGCGGAACTTGATGGCAAGGAAAATTCGACGCCAAATCCGCAGGAACCGCAAGAACCGCAAGAACCAAATCCGCAGGAGCCGCAAGGGGATATTATTCTGCCATTGACGCCATATGTGCCACCGGTAGAGGAGTCGATTGTAGCAGTCGTACCGCCAGTAAAAGAAGAGGAAATCAAAGATGAAAAAATCGCTTTATCTTCAGCAGAGGATCTTTTAAAGTTTAATCGCCTAACAAAAGATCTTAGCAAGGAAGAAGATAAGGAACTGGTAAAACAGTGGATTGCTCAAAAACTGACAGCAAAAGATTTCATTCAAAAATTCAGTGAAACTGGTTTGAAAGAGTTTGCTGACGATGTAGCTACGGTATTTAACGACGAAAGTCGGACAAACTGGTATGCGAAAGAACTAAGCGCAATTCGGTTGCTGAATTTGATGAAAGGCTATGAGGACGGAACTTTCCGTGGAGAAAGAGAGATTACTGGGAAGGAATATATTACCGTACTGGTGAGAGCCCTTGGAAACACGGTAGAAGAAAGGAAAGAGGACTGGTTCGCGCCATATAAAGAAGCGGCGGAAAAAGCAGGACTTTTGAGAAATGTAAGCTTTGATTTAAGCAAGGCATTAAGTAGAGAAGAAATTGCCTTATTGTCGTATAATTTCCTAACAAGAGAGCAGGATAAACCGATAATGGCAAAAACCGCTCTTAATGTAAAGGATAAATCGGAGATTACAAAAGAATATCAGAATGCTGTCGCGTACCTGTATGAAGAAAATATTTTAACAGGTTATGAGGATGGAACCTATCAGCCGAGGAAGAATGTAAAACGTTCGGAAGTGCTGGCAATCGTGTATCGTTTGCTGAAGCACTAGGCTGAGGAAACATCAAAAAGCGGAAAGCATAGGAAACACATAAGTAAAAAATAAAATAAGACGAATGTCTTAAAAAACCAAAAATAAATATAGGTGAGAGGATTTTCTTGAAAATTTCTCTCACCTGTATTTTTTATTACTCCGAATTCTTTTTTCTTTTGGTTTGATTTTCTAAATTTCCATGCTTTACTGTGATAATTTCAATCCCCTATTTTTATAATGTTTACGCCATTTTTTTGAAGATTAAATTTGTCATATATTGTTTTATCAAGTGCCGCTATTATTTGGTTTATTTTCTTGCTTTCTGACTGTGGGTGGTTTCCATTTGACTTTCTTTCTGTTTTTGAGTAATAAAAAACATATGTACCCTCCTTACCGGTTATCTAGGGAAGAGGGTACATATCATTTTTGAGTTATTATGTTTTCGTTTTTGCTTAGCCAATTGTTCATTTTCCTGTCTTTCGATAAGGAAATTTCTCATACATCATTTTAAATTGTTTATTCATATCGGAAAGTTCTTGTCTGTTCATTTTTTGGGCTATATAAACATCTTTCCATTCTCCATGCAAAGTATCGTAAGCCAAGCCAAAGAGATAGCAGAAATGCTCTTTCTTTTTCTTTGCCTAAAATCAAAAGGAGATGAATTTTTATGAACAACCAAACAAAACGAGAAAGAAAAATATGAAAAGGAAAAAGACATGGGCAGACAGCTAAAAAATAAAAAGAAAAAATCCAGTAGGAAAGGACAGAATAAACATGAAAAAAGAGATAAAGACCCTAGAAAAAAATTGACAAAAAATTATAAATTTGGTAATATAAAAGTGCTAATATACTATATTTATCAGGAGGGATTAATTTATGAAAAATAATTTTAAAAAAATAGCGGCAACTGCTTTGGCGGCAACTCTCATGCTTTCAGCAACTGCTTGCAGTCCAGCAAAACAAGACTCCGCCAATACCACTTCAACGGACGCTGCGACTTCTAAAAAGGTCGGGGTATTTTTCTATCAGTTCAACGATACCTATTTATCGACAGTTAGAAACGCCATGAAAGAATTGGACGATAAGGATGATTCTTTGGAATTCATTTTTCAAGACGGACAAAATGATCAAGGAAAGCAAAATGACGCTATCGACGCTCAGTTAAGCAAAGCAGACGCTTATTTGGTGAATTTGGTAGATACCGGCGCAGCACAAACTGTTTTAGAGAAGTTAAAGTCAACTGACAAACCAGTTATTTTGTTCAACAGAGAGCCGGACAATATTGATTCTTATAAGACCTATGAAAAGGCTAGATTTGTAGGAACAAAAAAAGAAGAGGCTGGAATTATTCAAGGTAACATTATTGTCGATTTTTGGAATTCTAATAAGGAAATGGTAGACCGTAACAAGAATGGCAAATTGGATTATGTTCTTTTGCATGGTGGATTAGATAATGCAGAAGCCAATGCTAGAAGCGAATATGCAGTTGCAACAGTGAAAGAAGCGGGGATTGAAGTGAATGAAATCGGCATGCAGATTGCTAGCTGGGATACGGAGAAAGCAAAGCAGGCGATGGACGCATGGCTGGCAAAAAATGAAAGCGATATTGATGTTGTAATCGCAAATAACGATGGAATGGCGATTGGAGCTATCAATTCCTTAAAAGCAATCGGATTTAACAGCGGAGATAAAGCAAAGCATATCGGTGTGTTTGGTGTTGACGCTACGGAAGAAGCGAAAGAAGCAATCAAAAACGGATCAATGGACGGTACGGTTATGCAAGACGCTGTGGCAATGGCAGAAGCTATGCATCAATTGGCAAAAAATGCACTAGAAGGAAAAGATTATCTTGATGGAACAGACTATAAGTGGGATGAGTCTGGAATCGCAGTTAGAATTCCGTACAAAAAGTTTGAGAAATAATAACTCATAAAATATGGAGAGCGAGAAAAGAACTGCACGAAAGAGTGCGGTTCTTTTTTCTTAATCGAGAAATATACAAAGATATTGAAAAAATGCTAAAAATAACTGTTTTTAGGCAAATTTCTTTGTAAAATGGCACTGTTTTAAAAACAATGAAAAAATGGCAAATAAAGGAGGAGGTATGCGCCTATGGAGCATCAATATTTACTCGAAATGAGAGGAATAGAAAAATCCTTTCCGGGAGTAAAAGCGCTGGATAATGTTCAGCTAAAGGTGAAAAAAGGCTCGGTTCACGCTTTAATGGGGGAAAATGGAGCCGGAAAGTCTACCCTCATGAAATGTTTGTTTGGAATTTATAAAGAAGATGCCGGAGAGATTTTTTTAGATGGAAAGCAGGTTAAGTTCAATAATCCGAAGCAAGCGCTTGAAAACGGAGTTGCCATGGTGCATCAAGAGCTAAATCAAGTAATGAAAAGACCGGTTATGGAAAATATGATGCTGGGGCGATTCCCTAAAAAAGGCGGTTTTGTCGATCATAGAGAAATGTACCGGTTGACGCAAAAGGCATTTGCCAATATTGGGATTGAGATAAATCCTAAAATATTGACAGAAAAATTATCCGTATCAGAAAGGCAAATGCTGGAAATTGCCAAAGCGGTTAGTTATGATGCTAAAATTTTGATTTTAGACGAACCCACCTCTTCATTAACTAATCAAGAGGTAGAATTGTTGTTTAAAATCATTCGAATGTTGAAAGAACGAGGCATGGGGATTGTATACATTTCCCACAAAATGGAAGAAATTTTGGCAATTTCTGATCAAATCACAGTTTTTCGTGATGGCAAGTGGGTAGCGACAGAAGAAGCGGAAGATATGACGACCGAAAAGATTATTAATTTGATGGTAGGCAGAGAATTGACCGAGCGGTTTCCGCCCAAAGATAACACAATAGGAGAGCCGATTTTAGAAGTTAAAAATTTATCAGGGAAATATGAACCGAATGTCAAAAATGCCAGTTTTGTTTTACGAAAGGGTGAAATCTTAGGTGTTGCCGGCTTGGTTGGCGCAAGGCGGACAGAACTTTTGGAAACGATTTTTGGATTGGCCGCTAAAAAAGAAGGTGAAATTGTTCTAAATGGGAAGTCGGTAGAAAATAGCAGCCCACAAAAGGCGATTGCCAACGGCTTTGCGCTTCTGACGGAAGAGAGAAGGGCAACCGGTATTTTTCCTATGCTGGATATTCGGTTTAATGCCATGATTGCCAATATTAGAAAATATGCAAAAAAAGGTTTTTTAAACGACGGCGATATAAAGAAAGATGCGGCGTGGGTGATTGAATCGATGAAAGTAAAGACCCCAGGGCAAAAAACATTGATCCGCTCGCTTTCTGGAGGAAATCAGCAAAAAGTGATTATCGGCAGATGGCTTTTGACGGAACCGGAAATCCTGCTGTTGGACGAACCGACCAGAGGAATTGATGTAGGAGCGAAATATGAAATTTATCAACTAATTATTGATTTAGCGAAAAAAGGCAAAGGCGTTATTGTGGTATCATCGGAATTACCGGAACTTTTGGGGATTTGCGATCGAATTATGGTGATGTCGAATGGACGAATTGCAGATATTGACAAAACAGATAATTTAAGCCAAGAAAAGATTATGGAGCTTGCTACGAAATACTTATAGGAGGATTTATGGAAACAGCAAAAAGAAATTATAAAGAAATTTTAATTAATTATGCCCTATATGTTATCTTAGGCATTTTGATTTTGGGAATTATTATATATGATCCTACTTTCCTATCAGCCAATAACTTTATCAATATTTTAATGCAGGCTTCGACAAGAGCTATCATGGCGCTTGGCGTGGCAGGGCTTATTGTGCTGCAAGGAACGGATCTTTCGGCAGGGAGAGTGATGGGGCTAGCTGCGGCGTTTGCTGCTTCACTTTTACAATCCGTTGGCTATGCAGCTAGAATGTATCCGAATTTGGGTGATATTGGGTTATTTATTCCTTTTTTAGTCGCGATTTTAGCCGGTGTGGTCTTTGGAGCGATTAATGGTTTTGGTGTGGCATTTTTAAAAATTCACGCTTTTATCATTACGCTAGGAACACAGCTTATTGCATTTGGAATTGTCAATCTATATATCAATAGTCAGGCGGCAGGGGCTCAGCCGCTGGGAACATTGAATGAGAAATACCTAAATTTTGTCAATGGAAAATTTTTGGGGATTCCCTACTTGGTGTTTTACCTTTTGATTACTTCTGTTATTATGTGGATTATTTGGAACAAAACAGTTCTTGGAAAAAATATGTTTGCCATTGGCGGTAACCCCGAAGCAGCGGAAGTATCAGGAATTAATATCGTAAAAACAATTATGATTGTCTATGTTATTTCTGGTGCATTGTATGGTTTTGCTGGATTTTTAGAAGGAGGCAGATTAGGCTCGGTTAACCCTAATACCGGCTTTTCCTATGAATTAGATGCTATTTCTGCTTGTGTTGTGGGTGGAGTTTCTTTTTCTGGTGGTGTCGGTACCATTCCGGGTGTGCTGCTAGGAGCAGTTTTGCTGCAATTGATTAATTATGGCTTAAATTATATCGGGGTAGACCCCAATGTCCAGTATTTAGTGCGTGGTTTAATTATTATTGTGGCAGTTGCCATTGATGTTCGGAAATACTTGAAGAAGAAATAAAAAAAGAAGAGCTTTGACAGAGCAGATGAGAGGAAAATTTTAAAATAATGATTGTTTTCGATAAATGCAGATAAAGCGGTTTTTTTTAAAATAGCGGTTGCGTAGGACAAAGGTCTAGCGACCGCTATTTTATGATTTTTTGGTATTTTATTAAACATATGCTGGATATGAGGCGAGTACCATGGAAAATAAAAGATTTTCTTTAGTGTATTCTTTGTTTTTTATGGTGATATTTGCAAAAACAAAGAAAAAGATTTTGGTATGAATTCGATCTGCCGAAAAGAAAATTAGACTGAAATTGAATAAAAATAATTGAAATATCCTTTGGGATATCCTATAATATATAAAGAGGATTACAGAAATCCGGGTAAAGAGAATAGGAGGAGTGTATGAGCGTTGTTTTTAGTATTCCCAATAAGAAAAAAATATTTGGAAGTGAGCCAGTTTTGACCGTGGAGGAATGCTTGAATTTGAAGGAGGGCTTGATTCAGTTCAGCGTTGATGAATCGGAGGAGGATTTTGAACCAGAGGAATTTTATACTTCACCGTTGTCGCGCTTTGAGTGCTTAGTCGTGGGGATTGATGGGGAAAGCGGCAGAGGCTTTGAAATCAGTTATGAAGAAAAAAGCAAGACCTACGGAGTAAGAGTGAATACGCCGGCGGCGGCTTCGGATTGGGAGCTGGCGATTTCCTTTATGCAGGCATTGGCAAGGAGGCTGGGCAGTCCGATCGTTAAGGAGGACGGAGAGCGCTTTACGGCGGAAAGCATTGGCGAGTTTGAGTATGAAAAGGACATTGATTACGGGATAAGGATTTTTTGCGATAAGGCGCTGGAAAACGGAAGCTCGATTCTTTTCGGCATATTTCGGCCAATTTATATTGATCGAAAGCTGGCGGAGCATCTGCTAGGCTCGGGAAACCGAATTGCCGACTTCGGAGAGCTGCTGCAAAGAACGCAATATTCGGATGCTTATGCCGCCAGACAGCAGTTTTATCGCAATAAGGAAGATGACAGCATTTTGGGAGTTTATACGCTGACGCAGGAATTACCGACGATTTTGCCCTATGAGCCATATGTGGAATTTGGCAATTTGGAAGCACTGGGAGAAAGAAAGGTAAAAAACTGGCGTTTGACTTTTGTTTGCTATGAGGACGAGAATGCTTCGGATTCGTATTATACACTGGGCGATATGAATTACTCTGATTTTATTCAGGCCTTGAAGCCGGAAAAATATTATTTCCTAGACGGCGGCTATATCGTAGTAGAGGGCTTGACCAGAGAAGAAATGGAGGAGATTTTGGGAGAAAAATAGAAGGCTTGGAAAAGAAAGGAGAACAGAAAGCGATGAGAGATCTGCGCAGTCATGGAAGAAAAATATTGCCATATCTTGCGGTAATGGCATTTGCTTTTTATGCCTTGCCATGGTTTATTCAAGATACCGGCAGCGGCATGCTGGTTTTGCTGATTGGGATTCCGCTTTTTTGCTGGAATGTGCCGTTTGTCTATGGTGTAAAGCATTCCTTTTTCATTGGATGGCCTATCGGAACGGCAGTGCTGTTTTTGCCGACCGTATTTTTATTTTATAATTCCAGCGCTATGGTCTATGTAGCCATTTACGGAGTAATGGCGCTGCTTGGAAACATAATAGGCGCTTTGGTCAAAAAGCTGCTTGCTAAAGCAAGTAAGCCGGATTAAAAGCCGATTGCACAGCGGTCGTCAACTGTCAGGGCAGTGCCGTTGACAAAACGGGCGGCCTTAGAGGACAGGTAAACGACAGCCCAGCTGACAGCTTTGGGAGAGCCGTAGCAGTTCATCGGAGTATGACCGAGAATTTTCTGCTGCCGAGGCAGATCGTGATCAACTGCCTGATGGAACATAGGAGCGTCGATAAATCATGGAATAGCGGCGTTTACCCGAATACCATCCTTAGACACATCGCCCGCCATGCAGCGGGTTAAACCAAGAGGAGCAGCTTTAGCTATTCAAAGGGTACTGGATAAAGCGGCAAAGGAAAAAACAGTACGAAAAGCAATAGAAGCTGGAATGTCGGCTACCGAGGCGTTTGCCGAATTTGGCACTCTGTAGAAAAGACCGGCCAAGGCAGTTGAGGGCTGGCGCTGGAATTTTTTATAAAATTTCCCTATTGAACCTCTGTTGGTTTCATGTTAAAATTATGAAACCAACAGAGGTTTTTTGTGAAACAAAAAGCAGAGGTTGGCAGTGAAAGAAAAGGACAACCGCGGTCAGACCCGAAAAAGGAAGATAAGCTATGAACATTTCAGAATTTGCCAAATTTGCAGGAGTATCGAAGGCAGCCGTCAGTCGCTATTTTAACAATGGTTATTTAAGCGATGAAAAAAGAGAGCGGATTCAAAGAGCAGTGGAGCAGACGGGCTATGCGCCCAGCAGCTCGGCGCAGAGCGTTCGCACTCGAATCACCAAGCTGATTGGCGTGATTTTGCCAAAGCTTTCCAGTGAAAGCACGGCTAGGGTGGTAGAGGGAATCAGCGCCGTATTGGGGGAGCATGGCTATGAGCTTTTATTGGTAAATACGGCGAATGATCATCGCAAGGAAATCAAATATTTGGATTTGTTTCGGCAGAATCGAGTGGACGGAGTGATTTTGCTGGCGAGTGTTTTCACGCCGCTGCATAAGGCGGTACTGAATAAGCTGCATCTGCCTGTTATTGTTGTCGGTCAGGAATACAAGGGCTTTAGCTGTGTGTGTCATGACGACTTTGGGGCAGCATATGCCATTGGCCGGCTGCTGCTTCAATGCGGAGCAAAACGGCCGGCTTACATTGGGGTGACAGAGGAGGATCATGCGGTGGGACATGAGCGCAGGCAGGGCTTTTGGAGGGCTTTGGCGGAGGAAGGAATAGAGGTGCTACCGGAGCATATGGCAACGGCAGAATTTTCCATTGATTCCGGCTATGAGACGGCAAGGCAGATTTTTAAAGCCAAAACCAGACCTGACAGTCTGTTTTGCGCTACGGATACGATTGCGCTGGGAGCGATGCTCTATTGCCGAGAAAATGGTATTCAGGTGCCGCGAGACATTCGGGTTGCGGCAGTTGGCGACTCCAAGGCGGGCAAGGTGCTGGGGCTGACAACAGCGCATCTGCACTATCGCACGGCGGGAATGGAGGCGGCCAATATGCTGCTGTCAGCGATTTATCAGCCGGATTCCATTCCGCGTATGATGCGCTTGGATTTTGAAATAATGGAAAGAGAGTCGGCGGCACAGGGCTGATAGAGAAGATGTGAAACTTTATGAAACCTACAAAAATAAAAAGAAATTTAAGAGATTTTGTCAATAGACAGAATAAGAAAAATAGAGTATAGTAAGACCATGAAGTGAAACCGATTTCATATCGGGCGCTCTGCGGGGACAGATAATAGGAAAGGCAAGCAGCGGGAAGGCTCAAAGGCATTAATCACTACCATATAGTAGAAAGCGAGGATATTCTATGGATTACAAAAAATCGGCGACGGAGATTTTAGACGCGATCGGCGGCGGCAGCAATATTGTCAGTGCAGCGCATTGCGCGACCAGACTGCGCTTAGTCATTGCGGATAATGTCAGGATCGACAAGGGCAGGCTGGAAAATATTGATGTGGTAAAGGGCGTATTTGAATCGTCGGGTCAGCTTCAAGTTATTATCGGCACAGGCACGGTAAATAAGGTCTATGACGAACTGGTAAAGGAAGCCGGTATCCATGCGGCGACGAAGGAGGAGCTAAAGCAGGCAGCGGCTGCTAAGGCGCCGTGGTATGCCAGAGCGATTAAAACGCTGGGAGATATTTTTGTTCCGATTATTCCGGCAATCGTAGCCAGCGGTCTGCTGATGGGCCTGCTGGAGGGCCTTTCCAAGCTTGCGCCGGAGCTGGCGAAAAGCGACACCTATGTAATTTTAAATTTATTTGCCAATGCGGCGTTTGTATTTTTGCCGATTCTAGTTGCCATCAGTGCGGCGAAGGCGTTTGGCGGCAATCAATTTCTTGGCGCGGCGATTGGTATGATTATGATTCATCCAGCGCTGATGAATGCATGGAGCGTAGCCAGTGCGGAAAGCGTGCCGACGGCGTCGGTCTGGTTCGGACTGTTTGATATCAATCTGGTCGGCTATCAGGGTCATGTTATTCCGGTGGTGATTGCGGTCTGGTTTATGAGTGAGCTGGAAAAAAGGCTGCATAAGCTTGTGCCGGAAATGATTGACCTTTTTGTAACGCCGCTGGTAACGGTGCTGGTAACGGGATATCTTACGCTTACAGTTTTTGGACCAGTATTTAGCTTTTTGGAAAATGGGATCTTTTCAGCGGTCAAGCTTTTGATTGCAATTCCCGGAGGCATCGGCGCGGCGCTTTGCGGAGCAATTTATGCGCCTACGGTGGTCGGCGGTATCCATCATATGTACAATGCCCTGGAGGCTGGACTGCTAAGCTCCGACGGCGTCAATATCTGGATGCCGATCGCGACGGCAGCCAATGTGGCGCAGGGAGCGGCAGCTTTGGCATTTGGTCTAAAGACCAAGGATCGCAAGCAAAAATCGCTGGCCTTGCCGGCGTCCCTGTCGGCGTTTTTGGGTATTACCGAGCCGGCGATTTTCGGAGTTAACTTAAGATTCTTTAAGCCGTTTTTGGCGGGCTGCATCGGCGGAACGGTCGGCGCCTTGGTAGCAGGATTGCTGGGCGTCAGTGCGACTGCCTATGGAATCACCGGATTGTTTGGTATTTTGATTACAACGCATAACCTAGCTTCGTATTTTATCGTTATGCTGGTTGCGTTTGCTACGGCATTTGTCTGCACCTGGATATTATATTGGGATAAATCGGAGAGTACCGAGAAGAAGGAGGAGGAGCCAGCGCTGAAAAATGAGAAGGAAGAAACAGAGAAGACTTTGACACGGGTAAGCGGCGTAGAAGAAAATACGGATGCAAGCGAGGCAGAGGAGGATGCGATTCTGGCACCGCTGAGCGGACGGGTGATAGCTCTGGCGGATGTGCCGGATCAGACCTTTGCTGCCGGCATTTTGGGTTTGGGGGCAGCCATTGAGCCTAGCGAAGGGCGAGTTGTTGCTCCAACGGACGGAACAATTTCGACGGTATTTAATACCAAGCATTTGGTAGGAATGAAATGCAAGAACGGGGCCGAGCTTTTGATACATGTCGGCATGAATACCGTGGAGCTGAATGGCGAGGGTTTTACCGCCCACGTCAAGGAGGGCGACGCCGTAAGGAAGGGTGATGTCTTGATTGTATTTGATAAGGAAAAGCTGGAAGAAAAGGGCTATTCGACAATCACGCCAGTGGTTGTGTCCAATGCCGACTCCTATAAGGAGGTCAGGCAGGTGGCTTTGGGCAAGGTATCGGCGCTGGATAAGCTGCTGATCTTGCAGAAGGAGGATTAGCTATGGGGAAGCATTGGAGGCAGAAGCTGCATCTGGAGCCTCCGCAGGGCTGGCTGAACGATCCGAACGGGCTGTGCTTTTATCAAGGCAAATACCATGTATATTTTCAATATGCGCCGGATTCTGCGGTGGGAAAAAGCAAAAAGTGCTGGGGACATTATCAAAGTCCCGACCTGCTTCGCTGGGAATTTACCGGAACGGTTTTGCTGCCGGATATTCCGGAGGATAGAGATGGGGTTTACTCCGGCAGCGCGATAGAAAAGGATGGGCTTTTATATCTCTTTTATACGGGCAATGTGAAGGAGCCGGGTGAGCATGATTATATTTTAACGGGACGCGGCGCCAATGTGATTTATACAACGACCTCCGACGGCCATCATATGAGTGAGAAAACTGTAGTTTTGTGCAATGAGAATTATCCGGATTTTTGCAGCTGTCATGTTAGAGATCCCAAGCTTTGGCAGGAAAACGGCAGGTATTATATGGTTTTGGGGGCGAGAACCAGGCAGGATAAGGGCTGTGTTTTGACCTATGTCTCCGAGGATCTGCGCCAATGGATCTATTGCGGTGAATTTTCCCTGCCTGATTTTGGTTACATGTGGGAATGTCCGGATCGCTTTTCCGTCGGCGGCAGGGAATATTTGGGGATTTCCCCGCAGGGACTTGGGCCGGAGGAGTTTCGCCTGCAAAATGTATATCATGCCGGCTATCTCTATGAAAATATCTTTTATGAATGGGATTACGGCTTTGATTTTTATGCGCCGCAAACCTTTGAGGCGGCGGATGGAAGGCGGCTGCTGATTGGCTGGATGGGTCTGCCGGATATTGACTATCAAAATCCGACAGCGGAATTGGGCTGGCAGCATTGCCTGACCCTGCCGAGGGAGCTGACGAATCTTCCGGATGGCAGGCTTTTGCAGTATCCGGTCCGGGAAATGGAGGCGCTGCGCCGGGAGGCAAGGCGGCTGGAAGCGGGAGAAAGGACTTGGCTTACGCTTCCCTTTGATCTTTGCGCCGAAGGACAGGAGGCCTTTTCGCTTACCCTAGCGGATGGTCTGCGGCTGGAATACCAGGGTGGGGTTGTCGGGCTGGCGTTTGAGGCGGCTGGTCTGGGCGGCGGCAGGACGCGCCGGCAGCTGAGGCTCGAAAAATGCCGAAATATTCGGATTCTTGCGGACACCTCCAGCTTGGAAATTTACTTTAATACTGGAGAAGCGGTGATGAGTACGCGATTTTATCCGGCGACGGAGAGGATTGCAGCAGTCCTAGAGGGAATAAGCGCCACAGTATATGGGATGGATGGTCTAAAAGGAATGGAGAGTTGGAAATAAGGCAAGAGCTGTCTGCCGAAAAGAGGCGCATAGAGCAAGGCAAGCGCATAAAGGCGAAGAAAGCTTAAGGGCAAAGAAGGCCTTTAAGAACGATAAATGAAAAAACATCTCCAAAAACAAACACAAGAGAAAACATAAGAAAACATAAGAAAACATAAGGGAAAGCATGGGGAAAAACCTAAGAGAAACCGCAAAAACGGGAAATCCTGATTTTGACATTGACCCTCAGCCGGCGCGGAGGAAGATGATTCGGCAGATTGCCGGAGAAGGTCGATAGAAAAACAACAAACTAAGGGCAGGAAGCGAAAGCGCTCCTGCTCTTGCTGCTTTGGGGCTATGGCAAGCTGAAAAAGAGCGGAACAAAAGGATTTTATTGATTTCTAAGCTTGTTTTTATTAAAGCTAAAGAAAAGTAGTGTAGAATAAAGAAATGCAAATGAAATGCAAATGAAAGGCAAATACATTTTCTCTAGCCAATGGAAAAAGCCTTTACAGGAATAGATTTAATATAGAGAGGAAAACCAATAGCTAAAGTTTTTTCTTGGTCAAGAGAAAGAACTTTTGCAGGAATAGATTTAAATGGAGAGGACAGCCAATAGACAAGGCTTTTTCCTCGATTAATAAAGAGCTTTTGCAGAAATATATAATAGGCAAGTTGCTTTTTTGGGGCTGCTGGAAAGAATTGACAGAAATCTATTTCAATGGAGAGGATAGGGAAATCGGCAAAGCATTTTTAAAATTTTTGCAAAAATTGGCGGGAAAGGTCGCTTAGAAAATAAAAATATGTTATACTATATAATGAATGCCCGTAGAATGAAATTGATTTAAGAAAAGGAAGGGCGAAGTAAAAGCAAGAATAAGCAAATACAAGTAAATGCGAGAAAAAGGAGGATTTTTATGAAACTGGAAAAGTATATTGATCATACCCTTTTAAAGCCAGATGCGACCAAGGCGGAGATTCTTAAGATTTGCCAAGAAGCAAAGGAATACGATTTTGCCTCGGTCTGTGTGAATGAATATTATACGGCACTGGTAGCCGCAGAGCTGGCCGGTAGCAATGTAAAGGTCTGTACGGTAGTCGGCTTTCCGCTGGGGGCATCAACCACTGAGGTGAAGGTCGCAGAAACCAATGCGGCAATCAAGGCTGGAGCGCAGGAGATAGATATGGTTATCAATATTGGCGCTTTAAAGGACGGAGAGGATGAATATGTGACCGAGGATATTCGCAGGGTCAAGGCAGCGACGGGCGACAAGGTGTTGAAGGTAATTATTGAAACCTGCCTTTTGACAGAGGAGGAAAAGATTCGGGCATGTCAGTTGTCAGTCAAAGCGGGAGCAGATTTTGTTAAAACCAGTACGGGCTTTAGCAAGGGCGGCTCGATGCCGGAGGATGTAGCGCTGATGAAGAAGGCAGTGGACGGAAAAGCTTTGGTTAAGGCATCCGGCGGAGTTCGCAGCTATGAGGATGCTCGTGCGGTGATTGAAGCGGGAGCGGATCGGATTGGAGCCAGTGCAGGTATCGCTATTATAAAAGGAGAAAAATCGACGGCAGAATATTAAAGGCGAGGTCAAGGCCTTTTCGGAAGACAACAGGCCTTGGCGGTGAAATTAAAGTAGAAAGTAGAGAAATATCATGCAGCAATTTGCAATTATCTTTTTAAGTATATTATTGGAGGCTTTGCCCTTTGTTTTGATCGGTACAATTCTTTCCTCTCTGATTGAAATATTTGTTTCCAGGGAATGGCTGACGGATCATCTGCCGAGGAAAAGCATTTTTGCCTATTTGGCAGCAGGTTTGGCAGGAATTCTGTTTCCGGTATGCGAATGCGCGATTGTTCCGATTATGAGGCGTTTGGTCAAAAAAGGGATGCCGATTGGAGTGGCGATCACTTTTATGCTGGCAACGCCGACAATCAATCCCATTGTGTTGCTTTCTACTTATTTCGCCTTCTCCGGCAATATCTATTTTCCGATTCTGCGAGGCGTGATGGGTTATTTGGTTGCTTTGTCGGTGGGGCTTTTGATGGCATTTTTATCAGATAAAAAGGAGCAAAAGGAATTAATCCTTGCCGGAGATTTGCACCATAAGGACGGTCATGGAGAGCTTTGCAGCTGCGGACATAGTCATGGAGAGGAAGCGGAGGCACGGAGCCATAAGGATGGCCATGGAGAGCTTTGCAGCTGCGGACATAGTCATGGAGAGGAAGCGGAAGCACGAAGCCATAAGGATGGCTATGGAGAGCTTTGCAGTTGCGGACATAGTCATGGAGAGGAAGCGGAAGTACGGAGCTATAAGGACGGTCATGGAGAGCTTTGCAGTTGCGGACATAGTCATGGAGAGGAAGCGGAGGCACGGAGCCATAAGGATGGCTATGGAGAGCTTTGCAGCTGCGGACATAGTCATGGAGAGGAAGCGGAAACACGAAGTCATAAGGATGGCCATGGAGAGGTTTGCAGTTGTGGTCATATTCATGAACAGGGGGCGGGCAAGAGGATGCCGGGGAGACTTTTGAAGTCGATTTTGGAGCATACCTCGACAGAGCTTTATGAAGTGGGAAGGTTTTTGATTTTGGGGGTACTGATTTCTGCGGCGATGCAGACCTTTGTGCCGAAGCAGTATTTTTTGGCGCTATCTGAAAAGCCGGCGCTGTCGATTGTGGCGATGATGCTGTTGGCTTTTGTGCTTTCCCTTTGCTCGGAGGCGGATGCCTTTATTGCCGCAGGCTTCCGAAGCGGCTTGCCCAATTCGGCGCTGCTTGCCTTTTTGATATTTGGCCCGATGATGGATATTAAAAATATGCTGATGCTTTCGCAGGGCTTCCGCACTAAATTTATTGTTCGGCTGATTTTGGCAATTGGCGTGATGGTCTTTATATTTAGCAGCTTAGCGGGCTTTTTGTTTTAGCAAAAGGAGAGAGAATGGAAAAAATGAAGAAGATAAATGTGAGTGAATTTTGCTGGTGGCTGTTGCTCGGAGCGCTTATTATTGTAATCGGCAAGCTGTTGGTTTTTGATGAATTGAAATTTTATCTGCATCCGAAAATGGCCAAATTTGTGATTGCCGGAGAGATTATTTTGATTGTATTATTTGTCTATCAGCAGACTAAGCTTTTTAAAGAGGGGAGAAGCCGCTTTAGGATTGGATATTTCCTCTTTTTGGTTCCGATGTTTATGCTGATATTGGCGGGAGATGCCAGCGCCATTATTTTTGAAAATCGTACTGTCAATTTAAATGGTTTTTCACAGGTTCAGGCGGCTGCTTCGGCACCGGCAGAGAGCGAAGAAACGAAGGCAGAAGCGGAGAGTCCCTCGGCATATGATATGCTGCCGGAGGGAGAAATGAATTCACCGGATCCCGGCGCGACTGATCCGACCGATCCGGAGGCCTCTTCGACTGCGGCAGATGGAACTGCCGTCGGCCTCAAAACAGAGGACGCTTTCCTGCAAACCTTATTTAATATGGAGAAAAATAAGGAGGGGCAGGAGATATCCCTAGAGGGATTTGTATATCGGGATGAGCTTTTTTCAGAGAACGAGTTTTTGGTTTCGCGGATGCTGGTTAATTGCTGTGCGGCGGATGCCAATTTAATCGGAATGATTGCCGTCACCTCGGCGGCAGATACCTTTGCCAATAGTGATTGGGTTAGGGTCAAGGGGGTGACAAAAAACAGTCTTGTCAAAAACCCTGCGACTGGTGAAGCCGAATCAAGGATGGTGCTTGAGGTTAGGGAAATTGAAAAAATTGAGCCTTTGGAAAGTCCCTATGTTTATTTCAGCTATTGATGGAGAGCTCTGCGGCTGGTAAGGAGAGGATTTGCCTTATTTTTCTGCTTAGACAAAGGAAGGCGTCTTGGCGAATTGCAGAGCATGCAGCTTTTGCGCCATCTGTTTTACCAAACTGAGAAAAGCTGTCAGACGAGTACAGCCAAGGAGAAAAACTCAAAAAAGAATAAGAGTCAAAGTATAGTGCGTATTTAGAGAAAATCAGAAACAGCTTGTGCAGTGAGAGTAGTAATGAAGAAGATGTAGGCGAAGGAGCAAAAAAAGAAATGATTTCTCAAAAAAATGACGAACCGGATTCGTTGGTAGAAGGAGAAAGAAAATTTACTGAGCAAGGGGAGAAGGGCTTCGGAAAAGAGTTGGTTCTGGCAATTGATGTGGGAACGCAGAGCACGCGCGCACTTTTGATCAATGACTGCGGTGTTGTTTTGGGCAAAGCCAAAAGCAGCCATATGCCGCCTTATTTTTCTAAAGAGGCGGACTGGGCGGAGCAGGAGGCGGATTTTTATTGGGAGCATATTATCAGAGCAACGACCGAGCTTAAGGAGCGGCAGCCGGAGCTTTGGCAGAAAATAGGCGGAGTTACGATCACAACAATCCGCGCGACCTATGTATGTCTGGATAAAGAAAAAAAACCTTTGCGGCCGGCCTTTTTATGGCTGGATAAGCGGAAAGCAGAGGGCATGCCGCGCCTGTCGCCGTCATTAAAGGCGGCGGTCAAGCTGATTGGAATGGAGCAGACGGCGGTTTCTCAATGGCGAATTTCGGTCTGTAATTGGTTAAGAGAAAAAGAACCGGAGATATGGCAGAAAACGGCGCATTTTTCTTTTATAAGCGGCTATTTGATTTATCGGCTCTGTGGGAATTTGGTTGATTCAATCTCGGCGCTGGTCGGACATGTGCCCTTTCATCATAAAAAAAGAAATTGGATGTCAAAGCATTCTTTTAAGCGATTTGTTTTTGATATTGAAAAGGAAAAGCTCTGCCCGTTTAAGGAGGCCGGCGAGGTTTTAGGCAGGATAACCGAGCAGGCGGAAAGAATGACCGGCATTCCGGCGGGATTGCCGCTTTATGCCTCTGGCTCGGACAAGGTATGCGAAACGATCGGCATGGGCTGTATCACTCCGGAGAAGGCGGCAATCAGCTTTGGAACGGCTTCGACCGTAAGCATAACTACTGATCGGTACATAGAGCCGGAGCGGTTTTTGCCGGCATATGTTTCCATGCTGCCGGCGGCATATAATCCGGAAATTCAAATCTATCGAGGCTATTGGCTGATTTCTTGGTTTAAAAAAGAATTTGCCGCCAAGGAGGTCGAGCAGGCAAAGGAACTGGGGATTTCTGCGGAGGAGCTGTTTAATCGAAGATTGAAGGAGATACCGCCGGGTTGCGAAGGGCTGGTGTTTCAGCCTTATTTTACCCCCAATTTGACAATGCCGGTCGCCAAGGGAGCAGTGGTCGGGTTTTCGGATGTTCATACCAGAGTCCATATTTATCGGGCGATTATTGAGGGAATTAATTTTGCTTTGATGAACGGCCTGCAAAAGCTGGAAAAAAAATCAGGTGTGGAGATTCGGGAGCTTTATTTAGGTGGGGGAGGTTCGCAAAGCGATGAGATCTGCCAAATTACGGCGGATATGTTTGGGCTGCCGACAATTCGCACCCAAACCAATGAGGTCAGCGGGATTGGCAGCGCGATGGCAGCGTTTATCGGAATGGGAGTTTTTTCGGATTTTCAAGCGGCAGCGGCGGCAATGGTGCAGAAGAAGGATATTTTCTTGCCTAATATGGCCAATCATAGGGTATATCTTCGGATTTACCAGGAGATTTTTATGGAAATCTACGTTCGCTTGGCGCCGCTTTATGCAAAACAGAGCGCAATTCGCAGAATGATAGAAAAAAATATGTCGAGATAATGGATAGAAGGATTATGCCGAAATAACAGTAGGGAAAATATGCGGAAATAAGAAAGCTGTTTTTGTAGGATTATGGCATTATAGCAAAACTGGAACGAAATCTTTAAAAAAATTGGAAATGGGCGCTAAAATGTGAAAACAGAGCGCGATGATGGATAAAATAACCTTGGAGAGGGGAAAAAGACCAGAAAATTTGCAGGGTTGAGAATTTAACATAAAAAAATATAGCAAATAGGCAAAAATTATGCTATGATATATTATATTATAGATGGAATTTGAGTTCATCGCCGAAAGCGGCAGGAGAGGCCAAAAGAATTGCCTCCGCAGCTGTGGGCAAAGTGTTCGGCCAAAGAGAAAGGGAGTGAAATCATGGACAATAAGGGATATACCCAGTTTTTCAAAAAGCCTGTAAAGGAAGTGAATGAGGCGCGCTTGGTATTGGAGGAGGTATATGAGGCCTTAAAGGAAAAAGGCTATAATCCGACATATCAATTGGTCGGGTATCTTATTTCCGGAGATCCCACCTATATTACCGGACACAACAACGCTCGCAAGCTGATTGGCAGACTGGAACGGGATGAATTACTGGAGGAAATGGTAAATCATTATTTTTCAAGCAAATAAACAGTCTGTAGGGTCGTCGGTGCTTTGCATTTGGAAAAATGCTAAGACTGAGGCTCTTGCAGCTTTTGGAGAGAAAGAGGAAAATTCATGCGAGTGATGGCTTGTGATTATGGCAGCAAAACGATTGGAATTGCGGTCAGCGATCCTTTCGGCTGGACAGCTCAGGGAGTGGAAATTATTCACCGCAAGCAGGAGAACGAGCTGAAGGCTTCGATCGAGCGGATAAAGGCGCTGATTGAGGAATATTCTGTAGAAACCATTGTGGTCGGCTTGCCCAAAAATATGAATAATACCTTGGGAGAGCGTGTGGAAAAAACCATGGAGTTTATTGAAGCTTTAAAGAAACAAATCTCTTTGCCGGTCGTGACATGGGACGAGCGTTTGAGTACGGTTGGAGCGGAAAGAGTATTATTAGAGGCAGATCTTAGCAGAGCAAAAAGAAAAAAAGTAATTGACAAAATGGCGGCAGCCTATTTCTTACAAGGGTATTTGGATGCCACCGGCAAGTAGGAGGAATGAATTGGATCGAATTAAATTTACCGATGAAAACGGCAACGAGGTAGAGCTTGAAATCTTAAGTATGGCGGAGTACGAAGGGCAGAATTATATTTTGGTGACGGACGAGCTGGAGGAGGATAGCGAAGAAATCAATGTATTTATTATGAGAGAGGACGATGTTCAAGGAGAGGATGCCTTTTACAGCATCGTTGATCCGGAAGAGGAGGACGAAGAATTTATCAGTTCCCTGTTGGAGCTGCTGGAGGATAGTATTCCGGAGGAAGATGATTACGAATAGGAGAATAAAATATAGTGAGTATAGAAAGCGGACTTTTTTTCGCCTAAGTCCTCAAGGAGAGATATGAGTGATTTGACAAAATATTATGAGATTTTAAAACGCGGCGGTTATAAAATCACCAATCAGAGAAAAGTTGTGCTGGAAACCCTGTATGCTCATCGAAAAGCTCATTTGACGGTGGACGAGGTATATCAATACGTAAGAGAAACCAATCCGGAGATTGGTCTGGCGACAGTTTATCGCAATATACAAATTTTAAATCGACTGGGGATTATTGAAAAAATTTCTTTTGACGATAAGGATATTCGCTATGAAATTTTTTATGAGGATATCCCGATTCACCATTATCACCTGATCTGCAAGCAATGCGGCATGGTGGACGAATTGGAATTGGATTTTATGGAGCGCTATAAGGAGCTGCTGGAAACGGAAAAAAGCTTTGACGCGTTGGATGCGCAGATTAAGATTTATGGAATCTGCAGCAAATGTGTGCAGAAAAATCAACAAGAACTGGATTAATAGAGAAAGAAGAAGTGAGAGGAAGGCTCCGTAGAGGGCTTTTCCGTCATGTGGAGGTATTTTTTGAAGAACAAACAGCATGAGGATAAGGTAAAGATCATTCCGTTGGGAGGATTGGATCAGATAGGGATGAATATTACTTTATTTGAATATAAGAATGATATTATTATTGTAGATTGCGGACTGGCATTTCCGGATGAGGAAATGTTGGGAATCGACATTGTGATTCCTGATTTTTCCTACTTAAAGCAGAATGCGGAGCGGGTGCGGGGTCTGATTGTCACGCATGGGCATGAGGATCATATCGGTGCGATTCCCTATTTGCTAAAGGAGCTGAATATTCCGGTTTATGGGAGTCGTCTGACTCTTGGCTTGGTAGAGAACAAGCTGAGGGAGCATAAGATTTTGGAGCGCTGTAAATTAAAAAGCGTCGGTATGGGGCAAAGCGTTCGGCTGGGGAAATTTCGGGCGGAGTTTATTCGCACGAATCACTCGATTCCTGACGCGGCAGCAATCGCCATCCATACTCCGCTGGGAGTAATTGTTCACAGCGGCGATTTCAAGGTTGATTATACGCCGATCTATGGAAAAGCAATTGACGTGCATCGGCTGGCAGAGCTGGGCAGAGAGGGCGTATTGGCGCTTTTGGCGGATTCGACCAATGTGCTGCGCGAGGGCTATACTATGTCCGAAAGCACTGTCGGAAAGTCGTTTGATGCCATTTTTAATGAAAACAAGGGCAGAAGGTTGATTGTCGCTACCTTTGCGTCGAATGTTGACCGGGTGCAGCAGATCATTAATTCAGCCAAATCCCATCGCCGTAAGGTTGCGGTAGAGGGGAGATCTATGGTCAATGTCGTCACTACGGCACAGGAGCTTGGTTATATTAAAATGCCGAAAAACATGCTGATCAGCAGCGATGAGCTAGACAATTACAGGGACAGTCAAGTAGTGATTATAACGACTGGCAGTCAGGGAGAGCCGCTTTCGGCGCTATCGAGAATGGCGAACAGCACGCATCGCAAGATCGGCATTAAAGAGGGAGATTTGGTGATTCTAAGCTCCAAGCCGATACCGGGCAATGAAAAATATGTGGCCAGGGTCATCAATGGTCTCTATAAAAAGGGAGCCGATGTCATCTACGAGGATACGCATGTATCTGGACATGCCTGCCGGGAGGAGCTGAAACTGCTGCATACTCTTGTGCGCCCGCGTTACTTTATTCCGGTACATGGCGAGTATCGGCATCTGAAATCACATCAGGAGCTGGCCGTGGAATTGGGGATGCAGAAAAAGGATGTATATATCTTAGAAAATGGAAATGTGTTTGCCCTAGATCAGGACGGCGGAGAGGTAATTAATAAAATTCCGGTTGAAACGGTTCTGGTGGATGGGCTGGGAGTCGGCGATGTCGGCGACGTTGTGCTGAGAGATCGCCAGAAGCTGTCGCAGGATGGCCTGATCGTGGTGTCGATTGTGGTTGATCGTTACACCAATGAAATTTTGGCAAATCCGGAGATCGTATCTCGGGGCTTTATCTATGTCAAGGAAAATAGCAGCTTGATGGGCGATATTCAGGATATCGTTGATCGCTCGCTGCAAAAGGCAACAATCAAAAACATCAGCGACTGGACGAAGATTAAGACCATCATCCGAGATGATATTCGGGAATATTTGTGGTTGCATTTGAAACGAAATCCGATGGTCTTGCCGGTATTGACTCAGGTTGAGGTCTAGCCTGCAAGACGAAAGGTGTGAAACAGGAGGCTGTTGTGTTGAGAGAAAATGTAGAACAAAAGGCGAAGGAAATGATCCGCGCCTTGAAGTTGACAGAAGAATATATCCAATATCTGAATTATAAATCCTTGCTGTCTAATAAGCCCGAATTATGGGATAAGATCAACGCTTTCCGAAAAAAAGCGTTTGAAATTCAAGTTGATCAGAATTATGGGCAATTTGAGGCATATGAAAGGCTGCTCCGTTTAAAAAATGATTATGCGCCGGAGCTGCAAGATCCGATTGTCAATGCGTTTTTGGACGCGGATTATCAGCTTTGCCGTTCGGTGCAGAAGGTCTTTAAGATCATAGCAGACGAACTGGATTATGATACTAATTTTTTGGACTAGAGAGGAAATGGTGACGGATAGAGATATTCGTCATTATTTTTCCCGGTAAGGGGTGCTTATGATAAAAAATGTTATCGGAGAAATTTTGCAGGTAATCCTGAGGATCGTATTTATCGGAGCGGTAGTGTTGGCGATCGTAAAGGGAACCGGATGGGTTTATCAAAATGCGTATGCCCTGATTCAAAGGCCGGAGGTGGAGAAGGAAAGCAAGGAGGTCACAGTTGAGATTCCCAAAGGAATTGGAACGGAGAAAATTGCGGGCATCCTAAAGCAAAGAGGCTTGATTGAGAATGAGCTTTTTTTCCGTGTCTTGGCAAAATTGAACGGCTATGATGCAAAATTTCAAAGCGGGACGTTCAAGCTGGATACGGCTATGGATGAATATCGGATTATGGAAATTTTGATGAAGGATGGAGAAAAAAGACAAACCGTTAAATTTACCATACCGGAAGGCTATACGATTCTACAGATTGCAAAAAAAATGGTGGAGCTGGGAATTTGCAAGACCAGCGATGAATTTGTGCAGGCATGCAATGATATTTTCAAGTACAATTATGAATTTTTAAAGGATATTCCGGAAAGGAATCTGCGCTTGCAGGGCTATCTTTTTCCGGATACCTATGAGATCTATGCCGATGCCAAGGTGACGGAGGTGATCGACAAAATGCTCAAGCGATTTGATGCGATTTACAATGAAGAATTTCGGACCCGTACAAGCGCTCTCGGCTACAGCATTGATCAGGTCGTCAATATGGCGGCTATTATTGAAAAAGAGGTCAGAGTGCCGGAGGAACGCCGGATTGTTGCCAGTGTTATCAACAATCGGCTGAAAATCGACATGCCCCTGCAAATGTGCTCAACGGTTATGTATGTGCTGAATAAGTCCTATCCGCAGCTGACGATCGAGGATACAAAGATAGAATCTCCCTATAATACCTATATCAATCGGGGGCTGCCGGCGGGGCCGATTGCGAATCCGGGCAAGGCGTCCTTGGAGGCGGTGTTGTATCCAGACGAAACGGACTATATTTATTTTGTGCTAAAGAATATTGAAACCGGCGAGCATTTTTTCAGCAGAACTTTGGATGAGCATAACGCGGCGAAGGCAGAATACAAGGATTATTTGCGCTGACAGGATGAGGAAGATGAGGACAGAAATGGAGCAAATCAACGATCCATGGCTGTGCGGACTAAGCGACAAGGAAGCTTTCTTCTCTTTGTTTTATGAGGAAGGAGGCTTTTTGTCCGATTTGGAAAAATCCGCTCGCAGTCGGGGAGTACCGATTATACGTCGTGAAATGGCACAGCTTTTACAGCTTTTACTGCGGTTGAAAAGGCCCTGCCGAATTTTGGAGATCGGCACGGCGGTCGGCTATTCGGCATTGCTGATGAGCCGATTCTTGCCGGAAAATGGGGAGCTGATTACATTGGAGCGCAATCCCGTCATGTGGCAGGAGGCGAAGCAGAATTTTGCGGCGGCGCAAAAAGCGGCGGACAGCTTGGAAAAAATGGAGCTTTTATTGGAAAATTTGAAGGAAAAGCGGAGGGAGCAGCCGGAGAAGATTCGCCTGCTGACTGGAGATGCGGCCGAGCTTTTGCCGAAGCTGGAGGGGGCCTTTGACTTTATTTTTTTAGATTCGGCAAAGGCGCAGTACATTCATTTTTTGCCGGAGCTAGTGCGGCTTCTGGCCAAGGAGGGGCTTTTGGTAACGGATAATGTGCTGCAAAACGGTGAAATTATGGCGTCCCGTCATTTGCTGATTCGCAGGGAGAGAACTACGCACAAAAGGATGAGAGAGTATTTGCGGGCGATCGGCAGTCATCGGCAGCTGACAACGCATTATTTTGGTATGGCGGATGGGGTAACGGTTTGTATTAAGAAGGATTAGCCTCCAAAATAGGAAGCTTTGTTTTACAAAGGCTTCGCGGCGAAAAAAGGCAGTCCTTGGCGGCGAGAAGTCCTAAAGCAGAGAGAAAAGACAAGAGCGCGCAGGATGGTAATGTCGGCAGGCGATGAAAACAGAAGAATCAGAGGGAAGCAAAAGAAGATGATGGAATGGATAAAGAAACCTGAATTATTGGCGCCGGCAGGCTCCTATGAAAATTTAGTAACTGCCGTCAAATATGGTGCGGATGCCGTTTATTTCGGCGGCTCGGTTTTAGGTCTGCGAGCCAAGGCAAGAAATTTCAACACGGCAGAAATGATTGCCGGAGTGAGCTATGCCAGGGAGCATGGAGTTAAGGCGTATGTCACGGTCAATGTTTTTGCCCACAATCAGGATATTGAAGCAGCGAAGCTCTATTTGCGGGAGCTGGGAGAGAAGGTTATGCCGGATGCGTTGATTGTGGCGGATCCTGGCCTTTTGATGCTGGCACGGGAGCTGCTGCCCGGTATGGAGCTTCATATGAGCACCCAGGCAAATAATACGAATTATCTGACCTATCGTTTCTGGTATGGGCAGGGTGTTAAGCGGGCGGTTCTTGCCAGAGAGCTTTCCCTCAAAGAAATTGCCGAAATTCGAGCCAATATTCCTCCGGATATGGAGATCGAGGGCTTTGTTCATGGCGCTATGTGCATGTCCTATTCGGGGCGCTGCTTAATCAGCAATTATTTGACCGGACAGGACGCCAATCGAGGCTCCTGCACTCAAAGCTGCCGCTGGAAATACCGCTTGGTTGAAGAAACTAGGCCGGGAGAGTATATGCCGGTGGCAGAGGATGAGAAGGGAACCTATTTTTTTAATTCAAAGGATCTTTGCATGATTGATCACTTAGAGGATATCGTTGCGGCGGGGATTGACAGCTTGAAAATCGAGGGACGCATGAAAACTCCGCTTTACGTGGCGACTGTAGTAAAAGCCTATCGGCAGGCGATAGATTTGCTCTTTCAGGATCCGATACAGTACCAGGCGAAAAAAGCATATTTTCTGGAGGAGGTTGGAAAATGTTCGCATCGCTATTTTGACACTGGCTTCTTTTACGGTGTGCCTCAAGACGGACAGATCTACGAAAATTCTTCCTACATCAAAGACTACGTCTTTACTGCTAAGGTGCTGGATTATGATCCAAACAGAGATCGGCATCTGCTGGAGCAGAGAAACAAGTTTTCCGCCGGAGATCAGTTGGAGATTTTAAGCTTGGAGGGAGAGAATATTTCCTTTGAAGTGGGAGAAATCCAGACAGAGGCGGGGGAGATCAAAGAAAGCGCGACCTTGGCAAAGGAAAAGCTGTGGCTGAAGCTGCCGGTAAAGGTTGCTCCGGAAACCATTCTGCGGCGGTCGGAGCAATAGAGCAAAGCCTTTCCAAAAGCGGCTTTGCCAAAAAAAGATTGACTTGCAGCCTAAAATAATATATTATATGAGGAGAAAAGATGAGGTTTTTATGAAAATATATCCCCGATTTTACTATCCGAGCATTTATCATATTCCCTATCCTAAGCTATATGAGCAGGGCTATCGTGGGCTGGTATTTGATATTGACAATACCCTAGTCGCCTATGACAGGGAATTTCCCACCGACGAGGTAGAAAAGCTGATGGCTTTATTGCGGCGCAAAGGCTTTTCGATTGTTTTGGTGTCCAATAATACAAGGCGGAGGGTGCGTTTATTTGCCAAGGGGATTCGCCTGCGCAGTGTTTTTTCAGCAATTAAGCCCTTGCCCTTTGGACTGAAAAAGGGCTTGACGATATTGGGCACACCGCCGGAGAAAACGGTAATTATTGGCGATCAGCTGTTTACGGATGTGATTGCCGGCAATCTTTTGGGGCTTTGCACGATATTGGTACAGCCAATTCAAGAAAAGGAGGCTCTGTATACCAAGCTCAAAAGAGGTCTGGAAAAGAAGCTGCTGGAATATGCTCAAATAACAAAGGACAAATGGAGAGAAGATGAATAATATAGTATTGATCGGATTTTCCCAGTGCGGAAAAACTACGGTTGGAAAGCGATTGGCAGAAGTAACGCAGCAAGCCTTTGTAGAATTGGAAGCGGAGATGGAAGCGGAATACCAAAAAAGCATTTCTGATTTAAAGAAGGAAATGGAGCCGGAGCAATTTCGTGAGATCGAAAAGAATATGATTGAAAGGCTGATCAATCGAAAAAATAAGATTATTGCCGTTAGAAGCGAAACAATCGAGGACGCGGAGATAGCTGCTATATTGCCGAAGGTCGGTACGGTTATTTTTTTACAGACCGATAAGGAGGAGATTCGGCGCAGATTGGAACTGGATCAGGGGGAAAAGGCTGCGGCTTTCGATGAAAAGGAATTTTCGGAAAAGGCTGCCAAGCAGGAGTCTTTATTTTTCAAAATTGCCGGCATCATTATTTCGACCGCCGGTAAAACTCCAGAAGCGATTGTAGAGGAAATCGTATTGCTGATGTAAAAATACGTTCAAGCAGATATCTGCCTTGGCAAGCGCGCTTGCTGGGGCAGATACCTATTTGAGCGGCTGGGCGCGGGGAAAACTGCGGCTGGAAGAAGCCTTGGAATGGCTGCTTGGGCTGCGGGCAGGCTTCATTTCTTTTTGGCGAAGCGCTGGGTACAGAGAAAATTGTGATTTGAGGAGGAAGTCATGAATTTAAGAATTCAAAAACTGATCGGTAAGATGAAAGAGCTGGAGGTAGAAGCAATTCTGGTATCAAGCCCCTATAATCGCCGTTATCTTTCCGGTTTTACCGGTTCCAATGCTTATTTATATATCAGCTCGGCATTGCAGATTCTGCTGACGGATTTTCGCTATATTGAGCAGGCAACGGCGCAGTGTCCGGACTTTGAGATTGTGGAGTATCGCAATGTCGGACTGACGGAAACCTTGGATAAATACTTAAAGGCTGATAATGTTAAGAATTGCGGCTTTGAAGGTAATCAAATGACCTTTGCCGAGTACCGGATGATTTCAGATAGGCTGGCGGGAGTTGAGTGGCGAAATATCAATGACGCAATAGAGCAGCTGCGTATGATCAAGACGCCTGACGAGCTTGCTTTATTAAAGAGAGCGTCCTTGATCGGCGATCAGGCATTTACTCATATGCTGGAATTTATTAAGCCGGGGCAGACTGAAAAAGAAATTGCCCTAGAACTGGAATTTACCATGCGAAAGCTGGGAGCGGACGGACTTAGTTTTGATCCGATCATTGCCTCCGGGACAAATGGAGCTTTGCCGCATGCCAGACCGACGGATAAGCCGGTACAAAAGGGCGAGCTGCTGACGATGGATTTTGGCTGTATTTATCAGGGCTATTGCTCGGATATGACGCGCACCGTGGCGATTGGTGAGGTCAGCGGACAGCTGAAGGAGATTTATGATCTTACGCTTAAGGCGCATTTGGCGGCATTGGCGGCATTGAGGCCGGGATTGACTGGAGCGGAAGTCGATACGGTTGCCAGAAATATCATTGCCGAGGCAGGTTATGGTGAATATTTTGGGCATGGGTTGGGACATAGTGTCGGACTGGAGGTTCATGAAGCACCCAATCTGTCGCAAAGAGAAGATAGAATATTACAAGTAAATATGTTAGAAACTATTGAGCCGGGGATTTATCTTCCGGGAATCGGTGGTGTGAGGATTGAAGATTTGGCTGTACTGACCGAGAATGGAGCAGAAAGCCTAGTTACATCGGAGAAAAAACTGATTGTACTGTAATAGATTTTAATTTTGAGGTACAGGCGTTTGCAGCGCAAATGCCGTAAGTCCCCATCGCTTCTGAAAGAAGCGTAGGCAAGGGCGACAGCGTTTTTCCGAAGGAAAAATCGCGAAAGCCCCATCGCTTCTGAAAGAAGCGTAGGCAAGGGCGACAGCGTTTTTCCGAAGGAAAAATCGCGAAAGCTCCATCGCTTCTGAAAGAAGCGTAGGCAGTAAAAGGCGGCAGGCATTTGCAGCGCAAATGCCGTAAGCCCCCAACGCTTCTGAAAGAAGCGTAGGCAAGGGCGACAGCGTTTTTCCGAAGGAAAAATCGCGAAAGCCCCCAATACTTGGCACAAGTGCAGGCGGAAGAGAGTTTGGAAATAAAATCGCGGAGTATTTGCGGAAATTTTACAAATGTTTAAAAGATGGCCTCACTAAAGTGAGAAGGTCATATAGGAAAAGAAATATATAAAAATATCTAGGAGGATTACCATGGCAGTAGTTGTACAAGCGGGCAATTTAAAAAACGGAATTTCGATCGAGCATGAGGGCAATATTTATCAGGTATTGGAATTTCAGCATGTAAAACCGGGAAAGGGTCCGGCATTTGTCAGAACCAAGCTTAGAAATATGAAAACGGGAAGTATTATTGATAAGACCTTTCGTCCGCAGGATAAGTTTGATCAGGCGATGATTGAGCGGAAGGATATGCAGTATCTGTATTCGGACGGAGATTTGTTCCATTTTATGGATCAGGAGTCATATGAGCAAATCGCTTTGAATAAGCAGGATTTGGGTGACGCTTTAAAGTTTGTTAAGGAAAATGACGTTGTTATGATGCTGTCCCATAATGGAGTAGTGTTTGGTGTGGAGCCGCCGATCAGTGTGGAGTTGACCGTTACGCATACGGAGCCGGGAATCAAAGGAGATACGGCGACTGGAGCAACTAAGCCGGCGGAGCTGGAAACCGGCGCGGTAGTCATGGTTCCCCTGTTTATCAATACCGGTGATAAGCTGAAAATAGATACCCGTACCGGGGACTATGTTTCCCGCGTATAATGTCCGATGCCGATAAAAATTGCAGAAGAAGTACCAAGGAGGACGAGATGGAGCGAAGAATATTAAAGATCAACGAGCAGCAGGAGAGCGGAGCCGTCAATATTGCGGATGAGGTGATCGCCGTAATTGCGGGAATGGCAGCAACCGAGGTAGAAGGCGTTGTCGGCATGGTTGGAAAATTGCGCGGAGAGCTGGTGGAGCTCCTTGGCATGAAAAATCTTGGCAAGGGCATCAAGGTTCGGGTCAACGAGAAAGAAGAACTGACCTTGGATTTGGCGGTGATTATTGAGTTTGACGTCAGCGTTCAGGATGTGACGGCAAAGATTCAAAAAAAGGTCAAATCGACTGTGGAAAATATGACCGGATTGCAGGTAGCAGCGGTAAATGTCAAAGTCAGCGGCGTAGAGCCAAAAGCCAGAGAAAAAAAAGCGAAAAAAACAAATAATTAGCAAAGAGGTCAATGGGACTGCTGCAAGAATAGGTTTTTACATAAAATATCGTATTTTAGCATTTGCTGTAACACTATATTTTGGCGAGGATTCTTATTTTGCGGGAGTCCCATTGATTTTTATTACGAGCTTCCCACGGTGCCGGAAGCGTCGAAAAATTTCTTTATTGGGATGGAAATGACAAGAATATGGGAGTGGAGCTAAGCATGAAGCAAAAGGAAAAAAGAGAATTGCTTTTTCGGATTTTATTCGGACAAAGCTTTCATAAAGAGATGGATTTGGAC
Source organism: Eubacteriales bacterium (assembly GCA_041844915.1). Lineage (GTDB taxonomy): Bacteria > Bacillota > Clostridia > Lachnospirales > Vallitaleaceae > W11650. The sequence continues at coordinate 29,640 of JBGZBY010000043.1, forward strand.
GCAGAGGCGCTGGAAACCTTTAATCGCAATGAAAAACTAATCGCCGAGGAGGACAAGGAGATTATACTGCGGGAAATTCAGGAAATCCAAAGGCTTTTGCCGGAAATTGACGAACGGCTTGACCGCCGGCTGGAGCGCTGGAATACGGCGACCATGGCCAAGGTAGAGCTGGCAATCCTGCGTTTGATGGCGTATGAGCTGTTTTATAAAAAAGAAACGCCAGTCAATATTTTGGCCAAGGACGGGGTTAGTCTGGCCTCTAACTATGGGCAGGAGGCGGCGTATCGTTTTGTCAACGGAGCACTGACGAGGCTAATTGAGGAATTGCCGAAGGAGGACGGACAAGCGCAGGAGTCGGCAGCCAAAACGGAAAAACCGGTTGACTAGGCGCCTCTTACAGTATGTTAAAAGGGAAGGCCCAAATAAAAAGCAGCCGGATTGGCGAGGAAAGAAGGGCCTAAAACAGGATGACGACAGTCAGGAGCCGGCGCGGAAAAGTGCGGGCAGATAAAAGAGAAGGATATGGCAGGCAAGATATTTCAGGTTTCAGAGGTCAATTTATATATTAAAAATCTCTTTCGGGAGGATTTTTTGCTGAATCATTTGCAGATTGAAGGAGAAGTCAGCAACGCCAAACAGCATAGTTCCGGGCATATTTATTTTACTCTGAAGGATGAGGCGGCGGCGATATCCTGCGTTCTTTTTTCCAGCTATGCGGCAGGAGCCGGAGCAATACCGAGAAACGGCGACAGGATTGTCGTTACCGGCGGAATCGGTGTTTATGAAAAAAGCGGCAGCTATCAGGTCTATGTCAGAGATATTCGGGCAGGAGGCCAAGGAGAGCTGGCGCAAAGGCTGGAAGAGCTAAAGCAGAAGCTGGCCGCCGAGGGCATTTTTCAAAAGCCCAAAAAAGAGCTTCCGGAAATGCCGGAGAGGATTGGCTTAGTTACCAGTGCGACCGGTGCGGCGATTCAGGATATTTTACAGATTGCTGGCAGGCGCAATCCAAATGTTCAGCTGATTCTTTACCCCAGTCTGGTGCAGGGAGAGCGGGCGGCTGCCAATATTGCCGCTGGAATTGAATATTTTAACCGGAGCAAGGAAGCGGTTGACTTGATTATTGTTGGGCGCGGAGGCGGATCGCTGGAGGATTTGTGGGCGTTTAATGAGGAAGAAGTGGTATGGGCGATTTTTCACTCGAAGCTTCCTGTTATTTCGGCAGTTGGCCATGAAATTGATGTAACTTTATCGGATCTGGCGGCGGATTTGCGGGCACCTACGCCGTCGGCAGCGGCGGAGCTGGCGATTCCGGAGCGGGCCGGACAGCGAAGGCTCTTGGCGGAGCTTAGGCAGAAGCTGGATAAAGGACTGAAGCAATGTCTAAGCGATATGGAGAGCCGAATTGAGCGGTCAAGGCTTCGGCTGGCAAACTATCATCCTCGGCGCAAATGGGAGGATATTGCCATGCAGCTGATGGAACGGGAAAAAGAGCTGGATCGTGAGTTTGCACATTATTTAAGGAAAATGCGCTGGCAGCTGGAGATGAAGCAAAAGGAGCTTTTGGCTCTTTATCCGCCGGCAAAGCTGAATGGCGGATATGCGTATCTGACCACGACGGAAGGCAAGGCGGTGACAGGCGCTTGGCAGGTTCAGACGGGGGAAAGCCTTAGAGCGTACTTAAGGGATGGAGTATTAAGTTTGAAAGTGGAGGGAAAAAGCATTGGCAGCAGCGAAAAAAAAGACATCGGTCAGAATGGAGGATTTGCTGAAAGAGGTGAATCAGATTATTGAAACCTTGCAGACGGGTGAGTTGAGCTTTGAGGAGAACTTACTGGAATACCAAAGGGGCACGGAGCTTTTGAAGGAATGTGTGCAGAGGCTGGAAAAGGCAGAGAAGGAATTTATTGTTTTGGAAGTAGATGAGTTATGAGATATATAGTGGAAATATTTAATAATCGTCCGTTTGTGGTAGCCTTGATTGGCTGGTTTGTGGCGCAGGGCTTTAAGATACTGACCACGGGAATAAGATATAAAAAATTTGATCCGGAGAGGATTATGGGCTCGGGAGGAATGCCCAGCTCGCATACGACGTCCATTGTGGCGGCGACGGTGCAGATTGGAAAAATCTATGGTTTCAGTGACCCAGTGTTTGGGCTGGGAATGGTGATATCCTTTATCACCATGTACGACGCAGCCAATGTCCGTATGGCGGCGGGGCAGCAGGCTAAGGTAATCAAGCAGATTGTCGAGCAGTTGGGGCGCTCTAATTTTCAGATAGAAAAGGAACTGAAGGAGCTGCTGGGGCATACCTATCTGGAGGTTTTTGTCGGAATGCTGCTGGGTGTGCTGATTGGCCTGTGGTACTAATTGAGGGAATGACAGGAGCTTTCCAAACAGCGCAGTGACTTAATTTTTTTGTAGTATCGCGCAGATTTTATCCGTAACGCCTTCGGTGATCTGCATCGCTGAAATACCATGATAAAGCTTTAAGAGATAAAGCGATGGGAAATATAAATTTTCCTTTGTGCCTAAATTGGATTTAGGGGGGAGGCTTTATATAAAAATGACTTAAAAAAGACCATATCTCCATGCGAGAGATGGTCTTTTTGCGTGGTGTCGGATGGCATGCTGTTTAAATTTCCCTAATTACAGGGGAGCTCTACGGTAAAGACAGTTCCGCTTTTGGCGCTGCTTTCGGCGGTGATTTTGCCGTGGTGGGCGCCAACAATGCTTTCGGCAATTGCCAAGCCCAGTCCATAGCCTCCTTCCTCGCGAACCCTGGAGCTGTCTGCTCGATAAAAGCGGTCAAAAAGCTTGGACAGATCGCTTTCGGCAATGACATTGCCATGGTTGGTAACCGAGAGCCGAAGGGATTTTTTTTCGGTATGCTTGAGCTTTACCAAAATGGTAGTGTTGGGGGAGGAGTACTTACAGGCATTGTCCAGCAGAATATGGATCAGCTGCTTAAGCTGTGAGCCATTGCCTACCAGAAAAATATTGTCCTCAATTTCTTCGGCAAATTGCAAATTGCGCTCAAAGGCAAGCGACTCTATGGTCAGGATACTGCCCATCACCAAATCGCCAAAATCAACGTTTTCTCGAACCTCCGGCAGCTGACTGGTATCGGATTTGGCCAAGAACAGCATTTGCTCTACTAGCTCCTTCATACGTAGCGCTTCGGCATTGCTGTTTTCAATCCATTTACTTTGCTCGGCAATGCTTTTTTGCGGGCTGGCGGCAAGAATCCCAAGATTGGTCAGGATTACCGTCAGCGGAGTTTTTAGCTCATGGGAAGCGTCGGCAAGGAACTGGCGCTGCTTTGTCCAAGCGGCTTCGACCGGAGCAAGCGCCAGATTGGCAAGGAAAACGCTGATTCGCCAGAATGCCAGCAGTGTCAAGCCGCCAACGATCAAAAAGGTTCGGATTAGAGCATAAAGCGAGGAAAGCGTATGCTGATAATCGGTAAAGACGATTCGGATCGTATAGGAATACCGTTGCTGCTTCGCAAAAAGGAGCTGCAAATTTCCAATTTTGCCCTTTTCGGAAGAGGCTGCCAATGCCTGCTCTATGGCGGAGCTTAATGCTTCGTCGGAAATATCGACATTTTCCAGCTGAGAGGAAATCACATTGCCAGAGCTGTCAACCTCCACTCCAAATATGGGAGCGATAGCCGCCTGCTCGGCATATCGCGGCTCTCGGTCAATTTTGGGGCGAAGGCTGTAATCTCTGGGATCGTTTAAAATTTTTTCCATTATTTGATAGCTATCGTTGGTCAGCTTTTGCAGCTGAAAAATGGAAATACCGATCAAAGCGCTGAGAAAAACAATACTTAGCAGAGATAAAGTAATAAGAATAAAGCGATTTTTTAATTTTTTAAGCATTTTCCTTCTCCAATCGATATCCGACCTTGCGCACAGTGCCGATGGCTACTTTAGAGTGCAAGAAGAACAGTTTTTTGCGCAGAAAAGAAATATAGACATCCACATTATTGTCCTCGGCTTCCGAATCATAGCCACAGACCTTGGTAATCAGGGCCTCCTTGGAAACAATGGAATTCGGAGAGGAAAGGAGAAGCTTTAAAATCTCAAATTCCTTGTGCGAGAGATGCACGGATTTCATATTACACTGGAGAGAATGAGTGGATAAATGAAGAGAAATATTCTCGAAACTCAATTCTTCAAAAATCACCTCTCCCTGACGGCGAGCCAAAGCGCGGATTCGAGCCAGCAGTTCATCGGAGATAAAGGGCTTTGTCATGTAATCATCCGCACCGCAGTCCAATCCCGTTACCTTATCCATTGTTTCGTCCTTGGCGGTCAGCATTAAAACCGGTGTGGCGAGCTTGCTCTGGCGTAAGCTCTTTACGACCTCAAAACCGTTTTTTTCGGCAGCATTACATCCAGCACGATAACATTATAAATGCCGGATAGAGCATAGCTAAGTCCAGTGTCGCCATCGCCGGCAATATCCGTTTCATAGCCTTCGTTTCTTAGGATCTGGCCAAGCACCTCCGCCAGCCGCTTTTCATCTTCTACGATTAAAATACGCATAGGTTTCACCTCCATTGATAATGAATAGATTCCCCTTAAGGGGGTCTTAAAGCAATTTTTACAGAATAATTCCGGCAGGATCGGCGACATGTAGCTATAGAAAAAGAATCAAGCCGTCCTTTTATCGTGGAATAAAAGCAGACAAACCATATTATGCGGTGAGAAAGCCTTGGAGAAAGGAGTAAAAAACGGCTTTCGCAATTACAGCTTATTTACGGCTTAAAAGGAAAGGAAACAGGGCGCCCTGATAGACTCTCCCTGCTGGAAAGCAGAAGGGGACAGTTGTCAGGGCACTTTTTAGCTTTGCGGGACGGAAAATTGCCGGAAAAGTTTTTAGTTGTATTATTTGGCGGGCTATAGTATAATTATTTTAAAGTAAGACGCAGTATTCTAGTCGATTGCTTTATTTCCAAAGACGGGGCTAAAAATCCGTAAAGGGCATATCGATGAAGTTCCTGGTATTGGCTGGTGACGCCCAGTTGCGGGCTGGTGTCGGGAGTTAAGAGATTCGGGCGATCTGCAATGGCATGCAGGCGTTGACCCGTTTCTCGTGGAGACCGATGTTTGCGGGGGACTTAGCTATGATAGAAGGACTTACCTGCAAAATCGGATGGAACCTGTCTTGCGGCGAAAGCTGTGGGCAGCGTAGCCTGTCTTGCGTGATTTTTCGGGGATAGGGATTGGGACCTTCCAAATATTTGGCCAAATAGGAGGAGGGATTGTCCCTTGAAACGATAGATTGCAAAAAAGACTAGGAAATGAAGGAATTGCCGAGGAAAGCTCCTAGACTGTTCTTTTGAGGCAAGGATGGGATTACGGTACGACTGTTGCGGCGATCTTGCGCAGGGCGTGGCAACTGCCTTGGAATCCATTTCAAGGGAAACCGCTTTTTTGGCGACAAAAGAGTAAGGATTCGGGAAAACCTGCAGGACCACATGTCGTAAAATTTATCATCTCTGCCGTCTTACTTTTTAAGGATATAATGTCCTGTAATCGGAGAAAATTTGACGGAAGCCGGCGCAAGCGAGATAAACCAGTGGGAAAGAGATGGACGACAGCTGAAAAAATAAGGCAGAGAAGGATTTTGCTTTGAGCAGAAAGAATAGAATCAAATTTAGAAATAAGGTAAAAAGAAAAATCAATTATAAATGGATCGCCTTTATCACGGCGGCTACTTTTTTAATTACGATTTTTATGGCATATTTTTCCGTGGTATTTATGGAGCAGGTATCAGCTCTGGCGGCGCTTTTTATATTGCTGATCATTATATTTTTGGGAATCTTTTTTGACTTGCTGGGAATTGCGGTTACTGCGGCGGACGAAACTCCGTTTCATTCCATGGCGGCGTCCAATGTCAGGGGGGCGCGCGAGAGCATTGCCATCATTCGCAATGCCGGCAGCGTAGCCAATTTTTGCAATGACGTGGTGGGAGATATTGCCGGCATTATTTCCGGCAGCGCGGCGGCGGCAATTATTCTAAAGCTGGCGATTGACAACCGGCTTTGGCTGAGCGCGTCGGAGATTCTTTTGTCGGCGCTGATTGCAGCGCTGACGGTCGGCGGCAAGGCAGTAGCAAAGGAGATTGCCATGCGCAACGCCAATTTCATTGTCTTTCAAATCGGAAAAATTTTGAGCTTTTTCCGAAGAATTCGGCGTGTTAAAAAGGGCAGAGCCTAAGTCGAGAGAAAACAGAGCAGGGGAAAAGAAGCGGAAGCGCCCCGGTCTGAAAATGGAGCGAATATAGGATGAAAAAAGAAAGATTGGATATCCTGCTGGTCACTAGAGGCTTAGCGGCGTCCAGAGAAAAGGCCAAGGCCATGATCATGGCGGGTAAGGTTTTGGTGGCCGGAGAGCGGGAAGAAAAAGCAGGAGCCATGGTATTACCGGATCAAGAGATTCGGATCAAGGGAGAAGAAGAGCGATTTGTCAGCCGCGGCGGCTATAAGCTTCTAAAGGCGGTTACGGCATTTGCACTTGACCTGCAGGATAAAATATGTATGGATATCGGTGCCTCAACAGGAGGCTTTACGGACTGTATGCTTCAGCATGGAGCAAAAAAAGTATACAGTATTGATGTCGGCTATGGGCAGCTGGCATGGTCACTGCGTCAAGATGATCGGGTGATTGTACTGGAAAAGATAAATGTGCGCTATCTGACCGGCGAGCAAGTGCCGGAGCCAGTGGATTTTGCTGGCGTGGATGTATCGTTTATTTCTCTGACAAAGATTATAGACGCCGTTCAGGCGCGGCTGCGGAGAAACGGAGAAATCGTTTGCCTGATTAAGCCGCAGTTTGAGGCCGGCAGGGAAAAGGTCGGGAAAAACGGAGTGGTTCGAGAGAAAAAGGTGCATCAGGAGGTCATTGAATTTATTATTAGGGAAATGAGAGCAAGACAATTTGAGATACTGGGATTGGATTTTTCTCCGATAAAGGGTCCGGCAGGAAATATAGAGTATTTGCTGCATATGAGGAACAAGAAGCAGGAAGGAGGGGAAAGCGAGGAACAGGAAGCAGAGATTGAGGATTTAAGAAGACAGGAGCAATTGAGCGAACCAGACAGCAAAGCGGAAAGCATAAAAATCGAGGAGCTTGTGGAAAGGTCTCATGAAGCGGTAATATGATGATGTATCAAGATATTTTAATCGTAACGAATATTCAAAGAGATCCGGAGGAAAAATTTACCACAGCCTTAAAAAAATGGCTGGAGGAAAAAGGAAAAAGAGTGACAGGCGTTCGCCGGATGGAAGAGGGCGACGTAACGCAATGCGATCTGGTCATTACCCTGGGTGGGGACGGAACGATCATAGATGTGGCAAAAGAAGTGGCAAAGAGGGAGATCCCGGTATTGGGAGTCAACCTTGGGCATTTGGGTTTCTTGACAGAAACCGAGGCGGGCGATGTATTTTCTGCTTTGACGGAAATTTTTGAGGGCAGATATACAATAGAAAAACGAATGATGTTAAATGCCTATGCCGTAAAAGGACAGGAGCAGAGGTTTTTGGGAACGGTATTAAATGAGGTTGTGTTAAAAAGGCATGACATTTCACGAATGCTGGCATATACGCTGTGGATAAACGGAAATTTAGCCGGGTTTTACCGGGCGGACGGTGTTATTTTATCGACTCCGACCGGTTCGACGGCATATAATTTATCTGCCGGAGGCCCGATTATTTTACCGCATTGTGAAAATATTGCCGTAACGCCGATTTGCCCGCATTCCCTGTCCGCCAGACCGCTGGTTTTGTCGGTCAAGGATGTGATTGAGCTGGAATTTGATCGTTTAAACGGATTGGATGATTTTTTTGTAACGCTGGACGGGAAGGAGATGCTTCCAGTGGCAGCGGGAACAAGGATACGAATCCTTCGCTCCGAGCGGACGACCGACCTGCTTCGCCGCCAAAGCACTAACTTTTTTTCCGTTTTGAAGGAGAAATTATAGGGTAGATTTCGAGTGCATTGGAATGGAGGAGAAAAAATGAAATTTCAAAGGCAATCAAGACTGTTGGAAATCATAAAGAATGAAGAAGTGGAAACGCAGGACGAGATCGTTCAGTTTTTATTAAAAGAGGGATATCAGGTAACACAGGCAACAATTTCCCGCGATATCAGGGAATTGAAGCTGATCAAATCAGCAGATGGAAGTGGGCGAGTAAAGTATAGTCTGCCCCAGATGGATTTGATTCCGGAGATAAACAACGAAAAATACCGAAATATTTTAAAGCATGGATATAAGTATGGAGAGCTGGCGGGACAGATGGTAGTGATAAAAACCTTGAGCGGTATGGCGATGGCGGTTGCGGCGGCGATCGACGGCTTGGCGTTTCGTCATGTGATCGGCTGCATAGCTGGCGATGATACTATTTTTTGCGCAACGCGCTCGGTACAGACGGCAGAGGAAGTATTGAGGGACATAAAGAACTTAGTATAGGGATGGAAATGCGATGCTGGTGAATTTACATATTCAAAATATCGGATTGATTGATGAGATCAAGATTCCGTTTCGGAAGGGATTGAATATTTTATCAGGAGAAACGGGAGCAGGAAAATCAATGATCATCGGGTCATTGGATGCGCTGCTGGGCGGAGATATGACCAAAAGCTTGAGGAAAGAGGAAGATTCCTTTATTGAGGGTGTTTTTGTATTGGAGCAGGCGCCCGCCGCTTTCTTTGACTGCTTGGAAGAGTTGGGACTGGAAAAAGAGCCGCAGCTTATTATCAGTCGCAAGTTGAGCGGCGGTCGGTCGGTTTTTCGCTGTAATGGGCAGATGATGACAAAGGCTGCTATATTGGAGTTGCGAGCAAGACTTTTGGATATTCATTCGCAAAGAGAGCATCAATCGCTTCTTCAGGTTAAAAATCATATTCTGATGCTGGATCGCTATTTTGCTAGGGAAACAGGCCCCTTTTTGGAAGAACTGCGGATGCTGGACGAGCAAAAACGGAAGGCAGAAAAAGCCTTTGCTGAGCTGGATATGGAAGAATCGGCAAGACTTAGGGAAATTGATTTTTTAGAATATGAAATTCAGGAGATTGAGGAGGCGGATTTAAAAATCGGAGAGGACAAGGCTTTGGAGCAGGAGCTGGAGTTTTTGCAAAACAGCCGTCAAATCAAAGAGGCTTTGCAGGAAGTGGAGGAAGCGGTCGGCGGCGAGTACGGCAGCCGCAATCGAGTGGCGCAGGCAGCCTATCGCTTGCAGCGGGTCAAGGATTATGACGAACGTCTGGCTTCCCTGTGGGAGCAGCTAATCAGTGCGGAGGATATTTTACATGACGCTGCCAGAGATGCCGATCGCTATCTGGACGGTATGGATGGTTATGAAGAAAGGCTGTTTGAAGCAGAGGAAAGAATGAATGAGATCAATTCCTTAAAGGCCAAATACGGTAATGCAACGGAGGAGATTTTGGCCGCGCTGCAAAAAAAGCGGGAGCGCTTATCCTTTTTACAGGAGATTGTCGAAAATCGGAAAAAATGGCAGCAGCAGAGAGTAGAGCTGGATCGCCGGATGCAGGAGGCGGCCGACGGACTGACTGAGGTTCGGAAGAAGGCAGCGGCGGCGTTGAAACAAGAAATGCAGAAGCGATTGGCTCGGCTGAATTTTAACAACAACCAATTTGAGGTAAAATTTCGGCGAAAAAAGCAGGTGCAGGCGGATGGCGGAGATGAAGTGGAGTTTTATATTTCCACCAATAAGGGAGAGGAAGCCAAGCCTTTGGCGGAGATTGCCTCCGGTGGCGAGCTTTCGCGGATTATGCTAGCGCTGAAGGGAATTTTTGCAACAATTGACGATATTCCAAGTCTTATTTTTGATGAAATTGACAGCGGTATCAGCGGGATTACGGCTGGTATGGTCGGCGAGCAGATGAAGCATCTGGCGGAAAGTAAGCAAATTTTTGCAATTACGCACTTACCGCAGATTGCGGCTCTTGGAGATGCGCATTATCTTATTTTTAAGGAGGAAGCAGAAGGCCATATGAGAACGCGGATAGCCGAACTGGACAGCGAAGCCAGAGTGAAGGAGCTTGCTCGTTTGCTGGGCGGGAAAAATATTTCAAAGGCGGTGGAAGATACCGCCAGAGAGATGCTGGGCTTGGCATAGAATAAATCTTCAAGAGAAAAGGCTCCTTTGCCGGCAATGTTAGCTTTTGCCGCCAAGGGAGTCTTTTATTTGCGCTTTCGCAGTGCTCCCCAGCTGTACGGAAAGGAGCTTAGCGGTATAAAGCAGGACGTGGAGAGAAGCTTCCATGTACTTACAAACACAGCCAGTATTAGTCCATCAGAAGGGGAGAGCAAGACTTTGGCCGGAAGGCAGCAGTAAGCGAGAAATAACAGGAAATCCTGCGCATGACAGGGAACATTATGCAAGAAAAGCCGCTGCATGAGAGCGAAACAGCTTTTTCGGATGTTGGCGCCGATAAAGAAAGGCTATTCATCGGTTTTGGTCAGACCCTCTGTGCCGGGGGCGATCATCATGGAATAATTCTGGTGATAGATGACAAAGCCCGGCGGCGTTCCGTTGGGCTTATTGAGCTCCTTGACCTTGGTATAGTCAACCTCGACCTTACTGCTTTCTCGGCCTTTGCTGTAATATGCCGCCAGAGCCGCCGCCTGCTCAAAGCCTTTGTCTGACAGCTCGGCGCCTGCCGTTTTTACGATTACATGGGAGCCGGGGATACCCTTGGCATGAAACCACCAGTCATTATTTCCGGCAAAACGAAGGGAAAGCTCCTCATTTTGCTCGTTGTTCCGACCGACATAAAAATGAAAGCCTTCGCCGGAAATATAGTGATAGGGAGGAAGACTGACTGTCTTTGCCTTTTTCGGCGGTTTTTTGCCGCCGATATTTTTTTCGCTGCTCTTTTTTACATAACCGGCATTTTGCAGCTCCTGCCGGATGGCATGCAGCTCTTCTAAGCTTTCGGCGTTTTCTAGGCTGTAGATAACGGACTCCAAATGAGCCAGTTCCTGCCGGCTTTTTTGCAGCTGCTCGCTAACGGCCAGCTGCGTCCGTTTTTTCTTGTTATATCTTTCAAAGCAGGACTTGGCGTTTTCCTGTATGGTCTTGGTCGGGTCGAGAGTCAGCGTCTGCTCTTGATTGGTATAATAATTAAAAACCGTTACCTCCTCCGCCTTTTCCGGAAGCTGGTATTGATACGCCATCAGCAGCTCGCCTTTTCGCTGAAGCTTTTCCATGTTTTGCGTATCCTTAAGCTGCTGCTCTTGAAGATCCAGCTTTTTGGCGCAGCGCTCCAGCAGATTTTGCAGAAGCCTGCGCAGGTCGGCACTGCGCTGATGTATACGGCTTTGTCTGGCCTTGGTGACAAAGAAGCCGTCCAGCAATTCTGATAGGCTGTTAAAGGCAAGAAAGCTGCCGCTCGGGCGCAGAGCCAGACAGGTATGGAAATCTCGATACTGCCCGTCTTTTCCTAGTATAACATAGGGCTTACCGCCATGAGTTTCCATTTCTGCATTTAGCAGAGCAAAGTGCTGATACAGCTCCTCTATATCTGCGGGAGCAAAGCTGTCAAAGGGAGCGCTGGGATCGCAGCCGCCGGCTTGACATAGCCAATCTGCCAGCAGAGGGCTAAAGCCGGTAAAGCTTTTCAGGATTCTGTCTTGGAGAGAGGAACCCTCTGCCATCCGCAGGGAAGCGATGAAATCGGCGATTGACCGGATATCCTGAGGATTGATTTTATTTTGAGCAGGCGGCAGGACATAGGTCTTGCCTGGATAGACCTCTCGAACCGAACTGATATGGGCGCCGATCCGTTTGATGCTTTCTAAAATTTTGTCCTTTTCATCGACCAGAATGATATTGCTGTGTCGTCCCATGATTTCAATGATCAGACGTTTTTCTGCCAAATCGCCCATTTCATTGTAATGGCTGATATGTAAAAAAATAATTCGCTCGCTGCCGACTTGGGAGATGTTTATAATCTTGCCGTTTTGCAGATATTTCCGCAGTAGCATGACATAGGCCGAGGGAGCGACCGGATTTTCCTTCGCTTCCTCCGTCAGATAAAGGCGGGGCATACCGGCATCGGCGCTGAGCAAAAGGCGATACTGCTGACGGCCCTGCCGCAGAATAAGATTGAGCTCATCTTTTTCCGGTTGATTTATTTTTAAAATTTGACTGCCGATCAGCGCTGTTCGTAATTCGCTGACCATATGATTCAAAACGATTCCATCTAATGCCATGAAAATTTTCCTTCCTGATTTGTTGAATTTTTCTGTGGGCTTTGCGCTTTCCCGTGCCGGCTTTTAACGGCTTGCGTTCATTATACAGGAAATTCTCTGGTTTTACAATGCTTGCAGTGACTACGGCAATAAAATTGCTGAATTTTTCGGACTAAGACAGGGATTCGGTTGGAAAGGTCTATAGAAAGAAGGGCGATATCCGAGCGTTTCAAGCGGAGCTTGTCAGCGGAAAAAGGGAAGGGCTTGCAGGATGTCAGGAAACAGAAAAAAGGGAAGCTTTAGGACAGGAAGAAACGGCAAAGCAAAGGAGAATCTATAGCTAAAAGGGTCTGGAATTTTTAAAGCTTTGGCTGTGCGGCAAAGGCGGAATCATCGAAAAAACGCAGGACAGCTTTGCTTGCTGCAATGTCCTGCGTTTTCAACAATGTTAGGGGGCTTACAAATTTTGTGCTTTAAGCGGCAAGCCGCTGTCGGTTCTATACTTCGTTAAAATGCTTTTGCCGGATTAATAATGAATTACGTCTTCTTTCGGGTAGATTTTATCCCAAATGGAGGCGCTTCGCACATAGATTTTATCCATTTCGTCATAAACATCGTCTAATTGATCGGAGAGACTTTGTACTGCGAGGTCGGCCTCTTCATAAACGGCATCTATTTTTGCATCCAATACCTCGATAATATCCTGTGCTTTCAATAGAATGGCTTTTTCCTTAGCGTTGAGCGCTGTTGACAAGCGGATAACTTGTCTTTCATCCGAAAGAAACGCTTGAGTCGTTGTCAGATTATTATTTAGCTTATCCCAAAGATCTTGATGCGCTTCGGAAGCGGCGTCGTATTCGGCGAACAATTTCTTTTCCCGGTCGAAGATCGCTTGACGCTTTCGATTGATTTCCTCAATTAACTTTGAAGCCTTTTTATAATAGGGAGCAAGCTCTTTTTCATCCTTTAAAAGCTGTTCCTTTTCGGCCTTGGTCAGCCCTTTGGTTGTTTGTATAAGCTCCTCTATGCTGGGAGCTTGCAGCATTGACGCGTCTTCGATTCTTAAATTGGTTTCGGCGTCGCTAAGAGTGCTGGCATGGCTGATCAGACTGCCGCTGCCGAGCGTGACGGAGCATACCATTGCCCCTGCTAATATTTTCCAGGTGTTTTTTTTCATCGCGTTATCCTTCCTTTCCTGTATGATATAGTTACAGCTTGCATTTCTGCTCTTGATACAGCTTAATCCTGCGTGAAGCACTGCATGATTTCTTTGCGGTTAAAGCGAATTAAGCTGAAATAAATCTAGTGAGCGGCCGCTTCCTGTTTTTGGGTACAAAAAGATTATACCGCGATTTGCTTAGATTTCCCTTAGAGAATCTGTAGAATTTACATAAGAACACTCTGAAAAAAGCATAAAAGTTAAGCAAGGCTTGGATTTTGCCGGCTATTTTTGGGTTGCTTGGCGGAATTGGCTGTTTATATGAGCTGACTTTGGAAAAGCCGGAGCCTTGAGCTGCTCAATTTAATTTGTTTTGAGAAAGATCGGAGCAACATTGAGTCAAGGCCGGACAGCGTATTTGAGCCTTAATGTTTCCAGAAAAGAGAGGAAGTAAGCTGTTTTGGCGCGGAGAAAAGGATTGGCGATATATTAAATAAAAATAAAAAAGAAGTAAACAAAAATTTTTTATCATATTGACAATAAATGATTTTAATTATATAATAAAAACAATTATTAAAGGAGCTTTAAAAAGTATCGTAAATAATGGTGAAAAGAGAAGCGGGATTACAGGAAAAACAAAGCAATATGCCTAAGATAGGAGCAAAATGAAAGCAGGCAACACTTAGAGTTTCGACATATCCCTATAATGCTTGCTGCTCCGTCGGATGCCAAAAACGGAAAAGAGCCGGAGCGATTTTCCTTCGGAAAACACTGGTCGCGATTTTCCTTCGGAAAACGCTGGTCGCGATTTTGCCTGACGGCAAAACGCTGATAATAAAAAAAGCAATTTGGTGATATGTCAAGAACTATTTGAAAAGGATTTGGGTAAAAAAGGGTAACCTTAATAGACCTTATGTATCCCATAGGCAAGGGGAACATAAGTTCGGTATGCGCTATTGATTACCTACTCTTGTCCGGAGA
>JBGZBY010000044.1:0-57178 GCA_041844915.1 Eubacteriales bacterium
ATTCGGCAATTAGAAGAATGGATGAACAATTATCCACGAGAAATGTTTCAGGGAAGAACGGCTAAAGAATATTATCAAGAGCTTCTATTGACGTCTTAAAAATTTTGATTTATGTATGACATTTACTATTGCAATTTACCAGGATGGGAAAAAATAAAAAAAGGGTTTGCAAGTTTGGCAAAAATATGCTATACTTAACTAGTTATTTATGGGAGCTTTGAATCTCATAAAAATTGAAAAGGAAAGAGGTGAAAATAGTGAAGAAGGGCATTCATCCGGAATATCATCCGGTCGTATTTATGGATTCCACATCCGGCTTTAAGTTTTTAAGTGCTTCGACTAGGACTTCAAGCGAAAAGGTAGAGTGGGAAGACGGCAACAGCTATCCGCTGATTCGTATGGAGATCACATCGGATTCTCATCCGTTCTATACCGGCCAACAAAAAGCTACTGCTGCCAGAGGGCGTATTGAGCAATTCAATCGGAAATACGGAATTAAGGCTGAATAGGTTCGGGGTTGTTATATTTTTTAAAGTATGGCCGCTAAAGTATTTTTTACTTGGCGGCTTTAAATTTATTTATTTCTGACCTGATTTTCCGTGCCCTTAGAAGGGCGCGCAGCTGCTATATACCGCGCTTTGGGGTATTGCCGTGAATTAAGGCTATTTCAAATATAAGGGAGAAAGGGAGAGAAGGCAGCCAATAAAAACAATGTCGTAAAGGGAATGAGACAATGTCGTCTAGGAGGAAAACGTGAGCAAAATCAATCAAAATGGCGAGAAAACATTTAAGTTAAAAAGCATTCGGATAAAAATGCTTTTGCTTACCGGAACAATTATGTTTTTGCTGACAGCGGTTCTGGCGGGGTACGCATCATGGAGCATGGCCAGTAATATTCGGGTAGAAGCAGGGAAGAAGCTGGGTATTACGGCGGATAATCTGGCAGAAATCATTTCGGAGAGAATCAAGGGTGAGCTTAAATATATGGCCAGCTTCGGCAGAAGAAGTTCCTTTGAGCTGGGGGAAAACACAAAGTCGGAGATTCGTGCGGAAATGAAGATAGAAGCCGAGAAAACGGATTATTTGGATTTTGATATTTTTGACAAGAATGGTATTGCGATATCAGACGGCAGAGACGTTTCAACCAGAGCTTATTTTAAGCTGGGTATGCAGGGTCAGGCAAGCTTTTCCGATTTGATCGTCAATATGCAAAACAACAGTAAGATTTTTGTTGTTTCCGCACCACTTATACAGAACGGGCAGACCGTGGGCGTTATTTCCGGAATCAAGAACGCGGATTTTGTATCTGGTCTGGCAAGGGATTTTCACTATGGTGAAACCGGCTATGCCTTTATTTTAAATGATAAAGGGCAGGTTTTGGGGCATCCGAATCAAGCCATTGTTGAGCAGAACAAGAGTTTAAGAGAGATGTTGCAGTCGGATACCAGCTACGCTTCGGTTGTGAATGTCTTTGAGCAGGATATGCAGTCCCTGCGCGAGGGCGGAGTACAAAAGGGTTTGATGAATTATCAATGGAACGGAAACAAGGTGGCGGCATTTTCTCGAATCGAAGGAACCAACTGGGCGGTTGTTGTTCAGATGGTAGAGGATGAGATTTTAGAACCGATTCGGGGGATGGTCGTTTCTCTGATTCTAATCAGTCTTTTATTTTTAGCGATAGGACTGACCGCCGTATATCTGATCTCCAATTCGCTGACAGTGCCGATCATCAATATCAGCAATCTGGTAGAGCGTTTGGCGGACTTCAATTTGGTATTGGACGAAAACCGGCCGACAAAGAAGTATTTGGAGCGTCCGGATGAGATCGGGATAATGACGAGGGAGATGTCGAAGATGATTCGCAATCTGAAGGAGCTGATCAGCTCAATCAGCCGCAACGCCGAGCAACTGTCCTCTGCTTCGGAGGAATTAACGGCGATTGCCGGTCAGACGGCAAATTCTTCGGAGGACGTGGCAAAGACGATTGAAGAAATCGCTAACGGCGCGTCTATGCAAGCGGAGGATACACAGCGGGGAGCGGCTGCGATGGAGGAGCTGAGCAATTCGCTTCAGGTAAATCTTCAGCTCTTGAAAAAGCTGAATGAGAGCACCGAGAAGGTGAATAATTTAAAAAATGGTGGCTTGGAAACCATTAAGATTTTGAACAAGGCTACAGTGGAGAATAAAGAGGCGGCAAAGCAGGTCTATGACGTAATTGAGAGTACCAATGCTTCGACAAAAAAGATCGAGGCGGCTTCGGATATGATTAGCTCCATTGCCGACCAAACCAATCTTTTGGCTTTGAATGCCGCTATTGAAGCTGCCAGAGCAGGAGAAGCCGGTAAGGGCTTTTCGGTTGTCGCCGATGAAATACGAAAATTGGCGGAGGATTCTACGCATTTTACCAAGGAAATCAAAGAAATTATTTCCGAGCTTTCCAGAAAAGCCGGCTTTGCTGTAGAAACCATGAATGATGTCAGCAAGATAGTGATGGAGCAGGAGCGAAGCGTAGAGGATACCAATTCGCAGTTTGAGGGAATTGCCGAAGCAATCGAAAATACGAAGGAAGTGATTGGTAAGATCAACGAGATGCAGCACAATATCGAGCAGCAAAAGGAAACCGTTCTGGAGATGCTGGAAAATCTTTCCTCCATTTCTGAGGAAAATGCGGCCAGCACACAAGAGGCGGCAGCCTCCATTCAGGAGCAGACAGCCTCGATTGGGCAAATATCGGGTGCGACCGGGCAAATGGCTTTGATTGCAGAGGATTTGACCGGATTGACTCATCAATTTCAGTTGGATTGATGGAATGCCTTGCGTTTTTCGGAAGGCAAAGAGGAAAAGGCCTTGGCCTTACGAAAAACGCGCAAGACATAGGGCGGTAGTGGAAGAATATTAATGGTTAATGAAAAAGGAGGTAGTCTATGGAACTGATGAATTTAATGAAAAACCGTTTTTCGGCTCGTTCTTTTTTGGACAAACCGGTCAGCTCGGAAATGCAGCAAAAAATACTGAATGCGGGTCTGCTGGCTCCGACGGCTCGCAATAGTCAGCCCTTTCGCTTTTATGTAGCGACGGAGGAGCACTCCGAGGAAGTGATGCAGCAGTGTACCAGAGCCAATTTTCATGCGCCTTTGAATATTTTGATTACCATAAAACGAGAGGAATCATGGGTGAGAGTTATCGACGGCTGGAGCTCGGCCGAGGTTGACAGCGCCATTGCGACGACGCAAATGATGTATATGGCGGAGGAATTGGGGCTGGGAACCTGCTGGATCTGTGCGTTTTCACCGGAGGACACAAAAAAGGCCTTTGGCGTGGAGGAAGGAGAGATTCCAGTTTCGATTCTTTCCATCGGCTATAAATCGGAAGATTGTCTGCCAGGGCCGATGCATAGCAGCAGAAAGCTGGCAGAGGAGGTCATAAAATACATTTAGCATTTGACCTTGAAAAAAGAAAAATGTGGAGGAGCAGCTCAATAAAATGTGCTGCTCCTAAGCAAAAAACGGCATAGCCTGAGAAATCCGGCTGTGCCGTTTTTTGCATATGCCTGACGGAGCGCATTTCTAAAAACGGGAAAAGCCTAATTCGTCCAGCAGCAGAAAGAATACAGCTGAATGCCACTCGTTGCGAGTGCAACTTCCATGCAAGCAGTGGATTTAGTAATTGCTAAAAGGAAAAAATAAAGAGGCAGGCTCAAATTTTTGATATAGGCTTGGTTTTACGAAGGACTGTCAGTTTTGCGCCGACATTAGAGCCAAAGCCAGCTCGGCAGCTTTGGTCAATTCGCTTACAGTGGTGTACTTGTGCAGAGAATGACAATCGTACATTGCATTGGCAACAACTAGGCCACGCAATCCGCACTGCGAAAGCTGATTACTATCGCTGCCGCCAAAGGTGGAAATCAGCTGCGGATTTAGGCCGAGAATATGGCAGGCCTGTTGAAAGCGCTTTACCACATCGTGCTCCAGTGGAGTTTGATATGCGATGCAGTGAATTTCTTCTTCTACGCTTACAGTGGCTTGAAAAGCCTGTGCGGAAGCTTCCAGCTGCACTTTGATTTCGGAGAGAGCTTCCAGTGCTTGAGCATGGTCGTGGCTGCGAATTTCGCCCTTTAGTTGGCAGTGCTCGGGAATGATATTGCCAGCGCGGCCACCCTCAATCGTACCGATGTTGACGGTCATGCCGTCGATCCTGCCGCAGGGAATTCGCTCAATAGCATGAGCGGCGGCTTTTATTGCGTGAATTCCCTTTTCTGGAGCAAATCCCGCATGAGCCGGCCGGCCATGAAAGGAAGCGGTAAAGGTCAGCATAGTCGGGGCCTGATAAGCGGCGGTACCGACAGTACCGGTCAGATCAAAGACATAGACCTGCTTCGAGCGGAGTATCACCGGATCAAAATGACGAATACCGGCATTATAAGGCTCCTCGGCTACAGTAAATAAAAGCTCGATTGGCCGGTGAGCGATGCCCTGCTCCTTCAGGCAGCAGACAGCCTCTAAGATAGCGGAAAGTCCGGCCATATCATCGGCGCCCAAAACCGTTTTTTGCTCGGAGGTTATTTTGCCGTCGGGATGTAAAATGGCTTTTTTGCCGCAGGAAGGCTCAACAGTATCCATATGGGCGCTGAATAGCAGAGGCGGCAGATCGAGAGAGCCTTCGATATAAGCATAAAGGTTTCCGCTGTTGCCGTTTAAGCGGGAGGCGGCATCATCCTCGATCGGGGTAAGCCCCAATGCGCTTAAGTGGTTTTTTAGATGGTCACAAACGGCACGCTCGCCATAGGACGGGCTGTCAATCACGACCAGATCGACAAAGGTTTGAATCAAACGTTGTTGATTGATCATAGGAAGCTCCTTTCCTAAAAAGATACGAATATAGTCCTTTTCGGGCAAGCGGCTTTGCCGCGAAAGAACTGGATAAAGAATAGTGGTCGAAAAAATGTGATCAAAAAAAGCAAAGCACCTTTATGGAAACATCATAAAAAATGCGGGCTGCTTGTTTAAAAACAGGCCGCACCGACCGGTCAAAAAGAGAATAAAAGTACGCCGTCTTCTAAAGCAGAAAAACGGCGTACCGGATAAGATAAAAGTTATACGCAGCCCTGAGCCAGCATGGCGTCGGCTACCTTTTCAAAGCCGGCGATATTGGCGCCTAAAACATAGTTGTTCGGAGCGCCGTATCTGGCGGCAGCGGCGTCAATGGAAAGAAAAATATTGACCATAATCGCTTTTAATTTCTGATCGACCTCCTCAAAGCTCCAAGCCAGCCGCTGGCTGTTTTGGCTCATTTCCAATCCGGAGGTAGCAACGCCGCCGGCATTGGCAGCCTTGCCCGGTAAAAACCAGACCTTGTGCTTTAGGAAATATTCTGTGGCTTCCAGTGTTGTCGGCATATTGGCACCCTCGGCCACAGCATAGCAGCCGTTGGAAACTAAGGTTTGCGCATCCTCCAGCAGCAGTTCATTTTGAGTCGCGCAGGGCAGGGCGATATCGCAGGGGTATTGCCAGACGCCTTTCCCATCCTGATAAACGGCGGATGGCCTTTGCTTGGCATATTCAGAAATGCGGGCTCGTTTTTCTTCTTTAATTTCCTTTAAAAGAGCAAGGTCAATTCCTTCCGGATCATAAATATAGCCGGTGGAATCGCTGGCAGTAATAACCTTAGCACCTAGTTGCTGCGCTTTTTCGATTGCATAGATAGCAACATTGCCCGATCCGGATACGGCGATGATTTTGTCCTTTAGGTCTTTACCATGAACCTCCAGCATTTTTTCGACGATATAGAGAAGTCCATAACCAGTGGCTTCTTTGCGGGCTAGGGAACCGCCGTAGCTTAAGCCCTTGCCGGTCAGAACGCCTTCATAGGAGGAGCGCAGCCTTTTATACTGGCCGAACAGATAACCAATCTCTCTGGCTCCAGTACCGATATCTCCGGCAGGCACATCAATGTCGGCGCCAATATATTTATACAGCTCATTCATAAAGCTCTGGCAGAAAGCCATAATTTCCCGATCGGACTTTCCCTTGGGATCAAAATCCGATCCGCCCTTGGCTCCGCCCATAGGCAGACCAGTCAAGGAATTTTTTAACACCTGCTCAAAGCCTAAAAATTTTAAAATACTTGTGTTAACAGAGGGATGCAAGCGCAGGCCTCCCTTATAGGGGCCGATGCTGTTGTTGAACTGCACGCGATAGCCGCGGTTGACCTGAATATTTCCGGCATCATCTGTCCAGCTGACGCGGAATTGAATCAAGCGATCCGGCTCAACCAGACGCTCTAAAATAGCATTTTTACGATAGATAGTTTCCTTGGCACTAATGATTGGAGCAAGAGAAAACAGAACTTCTCCAACTGCTTGTTGAAATTCCGACTGCTCGGGATATTTTCTTTTTACCAGATCCATAATTTCGTTGATATAATTCATTGTGTACCTCCTTATTAAAAGGGCTCTTTGCCGCATCCCTTTTTGTATTCATAATCGCTGCGGGAAAATAGCTTTCATAGGCAAGCCTTACCTTAAAGGGAGCGATGCTTCTTATATACCACAAAAGCACGCTGATATCAGCGTGCTTTTACGATAAGCGGAGAGAGCGGGATTCGAACCCGCGTGTGATTGCTCACAAACTGATTTCGAGTCAGCCCCGTTATGACCACTTCGATACCTCTCCACAGGTCTAACACGAAGTATATTGTATCTTAAAACCGGAAAAATTGCAAGGGGAAAATTTAAAAAAATTGCAGAAGGGGGTATTTTGCCGGTTTTGGCTTGAAAATGGGGATAGTCGCGTCATAGCCGGAAGCAGAAAGCCCTGTGCGAGCTTTTGTTTTCCAATCGAATTTTAATTTGCATGTTCATAAAACTTCTTTTATAATAAAAAGCGGCAACGCTGCAAAACTCCTAAGCAGGAGGAAAATAGAGGCGTAGAACTGGGAAAATGAAAAAGCAAAACCCGAAATTCATGAAAAAGGAAAAGATACGGGTTTGGTTTTAGGAGAAAGGCAATTGAAAAGAGGAAAATGGAAAAAGTTACTTTTATTGATGGGAGTGCCTTTGCTGGCGCTGGCGCTGGTAGCGCTGGATGTGCGGCTGAAAACCGTATATTATAAGATACCGACCGATAAGCTGGAGAGGGAAATTACCCTTGCGTTGGTAACGGATCTTCACAGCTGCAATTACGGTGAGGCACAAAAAACGCTGACGGCGGCAATTGATGCGACAAATCCCGATATTCTTTTGTTGGGCGGCGATATTATAGACGATAATTTGCCGGAAGTAAAAGCGAGAGAATTTCTGAAATGGGCGGGAGAAAATTACAAGACATATTATGTGACGGGAAATCATGAGTATTGGACAAATGAAATAAAGCGGCTCAGGCAAATGGTGAGAGATTATGGAATTATCGTGCTGGAGGGCGACAGCGAGGAGCTGGAAATTGATGGACAGCTTGTGCTGCTCGGCGGTATCAACGATCGAGAAGAACCGATCGGCAAATGGGAGAAGGAGCTGGCAGCCTGCGGAGCGAGGGCGGAAGCTTCTGAAAGTTTTTCTATTTTGCTAAGTCACCGGCCGGAAGAAATAGGAAGATATCTGCATTATGATTTTGACCTTATTTTGGCGGGGCATGCGCACGGCGGTCAGTGGCGGATTCCGGGGCTAATCAATGGGGTGTTTGCGCCGAATCAAGGCTTTTTTCCCAAATATGCCGGCGGGAAATATGATTTTGGCAATGCGACAATGATTGTCAGTCGGGGATTGGCAAGAGAATCTACCCTAATCCCTAGGATTTTTAACCGTCCTGAATATGTGGTAGTAAAGCTGGTGCCGAGGTTAAATGTAAAATAAATAAAGAAAATAAAGAAAAAGAGATTCGGAAAAAATCCGAAGTGCCCCTGCACGCCGAAGTCTGCGACTTCGTCGTCGCGGGCATTCTGCCCTATGAAAGAAAGCAAAAAGCTTTCCTTATGCGTGCAAGCCCGTAACGGAATCTTTTTGCTTTCTTTCGCACTTCGAGGAGAAAAGGGAGATTCGGAAAAAATCCGAAGTGCCCTGCACGCCGAAGTCTGCGACTTCGTCGTCGCGAGCATTCTGCCCTATGAAAGAAAGCAAAAAGCTTCCTTTATGCGTGCAAGCCCGCAACGGAATCTTTTTGCTTTCTTTCGCACTTCGGATTTTTTCCGAATATTGGTCGTTTGACCAATGGACTTTTTGGGGGATTGGGGGTAGAATGTGAGTAAGTAAAAGATAAGCTTTTGGAAGCTATATAGATGTGAGGGAGAGAATGGGCAGCTGGATGGGCTGCCTGTTTTTTGCGCATTTTTAGTATATTTGTTGGTGTATTGCTGAAACGGGCGAAGGAGAAAGGGCAGAAGATGGCTTGTATTGAATAGAAAAGCAATATTCAAAAAAGGTATGATAGCAGGCTTAAAAGGGGAGCTTGCGGCAACTGTGCGAAGGAAAGCAACGAAGAAAAAGAAATATTTTGTTCAAAGCAATTGCCAAGTAAGGAAAAGTGTGTTATGATACTCCGTAGATATTTATTTTGCTATAGAGTTGAAGCTGCTCGCAGGGGAGGCTCCAAAATGGGTATCGGGAGTATTTTAAATTTTTAGGAGGTCATTTCATATGTCAGAAATGGAAAATCAAAGTTTTGAAGAGATGCTTGACCAGTTTTCTGTCCAAATCAGAAGAGGTGAAGTCATCACAGGTACCGTAATTTCCGTAAAGGAAGACGAGATTTATGTAAACATCGGCGGAAAGTCGGACGGAATCATCCCCAAGAGCGAATATTCTAATTTTCCGTCTGTAGATTTACGCAATGAGGTGCAGATCGGGCAGGAAATTCGCGCCAAGGTATTGCGTATCAACGACGGAGAAGGGCAAGTGCTTTTAACCTATAAGAGATTAAAGGCCGACGAGGGCTATCGCCGCGTCGAGGAGCTCTACAAATCGGGAGAAAAGGTTACAGCCAGAGTTAATCTGGTATTGAGCGGAGGCTTGGTAGTAATCATTGATGAAGTAAGAATTTTTATTCCGGCTTCGCTAATCTCTGACGAGTATGTTTCAAATCTCAATCAGTTCAAGAACCAGGAAATTACATTTGTAATTACCGAATTTAATCTTAGAAAGAGCCGCATTATCGGCAATCGCCGTATTTTGCTGGAAAAAGAAAAGAACGCTAAGATGGAAGAGGTATTTGACAAGCTTCATGTCGGCGATGTTATGACCGGTGTTGTGAAAAATATTACCGAATACGGCGCTTTTGTCAATATCAATGGTATTGATGGTTTGGTTCATATTTCTGAATTGTCATGGGGCAGAATTCGTTCGCCGAAGGATGTGGTTACCGTTGGAGAGGAAGTCAAGGTTCGTATTTTAGAGATTGATAAGGATAAGCAGAAGGTTTCTCTGTCCATGAAGTTTGACAATGAGAATCCTTGGAACGGAGCCGAGGTTAAATATGCGGTCGGTAACACCGTTAGCGGTAGAGTTGCCCGTATGACCGATTTTGGCGCTTTCGTAGAGCTGGAGAAGGGTGTTGACGCATTGCTCCATGTTTCGCAGATCTCAATGAAGCATGTTGAAAAACCATCGGATGTTTTGAGTATCGGCCAAACCGTAACGGCGAAGGTAACGGATTTGAATCTCAATGATAAAAAGATTTCTCTGTCTGTTAAAGAGCTGGAGAAGGAAGAAATGGGCGAGGCGGCCAAGCAAACGGAAAATGGATCCAAAGAAGCTCCGGCATCGGCGGAAGAAGCTGCCGAATAATTGAGGAGAAGAGATCAATGATGGATTATGAGAAGTTTAAAGAAGAAGTCTATAAGATTTCGACGATTGATTTGTCTGCTTATAAAGAAAAGCAGATGAAAAGGCGTTTGGACGCTTTGATTACAAAGCACAACTACGATGGCTATGAAGCTTATGTAAAAGCTTTGCGTCTAAAAGGGGAAATTTACGAAGAATTTATTACCTACATGACCATCAACGTTTCGGAATTCTACCGTAATCCACCGCAGTGGAAAATTTTAGAAGAAAAGGTACTGCCATACTTGTTCGATAAGGCAGGCAGCAAAAACATCAAGATATGGTCGGCAGCTTGCTCGACCGGAGATGAGCCTTATTCTTTGGCGATGCTGATGAGCAAATTTATACCGCTTCGTCAGGTCAGCATTTTTGCAACGGACATTGATAAACAGATTCTAGCGCAGGCACAAATGGGGCTTTATGCACCAAAAAGTATTATTGGAGTACCATCGGATCTGAAATCCAAGTATTTGGAGCCGGTTGGAAAATCCTATAAGATTTCCGAGGAAATAAAAAAATGCGTTACTTTTAAGCAGCACAATCTTTTAAAGGATCCTTATCCGAAGGGAATGGATTTGATTGTTTGCCGTAATGTGCTGATTTATTTCACCAATGAGGCGAAGGATGAAATTTATCATAAATTCAATCACGCTCTCAAGCCCGGCGGAGTGCTTTTTGTTGGAAGCACCGAACAGATTATCGGCTATCAAAAATTTAATTTCAGCTCCGAACAGACCTTCTTTTATAAAAAAGAGGGAGAATCAACCTTTATGTAAGAGCAGAACAGATTTTTTCGACAGGAAAAAGTCGGTGAAAATCAAGACTTTGATTGTCGTTAGAGTCTTTTCAGAAAAACAGGAATTCCCTAACGAATTCCTGTTTTTTATCTTTTCCGGCATTCCCCGGAATGCACCGGTAAGCGAAGGATTTGGCGCTGTTTTTTTACCCGATCGGGCGACAGGCGGAAGCTTGCCAGAGATGGAAGTCTTTGCTTGATGCTGCCGTTTTTTGGCTGTTCGGGGATGACAGAGGGAACCGCTGGAGAAGGAGCCTTCGCTTGGCGCTGTTTTTTTACCCGATTGGGCGATGGGCGGAAGCTTGCCGGAGAAGGAAGTCTTTGCTTGACGCTGGCGGTTTTTTCCGCCGCTTGGGAGCCGGAAATAAGACGGGAGCAGAGGAGTTATCAAATCTTGAATGGGAAAGGAGAATCAAAATGTATTTAATACCAAAGCCGCAGCAACTGGAGAAGCTGGAGGGGAATTTTATCATTTCCTATGACAGTTATGTCTGCGTGGATAAAAAGGCGGATGGATTACTGAATCAGCAGGCTTTATTGTTTTTAGAGGGCTTAAAAAAGAACTTGGGATTTCCGCTTCTCCTTACGAAAACAAAGGAGAAAAAGGGAGATATCGTATTGATTTTAGAAGAAGGAAGAAAACAGGCGTATACCCTTGACAGCAGCGGGGAGGTTCTTGTCTTAAAAGGCGACGCCAAGGGACTTTGGCATGGGATGCAGACGCTTCTGCAAATCACGGCGCAGTATGGCGCGGCGGTTCCGGCGCTTAGACTTGAGGACTATCCGCAGCTTGAAAATCGCGGTCATTATCTGGATGTGACCCGAGGCAGGATTCCGAAGCTGGATTGGCTGAAAAGCTGGGTCGATCGCTTGGCATATTATAAAATCAATCAATTTCAGCTATACATTGAGCATACCTATCTTTTTCGCGAGCTGACGGAGCTGTGGCGGGATGATACGCCATATACGGCGGCAGATATTATGGAGCTGGATGAATATTGCCGTATTAGGGGAATTGAGCTTGTGCCGTCCCTTTCCAGCTTTGGCCATTTGTATAAGCTGCTGTCAACTAAGGAGTATCATCATTTGTGCGAACTGGAGGGATCTAAGGATGCGCCTTTTTCTGTGCTGGGCAGAATGCAGCATCATACCATTGATACGACGAATCCGCAAAGCTGGGAGTTGATCCGGTCGATGCTGGCGGAATTTATGGAATTGTTTCAATCTAAACAGTTTAATCTTTGTGCTGATGAAACCTTTGACTTGGGAAAAGGCAAGAGCAAGGAAGAAGCGGAGAAAATTGGGAAAAATCGTTTGTATATCAGTTTTGTAAGGCGATTGGCAGAATTTATCGTAGAAAGCGGACGGACGCCGATGTTTTGGGGAGATGTGATTGTAGGCTTTCCGGAGCTGATAAAGGAATTGCCGAAAGAAACGATTTGCCTGACTTGGGGCTATTTGTGGAATCAGAGAGAATACGAAACCATGAAAATGGCGGAGGCGGGGGCAACGCAGTATTGCTGTCCCGGCTGCTGTGGCTGGAATGAGCTGATTAACCTGAACTGGAGCTCATATCATAATATTAAACAGATGGCAGGACATGCGGCAAAGTATGGAGCGATTGGACTTTTAAATACGGATTGGGGAGATTTTCTGCATGTCAATCATCCGGATTTCAGCCTTGCCGGAATGATTTATGGAGCTGCCTTTTCGTGGAATCAGGAAGCGGAGGAATATGAAGAACTGAACCGGCAGATTTCCTTGCTGGAGTATCGGGATCGCTCAGAAGACCTGCTCGGCATTATAGATAAGGTTAGAGAAAATACCGCGTTTTCTTGGCAGGGCTTTTGCCATTATGCAGAAAGCAAAAGAGGAGCTGCCTCAAATCCTGATTTTCAGCGGCCCTACTTAGAGAAGAACTTGTCTTTGCTGGAGGACGCAGATGAGAAGTGCCGGAAACTGACGGAAATCAAAGAGCTGCTTTACCGGCGAATGAAGGAAATACCGGAGGAGAAAAGAAGCATGGTTTACCCCTATTTGATGGCGGTTGACGGTATTTCCTTGCTCAATCGAATCGGTAAATTGGTCGCGGAAAAGGAAGGACTGCTTAAGCCGGAGATTTCCGAAGATGGCAGCCAGCTGGCACGAGAGCTGGATATTTGGTTTTACCATTATAAAGAGCTGTATCGCAGCATTAGCCGAGAATCAGAGCTTTATAGAATGCAGGAGTTTATGAGCTTTTACGGCGATCTTCTGCGGGGCTAAGCCCATTTGGCGCGGCACAGTGGCGTTGAGCATTCCTGCTTCTCCGTTGGGGAAGCTGTGGAGAAGCGGGAATGGCACAGATTCTAGAAGGCGCGGTGGGCATGCTTTAAGGCTTTATGCCAGACGACTTGAAGCGGCTTAAGCTACTTGGCTTGATTGGTCTAAGCTCTTCGTTTAACTAGTACGAAAGCGCTTTATTGGCGCAAGGAAGGAAGGGGAAAGGCTTTCCAGTATTTTTCAAAAGCAGTCAGCGGCAAATAGCGCTTTTTATCCGCAAAATCGATTTGAAAAAGAGCTTCGTTTTTTAAAAAAGGCAGAGCCGAAGGAGGCAGCTCCAAGAAGGTATCTGTCTTTTTTGTATAGGCGGTTTTTTTGGTTGCTTTTTTTCGGAACGCCGGCTCGACAAAACAGGCGACGCTACTGTGAACGGCAAGGTCCTCCAGCGGCAGATAATAATAGCTTTGCGGGTCGGCAAAGAAATGGCGAAACTCCGCAGTATGGAGCGGATAGCGGCGAAGAAAAAGCTCCGTCAACTGCGGACGAAAATAGCGCCTGTCAAAACTGCGTTCCAGATAGTCTTGAAGGGCGGCGTTGTGAAAAAACAGAGTCTTATCTTGAATTTCTCTTTTGACCTGAGGGAAGGCGTGAAAATAGGGGAAAAGGGAATGCAACAGCTCCTTTTCCTCCAAAAAGGGAAGAAAATGTCCCAGCAGAAAGGTTGCCAGAAGATCATCTTCGTTATGCAAAAGCAGCAGCGGGAGCAGATTGCTTTCTCCTTGCAGATATCTTTGATAATATGAAATCAGCTCGCCGCCGTTTTTTTCATCGCGGCGACGGAGCCGCAATACTTGTTCAATTGTTTTGAGCTTGGCATTGGGCAGTTCAAAATAGGGCTTGCATTTTTTCCACTCCAAATAAAAGTCCAGCTGCGGCAGCTCACCAAGAGAGGTTGGGAGGCAGGCGCTAAGATAACGCTCCTTTAGGAAGGGGATATCAAAGTAAACGCCGTTGAAATGAACCAGCAGGTCAATGCTGTTGGCTTGAATAATACGCTCTAAAGCTACCAGCAAATTATCTTCTTCATAGGGACGATCGGCAAAGAGCTGATGAAAGAGAAATTCGCCCTTTTTTTGATAAATGCAGCCGATGGCGTAGATCATGGCATGCTTTGGAGAAAATCCGGTGGTTTCAATATCAATAATCAGAGGATTTTTTGTCGGGTAAGGCAGCCTTGGTAAGGTGATATCGGGATAGCGAGTGGCCAGAGCCGTTAATTTTTTGGTTTTTTCAAGCATAGTAAGCTCCCATGGTCAGATGGAGGATTGACGTAGTGATAGAAGGCGGAGCACAAAAGCACAGCTTATAAAACCGGACTGAATAGTCTGGCAACAGCGGAGCGGAAGCGAGTAAAATAGCTGCGCTTTTTGACATCCTCCAGCGTAATTTCCTTAGAATGCTCCATATCTTTTTCAAATTGCCGGCGCAGCTCGATAGCGGCCTCGCTTCCATAAATGAAGGCATTTACTTCAAAATTTAAGCGAAAGCTGCGGATATCAAAGTTACAGGTGCCAACCGAGGCAATGGCATTGTCGCTGACGATTGCCTTGCAGTGAAGGAAGCCGCCTTCATAGGTATAGGCCTTGATCCCGTATTCCAGCATATCCATACAATATGCCTTGGTAGCGGTATATACAAAGGGGTGGTCGGGCATATTCGGAATCATGATTCGGACATCAATTCCGGAAGCGGCAGCAATGCTAAGTGCGTCAGTGATGCTGGAATCCGGTATAAAATAAGGGGTTTGAATATAAATATATTCTTTGGCTTCGTTGATAATTTTTAAATAGCCCTGCTTGATTTGATCATTGATATCGTCGGGGCCGGAGCTGACGATCTGCATACCGATCTTATCGCTTTTACCAGACAGATGCATATATTTTTCATCGACTAGTACAAATTCTCGGCTGGCAGCCCGCCAATCAAGAATGAAACGCATTTGCAAGGCGATTACAGCGTCGCCGCAGACACGAAGATGGGTATCCCGCCACTTACCGAAGCGCTTGGAAAAAATGTATTCATCTCCGACATTCATTCCGCCAAGATAGCCGATATCGCCGTCGATGACGGCGATTTTTCGATGATTGCGATAATTAGCCTTGAAATTGATATATTTTAGCTTGGACGGAAAAAAGAAGCTGAGCTGTATGCCTGCCCGCTGCATTTTTTGAATCAGCCGGCGCGATACCTGTCTGCCGCCTACATGGTCGATTAAAAAACGAACCTCTACGCCTTCGGCAGCTTTTTGGCAGAGCAGGTTGATCAGCTGTCGGCTGATCTGGTCGGCTTTGACAATGTAGTACAGCAAGTGAATATGATGCCGCGCATTTTTGATATCTTCAAAGAGTCGGTCAAATTTCGCCCTTCCCTCATAGAAAAATTCAATTTCGTTGTTTTGCGAATAAAACGCTTCACTTAGACGATTGTGGAACAAGATCATTTCTCGGTATTGCTCGGTACCCTTATCGGAAAAAGGAAAATTTCCCAGCTTAAAGTCATGATACTGACTAGTTAAGATTTCGTTGAAAATACTCATTTCATGAGAGGTATAGGAGAAAATCTTACGGCGAGCAATATTTTCTGACAGCAGGATATAAAAGAAAAAGCCGATAATTGGAAAAAGATTCAAGAAAAAAAGCCATGCCAAGGCCGAGGTCGGTTTTTTGTTTTCTAAAAGGACAACGACCGACGACAGGAGTAGGTTCACGACAATGATAACAGAAAAATTAAAGGTAATTTCAAAAAAAACTTGATTCATAAAAACTCCTAGTATATTTGGCCGAGCCTGCCTGGCTGGCGGTTAAAAATCGCAAACATAAATTTGCAGTTTTAATATAGGAAAATTCGGCAAAGAACCGATTCGATGCCTCCGAGCGGGGGCAAAGCAGCCTTTTCAACGCATCAAAGAAAAGCGCTCTTTTAAAAGCAGGTCCAAGGGGAAAGCCCCAAGAACAAATCAAAGCATAAGAGCCGGAGCAAACCCAAGGGAAAATCAGAAGCAAGCCCCCAAATAAGAGCCCCAAGAGCTTCAGCAAAAGCCCAAAAGGAAGCCCCAAGAACAAATCAAAGCATAAGAGCCGAGGCAAACCCAAGGGAAAAGCTCAGGGCAAGCCCCAAGCACAAAAGCGGAAATCGCCGGCGGCGTCTTTGCTTTTGGTGCGGCGTTTCAAGGAACAGACAGAAGGGCGGGCTGCTGATGATTTTATTCTATCAAATTTGGAAGGGCTTTTCAATTAAGAGTTTACTATAATCTGCTATAAAATTTTATAAAAATAAGCGCTTGCCTTTGCTGTAAGGCGGGAGCTGAAGCTTTGACCGATTTTTGACGCATCCTGCTTTTTAAGTCAGGCTTTCAAGGAGGCACAGACCTGGTCGCGGAGCAGGAGCTTATTTTCAGGACTCCTTCAATTTATCCCGAATTCTGAATAATCCGACGTTTTTACTTGACAAAAGACAGAAAAAGTAATAAACTAAATATAGTATCAGGCATAAGTCGGATACAAATTGAAGAGGAGGTCTGTGGATATGCCACCAGTAGTAATGTTTGGCATAGTAGCAGTTGCATTTCTTCTCGGTTGTTATATTTCATATCGGATGGGTGAAGCTCATCGTAAAAAGGTAGCCGAAGCCCAGTATGGCGGCGCGGAACAGAGAGCGCGGACAATCGTTGACGAAGCGATTAAGGAAGCGGAGAATGTGAAGCGGGAAGCAGGACTGGCGGTAAAAGAGGAAACCTTTAAATTAAAAAATGAATTAGAACAAGAAGTGAAAGAACGACGGAATGAGCTGTCCCGGCTGGAAAAGCGCGTTCTTCAAAAGGAAGAAGCCTTAGATAAAAAGGCGACGGATTTTGAGCGGAAGGAGCAATCCCTTGCCGACAAAGAAAATTCCTTAAAGAAGGCGAAGCAGGAAACGGAAGAGCTCAAAGCACAGCATCTATCAGAGCTGGAGAAAATCTCCGGTTTATCTACAGAACAAGCAAAGGAATATCTGCTGCAATTAGTCAGAGAAGATGTTCAGCATGAATCGGCAATTATTATTAAGGAATTTGAAGCCAAAGTTAAAGAAGAATCAAACAAAAGAGCGAAAGAGATTTTATCCACTGCCGTGCAGCGATGTGCCTCGGATTATGTGGCAGAATCTACGGTATCCGTAGTTAATCTGCCGAATGATGAGATGAAGGGACGCATTATTGGAAGGGAAGGCAGAAATATCCGGGCATTGGAAACACTAACCGGTGTGGATTTTATCATTGACGATACACCAGAAGCGGTTATTTTATCGGGCTTTGATCCGATGCGTCGAGAAATCGCCAGAATTGCACTGGAGAAATTGATCGTTGACGGAAGGATTCATCCAGCACGAATAGAGGAAATGGTTGAAAAAGCCAAAAAGGAAGTAGATGAATCTATTCGGGAGGCCGGTGAAAATGCGGTTATGGACGCGGGCGTTCATGGGCTTCATCAAGATCTGGTCAAGATTTTGGGAAGAATGAAATATCGGACGAGTTATGGTCAGAATGTACTGAAGCATTCGATAGAGGTGGCGATTTTGTGCGGATTGATTGCACATGAGCTGGGTGCCGATGTAAAGCTGGCGAAAAGAGCAGGACTGCTGCATGATATCGGAAAAGCGATTGATCATGAAACAGAAGGCTCTCATGTAGAGATCGGCGTCAATCTTTGTAAAAAATACAAGGAGAATAAGATCATTGTCAATGCCGTTCAGGCGCATCACAATGATGTGGAGCCGGAAACGGACATTGCGGTTATCGTGCAGGCGGCTGATACGATCAGCGCCGCTCGCCCCGGAGCAAGACGGGAAACTTTGGAATCATATGTAACCAGATTAACTAAGCTGGAAGAAATTGCCGACGGCTTTGACGGAGTAGAAAAATCTTTTGCAATACAGGCTGGTAGAGAAGTCCGAGTTATGGTAGTACCGGAAAAGGTGTCTGACGACAAAATGGTGCTGCTGTCACGAGAAGTTGCAAAACGAATCGAAGAAGAGCTTGACTATCCGGGACAGATCAAGATCAACATCATTCGTGAAACAAGAGCTGTTCACTATGCAAAGTGATTAGAAAAAAGAAAAGAGCAGATATGAGCTATCATAACTGCTCTTTTAAAATATAGGGCGAAGGATTACGGCGAAATAGAGAAATATCAGGTGCTTTGTAGGGAGAGCTTCGTCAAAACGAACAAAAAGTTCTATGTAAAGTAAGGATTAGGAAAAAGACGAGGAAAGTAAATTTGGCAAAAAGTTGACAAGAAAAAAAGAACAGGCTATAATTTTAAATTATTAATTCGGCTCTTGGAGCGGCAGTGCTTAGGCCTTGTGAAAAAGCAGTTGTTCGCCAGTCAGGGATATGCTGTTTGGCTATTCGCTGGGCAGGCGATGATTTTTCGCAAATTATGAAACCAATTTATAAAAGTATTTAGAAAAGGAGTGCGTATGAAGGATTTAGTGAAATTAAAGCAATATGCGAAACTTGCGGTAGAGATTGGTGTAAATCTACAAAAAGGGCAACCACTAATGATTATGTCCTTGGTAGAAACGGCGGATTTTGCTAGACTTTTGGTAGAGAGTGCCTATGAAGCGGGAGCTTCGGAAGTGATAGTGCGCTGGTCAGATGAAAAGATAGCAAGAATGAAAATTCAATATGAAAGTAAGGAAGTGTTGGCGGTTGTTCCAGAATGGCTTAAACTTTTAGAGGACAGTGCGGTTGATAAAAACAGTTGCTTTATCGCTATATCAGCAGAAGATCCCTATGCTTTAAGTGGTCTTGATACGGAAAAGTTGGCAGTTTACAAGTCGACTTTGGATAAGGTCGTGCAAAAGCGCCGTGCTGCGCTGATGAATGGAGATAATACATGGACGATTGTATCAGTGCCGTCCTTAGCTTGGGCAGAGCGAGTATTTGCTCCGGAAACTGGAGAAAAAGCAATGCAGCTCTTGTGGGACGCAATTTTTAGTGTTACCCGTATGAATATGCCCGATCCGGTAGAGGCATGGAGAGAGCACATTGACAAGCTGTGTAGCAAAGCGGATGAATTAAATGCTCAAAAGTTTAAATATCTGCACTACAAAAGCGCTAACGGTACGAATCTGACGATTGAGCTGCCAGAAGGACATATTTGGCTGGCGGCATCGGAAAAAAGCCGAAAGGGAATCTCCTATGTGGCGAATCTGCCAACTGAGGAAGTATTTACCCTGCCTAAGAGGGACGGAGTAAACGGTGTTGTATATAGCTCTAAGCCTCTAGTATATTTGGGCAATGTAATCAATGATTTTTATTTGGTCTTTAAAGATGGTGCTGTTGTAGAATACGACGCCAAGGAGGGCAAAGACGCTTTAAAAAATTTGCTTAGCGCGGACGCCGGTTCCAATCGCTTGGGCGAAGTAGCTTTGGTACCATATGATTCTCCGATTAGCAACAGTAATATATTATTTTATAACACGCTGTTTGATGAGAACGCCTCTTGTCATCTGGCGCTGGGAAAGGCGTATCCGACGACGATTCAGGGCGGCGATGGCGCGGATGAGCAGAAATTAATGGAATTGGGAGCCAATGTTTCAGTGGAGCATTCTGATTTTATGATAGGAACCAAGGATATGGAAATCATTGGAGAAACGCATGACGGCAGAAAAATCCCTGTATTTAAGGCTGGAAATTGGGCTTAATAGCATAAAAAAAGGCTTTGCCTGAGCTGGTCAGATACAGCATAGAGGAAGCGGCAACGAACGACGGCTGATAAACTGGAGGTGGTAGACCATGAAGCTGCTGGAGGAAAAAATCAAAAAAGAGGCTAAAATAGTGTCGCCGGAGGTGGTAAGAGTAGATTCCTTTATCAACCATCAAATTGATGTTGATTTTTTGGAACTGCTGGCGCAGGAATTTTACCATCGCTTTAAGGACAAGGGGATTACCAGGATTCTGACGATTGAGGCGTCGGGGATTGCCATTGCGACCTTGGCTGCCAGATACTTTAAGGTGCCGGTAGTATTCGCCAAAAAAACGGCATCCCGCAATTTGGACAAGAAAACGTATCGCAGCAAGGTATATTCCTTTACTAAGCAAAGGGAGTACGATATTCAAGTTTCGACCGGATATTTGGAATCGAAGGACAGAGTATTGATATTGGATGATTTTTTAGCCAATGGAAAAGCGGCGCTGGGTCTTGCAGATATTGTTGAACAGGCGGGAGCGGAGGTTGTCGGACTGGGCTTTGTCATAGAAAAGGGCTTTCAGGATGGCGGAAAGGTTTTGCGGAAAATGGGCTTTGAGGTGGAATCCTTGGCGATTATCCAAGAAATCAGCGATAAGGAAATTATTTTTGCAGAGAATGTAAGATAAATTTTTTGGAAAGAGCAAAAAGACGGAAGCATTAATCAGGAACCGGCTTTTCATACTGGTCGGAACGGCTTTTTTGTTTAAGGAGGCCGTCCTTTGCATGGCGAATCAGAGCAGCGGCGGCAAAAAAGAATGGATGTCGGGTCAAGCATAAAACTTTAATGGAAAAAGGAGATTAGGAATGAAAAAGCTTATTGCACTTACCCTTTCGATTGTGTTGTTGCTGTCGGCATGCGCCGGCGGGCAGTCGGCGAAGCCGGCAGAAGCGGCAAAGCAGACGACGGTCGGCTTTATCTACGTCGGGCCCGTAGGGGACGGCGGTTATACTTATGCGCATGATCAGGGGCGGCTTTATCTGGAGAAGGAGCTGGGAGATAAGATCAAGACTATTTATAAGGAATCAGTCGAAGAAACGGTTCCGGCGGTAGAGGCAGAGATTCGCAGCATGGTCGATCAGGGTGCAACGATTATCTTTGCGACCAGCTTCGGTTTTATGGAAGGAACTAAGAATGCGGCAAAGGAATTTCCGAATGTTACCTTTTACCATTGCTCCGGCTACGAAATGGCGGAAAATATGAGCAATTACTTCGGCAGAATCTATCAGGCTAGGTATCTGACCGGTATCGTAGCAGGGCTTAAGACCAAGACGAACAGCATCGGCTATGTCGGAGCCTTTCCGATTCCGGAGGTTATCCGCGGAATCAACGCCTTTACGCTGGGAGCGCAGAGCGTCAATCCCGATGTCAAGGTAAAGGTGGTCTGGACGAATACCTGGTATGACCCAGCGAAGGAAAAGGAAGCGGCAGTCAGCCTTTTGGACGCAGGCGCAGACGTGATCGCGCAGCATCAGGATACTGCTGGCCCGCAGCAGGCGGCGGAGGAGAGAGGTGCATTTGCAATCGGCTACAACACGGATATGTCGGAGGCAGCGCCTAAGGCGAACCTGACCTCTGCTGTATGGAATTGGGGACCATATTATGCCAAGGAAGTAACCGCGGTTTTAAACGGAGAATTTAAGGCAACATCCTACTGGGAAGGCTTAAACGAGAATATTGTCGATATTTCTCCCTTGACCGCCAATGCGCCGGAGGAGGCGAAGGCCTTGGTTGAAACAGCCAAGCAGGCAATCAAGGACGGAAAATTAAAGATTTTTACCGGTCCGATTTATGATCAAGCCGGTCAGATAAAGGTAAAAGAGGGCGAAGTCATGACGGACGAGGAATTGTTGAACTTCAGCTGGTTTGTTCAGGGCGTTGAAGGCACAATTAACTAAGGGGAAATTATGTCGATACTAGCAGAAATGAGAAGCATCAAAAAAAGCTTTGGCGACGTGCTTGCTAACAGAGATGTCAGCTTCGAGCTCAGAGCCGGCGAAATTCATGCTCTGCTGGGCGAAAACGGCGCCGGAAAGTCCACATTGATGAATATGCTGTCGGGAATTTATCAGCCCGACAGCGGTTTCATTTTAGTGGATGGAAAGCCGGTGACCATCCGTTCGCCCAAGGAGGCGATTCGCTTAGGGATTGGTATGATTCATCAGCATTATAAGCTGGTGGAGAAGTTTACCGCCCTAGAAAATATTTTGATGGGACAGGAAAAGTCCTTTTTTCTTCAAAAGAAGGAAAAAAGGAAAGAAATTGAGAAGCTGGCGCAGAATTATCACATCGCCACCGATTTGGATAAGCCGGTATACACTATGTCGATCGGGGAAAAGCAGTCCATTGATATCCTGAAAGTTTTGTATCAGGGAGCAAAGATCTTGATTATGGACGAGCCGACGGCAGTGTTGACCCCGCAGGAGATTCACTCCCTGTTTCAGGTCATGCGCAGCATGATAAAGCAGGGCTGCGGAATTGTAATCATTACACATAAATTAAATGAGGTAATGGAAATTTCCGATCGGGTGACGGTTTTGCAAAAGGGAGCTACGGTAAAAACCCTGATCACTGCCGAAACCAATCAAAAGGAGCTGACCGAGCTGATGGTCGGCAAGGCGGTCAATTTGGAGATTGAAAGGGTCAAGCTTGAGCCCGGCGATGTCGTGCTGAAGGTAAGCGGGCTGAACGCGGTCGATAAGGATAGGGTCAAGGTTTTAAAAAATATTTCCTTTGAGCTAAAGGCGGGAGAGATTCTGGGAGTGGCAGGAGTGGCAGGAAGCGGTCAAAAGGAGCTTTGTGAGGCGCTGGCGGGGCTTTACCCGATATCCGAGGGCGAGATCAGCTTTCGGGGAGAAAGCCTGATTGGGAAAACTCCGGCAGAGATCATCAATGCCGGAATGACGATGAGCTTTGTGCCGGAGGATCGGCTTGGCATGGGCTTGGTCGGCTCTATGGATATGGTTGATAATTATTTGCTAAAGGCGCATCATAAACAGAAGGGCTTATTTTTGAGGAGAAAGCCTTTAGAAAAGATTTGTAAGGCAATGGTAAGGGCGCTGGATATTCAAACACCGAGCATACACTATCCGATCTCCAAGCTCTCCGGCGGCAATATTCAAAAGGTGCTGATTGCCAGAGAAATTGAAATGAAGCCGCAGGTTCTGATTACCGCGTATGCCGTACGCGGACTTGATGTCGGTGCAACGCATACGATTTATGAGCTGATCAACGAGCAAAAGAAAAAGGGCGTGGCAGTGCTTTTTATCGGCGAAGATCTGGATGTCATCATGGAATTGTGCGATCGGATCATGGTGCTTTGCAATGGAGAAATTACTGGAATGGTTGAAGGAGAGAAGGCGGTCAAGGAAGAAATCGGCCTTTTGATGGGAGGAGGCAGGCTCTATGCTTAGATTGGTAAAGCGTGTCAATGTATCGAAGCAGGAGAGATTTGTAATTTATGCGCTGGCTGTTTTGGCGGCGCTGCTCACCTCCGGATTATTTGTTTTGGTGATGGGTCATTCCCCTCTCGGTGTTTTTCAAAGTATGATTGCCGGAGCTTTTGGAAGCAGACTTCGTTTTCACGACACAATGGTCATTGCCGTGCCGCTGATTATTACCTCCTGCGGTATTATGATCGCTTTTAAAATGAAATTTTGGAACATTGGCGGGGAAGGCCAAATTTTGATTGGGGCTTTGTTTGCCTCTTATTTTGCTTTGAATTTTTCCACTTTACCCAGACCCTTACTGCTGACGATAATGCTTTTGGCTGGTTTTGCAGGCGGAGCGCTTTTGGCGCTGATTCCGGCGGTGTTTAAGGTAAAGCTGCAAACCAATGAAACAATTGTTACCTTAATGCTCAATTATATTGCCTTTCATTTGGTGACGTACTTGCAGTATGGGCCTTGGAAGGATCCGAATGCCAAGGGCTTTCCCAGAATTGCCAATTTTTCGGAAAACGCGGTGCTTCCCAAGCTGTTCGGGCTGCATATCGGCTGGGTTCTTATGCTGGCGTTGGTAGCTGTGATAAGCCTGCTGCTTTGGTACTCCAAGCTGGGCTATAAAATAGCGGTTGTAGGAGAAAGCAAGGATACGGCAAGATATGCCGGCATGAATTTGAACCGCGTTATTATTGGCTCGGTGGCTGTCAGCGGAGGAATCTGCGGAATCGTTGGAATGATGGAGGCTTCAGGCGTCAATTACACCCTGACGCCCTCGCTGACGGGCGGCTATGGATTTATGGCAATTATTACCACATGGCTGTCGGGCTTAAATCCTATTCTGATTGTACCGGTGTCAGTCCTGTTTGCGGCGCTGACCAAGGGCGGTAATTTTATCCAGACCGCGTTTCAGATTCCGCAGTCGGCGGCATCCGTCATTCAAAGCATTATTTTATTTTTTATCATTGGAGCGGAATTTTTTATACAGTATCGTCTGGTCGGGAAGGAGAAGGTGAAATGAATGCTTTTTTGCATGCGGCAATGATTGCCAGTATTCCTTTGCTGCTGGCGACTTTGGGAGAAACCATTACGGAAAAAGCCGGACATTTGAATCTGGGCGTAGAGGGAATGATGCTGCTGGGAGCGGTGGCAGGCTTTGCGGTTGGACTTTATACCGGCTCACCGGCGGCGGCACTGACGGCGGCAGCGCTGGCAGGAGCGGGCGGAGCTTTAATCTATGGTATTTTGACCATTAGTATGCGCGCTAATCAAGTGGTCAGCGGTTTGGCCTTGACTATTTTTGGAACTGGATTTTCCAGCTATATGGGCTCCGGTCTGATTGGTCAAAAGCTTCCGGAGAATATAACCGATTTCTTCCGGCCGATAGCAGTTCCTTTCTTGTCAAAGCTTCCTTGGATTGGAGATATGTTTTTTCGGCAGGATGTTTTTGTGTATTTAAGCTATCTCCTTTGCTTTTTGACTGGAATTTATTTGTTCTATACCAGCATGGGATTAAAGCTTCAGGCCGTCGGAGAAAATCCTTCGGCGGCGGACGCTTCCGGTATTCCTATTACACGCTATAAATACATTCATGTGTTGCTTGGAGGTGCTTTATGCGGGCTGGGCGGAGCGTATTTATCTGTTGTGCAGGTGCCGCAGTGGCAGGAAAATATTACCGCCGGGCGGGGCTGGATTGCGATTGCGCTGGTAATCTTCTGCAAATGGAATCCATGGAAAAGCTTTATTGGAGCGATTTTATTTGGCGGCTTAAGCATTGTGGGCTTTCGTTTGCAGCAGTTTAATATTTCGCAGCATATCTTAGACATGCTGCCCTATTTGGTGACGATTGCAGTGCTGGCGATTGGGCGTGAGAGCAAGAAGAGCTCGGCGCCGGAGGCGATGAGCCTGCCTTATTTTCGGGAGGAGCGATAGACTTTATCGGTGTTATATTTCCTTGTGAGCAGAGGAGGAGGGGACATGACGGCAAGCAGAGAGAAAGGAGCGGCGCGCTTTAAAAAAGCGATTTTAGCAGGAAAGCAAAAGGAAAGAGCAGCGGAGCTTTTGTTTTTTCTTTTGCTGTGCCTGCACGGCGGCTATTTTTATTTTGAAAGCCTTCTTTTTTTGCTGATCGGACTGGCTCTTTTTCTTTATAAAAGCCAGAGAAATAGCGCCGCGCTGCGGGATGAAGGGTCTTTGCAGGGGCAGGATATTTTCCTGCCCTTTTTGTATTTACTGTGCTATATGCTGCCGATATTTTGGGGAGATAAGATGCATTGGTACGGTGGATTAAAAATGTTGGCACCTTTTTTGCTGGGATTGGCGCTGCTTCGTTTTTTTCGGCCTCGCCTTTTGCTGGAGCTGGCAGTAACGGCTTATATTTGGACCTTAGTGCTGGCACTGGGAATTTATGGCATCCAGATATTTTGGCATTATGGACTAGGGTATCCGGCGGAGGAAAGTCTCCTTTTTTTGCCGGTGGTAGCGATAAAGGGAAGGTTTACCGGATTTTTGCAAT
Organism: Eubacteriales bacterium; assembly: GCA_041844915.1. Classification (GTDB taxonomy): domain Bacteria; phylum Bacillota; class Clostridia; order Lachnospirales; family Vallitaleaceae; genus W11650. The sequence continues at coordinate 25,611 of JBGZBY010000044.1, forward strand.
ACGCCAATGCGGGCGGACTTTTATCTCTGCTGGCGGGGATTTATGCACTTTCCTTTGGGAAAGGCGCAGCCGCCATAATTGTCAGCGGCTTGAGCTTAGGCCTGTCGGGTAGCCGGACGGCGTGGTTGCTGGCGGTTTTGTTTTTGGGATACTATGTCTGGCGAGAACGACAGCTTTCAAAAGGCGCTTATTTTTTGGCGGCTATGCTGACAGGCGTACAGCTAATGGCACTTAGTGTCGGCGATACAAGATTGAGCGAGGGTCTGAATGCGTCTGAGCTTCAGACCAGGCTCTTGTATTACAAGGATGGACTAACCATGCTGTTGAAAAATCCATGGGGCTATGGACATTATGGCTATTATATGATTCAACGGCAGTTTCAGACGGGATCGACTTATTTTGTAAAATACATTCACAGCTTTCCCTTGCAGATTGCCTTGGATGGGGGAATCGTCAGTCTTGCACTGTTTTTGGGGCTTTTGGGCAAAGCCTTGGCTTTGCTGCTCCGGCAGGCAAATCAGCTTAGAGAAGAAGGAAGAAAGCTTGCCGTTTTGCTGCTGGCGCTGCTGGCACATGCGGCTTTGGACTTTGATTTTGAGTTCAGCTATGTCCTTTTGTTGGTTTGGCTGATATATTTTTATGCGCTCGAAAAAAAAGCGCCAGATGCTTCGGATGGAGATAAGCCGGCAGTGTTTGCATTTTTGGGGGTAAATGTATGGAAGCCAGAGTTTGCTGCCGGCGGTGGGGATTTCTTGAAGGAAGGCAGGGCGAGGAAAAAAAGGGGGATTATCTTTTACGGAAAAAGAGTGGGCGCAGGGATTTTGCTTTTGCTCGGACTTTTTTTAGGCTTTCTGTCGCTTCAGACCTATCATGGCCGGTATGTCTTGGCAGCGGAACTTGGCTTTACGGACGCGGCGCTTGCAGCGCTTGCAGCGGAGGATGAGGATCGGGAATTCCAAAAGGGAATTGCTCAAAAAATGGAAAATCTGCCTGTAAAAAATACGGAAACATTTGCTTTTTTGCGAGATTATTATTATAATAGGGGAGAATTAAAGACGGCGATAAATTACGGCAGGCAGGCGGTGGAGCTGGCTCCGCTTTGGATGGGGCATCGGCAGGAGCTGATGCGAATAGAATATGCTTATGCCCTGACGACTCCGGAGGATATGGCGGAGGTGGCGGCGGATATTCTGGAGCTTCCCCAAAGACTGGCAAAGCTGAAGGAGGAAAGGGAAACCGCGCTCAATGTCAGACATCGACCACAATGGAAAATGACGGGGGAAATGAAAATCTGGTATGAGCATTTTCAAGAACTGTACGAAATGCAAAAGGAGAGATTATGAAAAAAGATTTGCTTACCAAAATGCTGATGATAGGGGGAGCTGGAATCGGCAGCTTGATTATAACGATTGCGATTATTTGGGGGCTTTCCGGAGAACAGACAAAGACTCTGAAAAAAGTCAATCAGGATCACAGTATTCCGCAGGGGATATCGGAAAATGAGTTGGCCTTTCAAATAGACAGCTTAAACGGGGAAAGCTTTTTTGCGCTGGTACGAATGCCAGTTACCGAGGAGGGCGTTTTGCCGGTTTATGATTTAGAGGCAAAAAAGGAGCTTTTGCTGAAAATTAAGGGAGAAACCAATATCAAAAGCGAGTATGGAGAGCCGATTACGGCGGCGCAGCTTCGGCCGGGCTATATGATAGAGGGAAAATATGAGCCGGAAAGCTTTACGGCATTTACCCTGCAAATATCCGGCAAGGCATGGGAAAAGAAAAATCCTGCCGGCTTGATTATCTCCGCCGAGCAAAACAAAGTCAGGCTGGGCACGGACGAATATGTGTTTGATCCGAGCCTGCTGATGGTTTTAAAGGGAGATAAAAGCATTGCACTGTCGGAGGTGTCCAATTCGGATGAACTTGTTTTGCGCGGCTATAAAAAAGAGCTTTGGTCAATTGAGGTGACTGCCGGACATGGCTTTTTACTGCTGAAAAATGCGGACTCCTTTGTTGGAGGAACGATTGAGATTGGCAATCGGGATATTCGCACGGTCGAAAAGGATATGCGGATTGAAATTTCAGCGGGAGTCAAGCGGATTATTATTTCTCAAGACAATATGAATCCGTATTCCAACGATGTATTTATTGAGGAAGGTAAGGAAGTCGTGATTGACTTGGGTGAATTTAAGCCTAAAGTAGGTAAGGTGACCTTCCAAACAGTTCAGGATGGAGTAACCCTATATATTGACGAAGAAAAGCAGGCGCTGGCCAATGCCGAGGTTACGCTGGATTTCGGTCAGCATAAGCTGAGGGCGGAAAAGGAGGGCTATGTTCCCTGGGAGAGCACATTAACGGTTAATCAGGTGCTGATGCAGGTAAAGATTGATATGAAGGTAGAGCCGCAGTATCTGGAGGTGCAAACGCCGATTGGGGCGGAGCTTTATATTGACGGCGCCAGAGTTGGCGTGATTCCGGTCAGAACCGCAATCACACCCGGAGAGCATACGCTTAGTATTCGCAAGGAGGGTTATTATTCCAAGAGTCAGGCGATTACCGTGGAAAATAATGGGAAAAATATCAATTATGCTTTTCCGGATCTGATTAAGGTTGGCAGTACGGAAACCGAGCAGTCGAGTAGTGTGGTCAATCCGACTGCGCCCAATATTACAACTCCGCCGACGAACAGCACCAATTCGAATTTAAAACTCAATCCGACAGAGGATAATTATTGACATTTTCTCTGAATAAGTATATTTTTATGCCGAAGCCAATCGAACATTTTTAACAAAAATAAAAAAAACATTTGCTTTTTGTGTTTTTTTTGGTATAATACATTAAGTAATTATAAACTGCTTCGTTGGCCGGCTTATTGGGAGTTGAGGGATTTTTTGCCTTTAAGCTGAAAATGAAGTAAAGGGGCTTAAAGCCTGTTTTTGGGTTCATAGGAGAGGCGCGCTGAGAGGAACGGAGAGACTGTGGCAGCTGGTTTGCGCTTCTTAGAGGAGCGAAAGAACCCGCATCGGTCATTTAAGGCATAAGGAGGACTAGAAATGACGGCATTTTTTGAGAAGTATTTTAAACTGAAGGAAAATTCAACCAGCGTAAGGCAAGAAACAATCGCGGGCTTTACTACCTTTATGACCATGGCGTATATTTTGATTGTAAATCCCTTGATGCTGGCTCAGGATGGTCAGACCGGCATGGATTTTGGCAAGGTTTTTACGGCGACTGCACTGTCGGCGATGGTCGGAACCTTGGTCATGGCGTTTTTGGCTAAGTTGCCCTTTGCGCTGGCTCCGGGTATGGGATTAAATGCTTTTTTTGTTTTTTCCGTAGTTTTGGCAAGACAAAAATCCTTTCAATTTGCTTTAACAGCGGTATTTATTGAAGGCTTGATTTTCCTTTTGCTGTCGGCGTTTAATGTTCGGGAAGCAATTATCAAGTCAATCCCAATGAATATTAAAAAAGCGGTGTCAGTCGGCATCGGATTGTTTATCGCTTTTATTGGATTGAGCAATGTCGGTATTGTAGTCAATGGAGCGACTCCACTTCAATTGGGGGATTTAACACAGCCAGCAGCTATTTTGGCGTTGATTGGTCTTTTGATTACGGGAATTTTGCTAAGTCTTAAAGTCAAGGGTGCATTATTCTTTTCCATTATTTTAACAACCATTGTCGGAATTCCTATGGGGCTAACCAAGCTGCCGGAGCAGGTGATTTCGCTTCCGAATGCTCCGTATTTCTTTGATTTTGATTGGTCAAGTATTTTTACCGGTGAGATGTTTGTGGTCGTACTGACCTTTCTGTTTGTCGATATTTTTGATACAGTCGGAACTCTAGTTGGGGTGTCAACCAAAGCAAAAATGCTGGATAAGGACGGCAATGTGCCGAGAGCAAAGCAGGCTCTTTTGGCGGACGCTATTGCCACGGTGACCGGCGCGGCTTTGGGCACCTCTACGGTGACGACCTTTGTGGAATCGGCTGCCGGCGTAGCGGAGGGCGGCAGAACGGGACTAACCTCGGTGGTTACGGCAGCTCTTTTCGGAATCGCCTTGTTTTTATCGCCGCTTTTCATCATGATTCCATCGGCAGCAACGGCTCCTGCTTTGATCATGGTAGGCCTGTTTATGATCGAGCCGGTCAGGGAGCTGGATTTGACTGACTTTACCGAAGCGATTCCGGCGTTTTTGGCAATGATCATGATGCCGCTTAGCTACTCCATCTCGGAGGGCATCATTTTCGGTATGGTTTCGTATGTCCTTTTAAAAGTGATGACCGGACGTTGGAAGGAAATTCCTCTGGTGACTTTGATTTTGGGCATTGCCTTTATTGTGTATAAGCTCTTTGTATAAGAAAGATCGACGGGGCTCTGTGCTCGCGCAGCAGGAGGATCAGCGAATTGCCGCTGATCCTCCTGCTGTCATTTTGCGCTGCTTTGCTATTTTTTGGAGGAGCTTTTGAGATTTTTCCTGCTAATTCCCAACAGGAAAATTGCTCTGCGGCGATAGAATTACGACTTATAGGTGTGCGCACTTTAGACAATTCTTATTTTAGAGGACTGAAAGATTATTCCGTAGAGCGGCATGGAACGATAGGAAAAATATAGAGAAAAAATCAGAAAAATGCTTTGGTTAAAATTTTTTAGTAAAAATTTAGGGATTTCCCCTAAGAGAAGAATGAGTTTTATAGAAAATGAATAAAAAAATATTTTTATATTGGATAAATTGAGCATTTACAACAAAAGAGATAAGTAGTAAGATAAATATGTAAACGCTTACATTTATTTATAGTTGTAAAAGCTACTTGGAAGAAATGTGGAAACGCGGGAAACACGAAAGAGCACAACAGGAGAAGCGGAGAGATTTACCGGAGAAAAACCGGAAATGGCAAAAAGAAAAATTGCGGAGAAAATATGAATATACAGGATATTGCCCAAAAAGCGGGGACTTCTATTGCGACAGTTTCCAGAGCGCTGAATAATTCCGGCTATGTAAAGGCAGAAACCAAGCAGAGAATTTTAAAAATTGTGGAGGAAAATAATTTTGTGCCGAGTGCGATTGCCAGGAGCTTGAGCCGCAGTGAAACAGGAAACATCGGCGTGATTGTTCCGGACATTGAAAATCCTTTTTTTTCTAAGCTTATTGTAGCATTGGAGGAAAGAATTCAAGGAACCGGCTACAATTTAATTTTTTTGACCAGTGATGAACAGCGGGAAAAGGAACAACGTTTGATTAATATGATCGAGCAGCAAAGAGTCAGCGGTTTGATCATGGCGCCGGTTGCGGAGGATAATAAAATTAGCCGCCGTCTGCTGCTGCAATTGGAGGAAAAAAATATTCCGGTTGCATTGGTGGATCGTGATCTTCTGGACAGCAATTTGGATGGTGTTTTTATGGATAATTTAGCCGGCGCTTATGCGGGAGTAGAAGCTCTCATCAAAGCGGGACATCAGAGAATCGGCATCATTACCGGTCCGATCACATCAAAACCGGGGAAGGAGCGGCTGGACGGCTATTTAAAGGCTTTGCAGGAGTATGGTTTAAAGCTTGGAAGGGATTATATCATAAAAGGAGATTTTAAAATTCAAAGCGGCTATGAGGGGATCAAAAAATTATTGGCGCTGCCGACTCCGCCGACCGCTGTTTTTACCTCTAATAATTTGATGACTTTGGGCTGCTTAAATTACTTAAATGAAGCAAAATACCAAATCGGCCGGCAGATATCGCTGGTTGGTTTTGATGAAATTGAAGTGCTGAAGCTGATAGGCTATCCGCTGTCGATTATTGACCGAGATGTTAGCCTACAGGGAAACTTAGTTATGGATATTCTTTTGGAGAAAATTCGCCTGCTGGGAAAGGATAAAAAATCCTTGGCCAGAAGAGAGGTGAAAAGACTGACAATACCCTATCAGTTGATTTTGAGAGGATCAGAAAAATTGGAGAGTTAAGTTTGACGGTTAAAACAGGATATTTTTTGAGAAAATATGGAAGCGCTTACACATTAAAAAGGCTTTATTATCCGTAGGAAGCAAGGATTTTTTAGAGATAATATCTATAAAGAAAGCTGGAAAAGGAGGAAAAGTATGGATTCCAGAATATTGGTATTTGGCAGTTATGTGGCTGATTTAATGGCAAGAGGCGATCATCTGCCTGTGGCGGGAGAAACAATCAAAGGCAGCATGTTCCGAATGGGAGCAGGCGGAAAGGGCTTTAATCAAGGGGTGTCCGCTTTCAAAGCCGGAGGCAGGGTGCAGCTGGTTACCAAAATCAAAAGAGACGCCTTTGGAGAATTGGCACTAAAGACAATGACGGATTTAAACATGGATACGTCAAGAGTTTTGATTTCAGAGGAGGAGCCTAGCGGGGCGGCGCTCATTTTGGTGGATGAAAATACCAGTCAAAATTCGATCATGGTTGTGCCTGGAGCATGCGACTGTATTACAGAGAAGGAAGTGGAATCCTTAAAGGATCTGGTAAGGGTCAGCGATTATTTACTGCTTCAGCTGGAAACCAATTTATCCTCTATCGAAAAAATAACAGAGCTGGCTGCTTCTGAAAATACGACGATTATTTTAAATCCTGCGCCAGTACAGGAAATCAAGGAAACTCTGTATCAGAGAATTGATTATTTGACACCGAATGAAGTGGAGGCTGAAATCTTAAGCGGCATTTCGGTTAGAGATGAAGCGGGAGCGAAGGCGGCGGCGGAATGGTTTATGGAAAAAGGCGTTAAAAATGTGGTTATCACGCTGGGAGAAAGAGGCGCTTACTGCAAGAGCGGAGAAGAAGAAAAAATGATACCGGCATATTCGGTTCAGGCCATAGATACCACCGGAGCCGGAGATGCCTTTAACGGGGCTTTTGTTGTGGCTTTGGCGGAGGGAAAGAAGCTTTGCTCCGCCGTGCAGTTTGCCTGTGCGGCTGCGGCTTTGTCTGTGCAGAAGCTGGGAACGGCGGTTTCCATGCCGCTGCGGGAAGAGATTGATGAGTTTTTAAAAAATGGCAGTCAAAAGTAGATGTCATGTCGTGCGGGAAATTTTGTCCTAGATGGAAATAGCGCGACGGCGGGCTTTAGGCAATGGTTTTAAAAATGAAATTCTTGAAAGGAGTAGGAAATGCTGAAAACAGAGATTATTCATCCTCAGTTAAACAGAGTCTTGGCCGAGCTAAGGCATAATGATTTGCTGGTAATCGGCGATGCGGGGTTGCCGATTCCGAGGGGAGTAGAGAGAATTGACCTTGGCTGGAAAAAAGACTCGCCGAGATATTTGGAGGTATTGGAGGCGATCGTAAAATGTATGGTTATTGAAGGAGCAACCTTTGCGAAGGAGGCGGAAAAAAACGGAGAAGCGAGCCTGCAAATTCATCAAAGGGCATTGGCGCTGCTGCCCGAGCAGATAGAAGTCGAATACATTGATCATAGTGAGTTAAAGCTCAGGTCAGCACAGGCCAAGGCAATTATCTTAACAGGAGAATACACCGGATATACCAATGTGATTCTGCGCTGCGGCTGCGCATATTGAGCTTGACAGGCGAAGGGGCTATGACGGAAGCTTTATAGGCGGCAAGCGTTTCTGAAGAAAAGAGAGAAGCGCACGAGGTGATTAAAATGGGAGCGGATAAAGTACTGGAATTGAGGGATATCGTCAAGGTCTTTCCGGGAGTGAAGGCGCTTGACAGGGCAGGAATGGAGGTTTATGCCGGTGAAGTTCACGCTTTGTGCGGGGAAAATGGAGCCGGAAAATCCACCTTAATGAAAATTATTGCTGGAGCGGAAAAGCCGACATCAGGCAAGATCTTATTGGAGGGAAAAGAGGTTCATTTTAATTCCACAAAGGATGCTGAAAAAATGGGAATTGCTATGATATATCAGGAATTTAACATGATTCCCGATATGTCGATTGCTGAAAATATGTATTTGGGCAGATATCCGATAAAGAAAATGGGAATTATTGACAAAAAAGCGCTGAATGAGAATGCAGCTGCGGAGTTAAAGAAATTGAATTTGCCAATGGATCCCAAGACAAAAATTCGGAAATTAAGTGTTGCGGCCGCTCAAATGATTGAAATTGCCAAATGTCTGACCATAGGCGCTAAAATCATTATTATGGACGAGCCGACGGCGGCGCTTACCAATGAAGAAACGGAAATTCTTTTTCAATTGATCCAAGAATTAAAAGCCAAGGGGATTGCCATTATTTATATTTCGCATCGAATGGATGAAATTTTTCAGATTGCGGATCGGATTACGGTTTTTCGGGATGGCAGATATATTAAGACCTTGCCGGTAAAAGAAACCAATTATGATCAGATTGTGGCGCTGATGGTGGGCAAGGATATTGGAGATCTTTATCCCAAACGGGAGATAAGACCGCGCAGGCCTGTATTTGAAGTAAAGGATTTGCAGGGCGCAGGAGTAAAAAAAATTTCTTTTCAGCTGCATGAAGGAGAGATTTTAGGGATTACCGGACTTTTGGGAGCGGGAATGATTGAACTGGCCAAGCTGATTTATGGAGCGAAGCCGCTGATGGGAGGAGAGGTATGGCTGGGAGAAAAGAAGCTGGATATTAAAAATCCCATAGACGCGCTGCGGCATGAGATTGCTTTTGTATCTGACGATCGAAAGCAGGAGGGGCTGGTTTTGGAAAGAGATATTAAGGAAAACAGCTCGATGATTGCCTTGGGTTTGGGCTATTTTTTAAAAGCTGGAAGGATAGACAAGAAAAAGGAGAAAATATCCGTTTATGAAGATATTCAAAGGCTGGCAATTAAATGCCGCGGTATGGGGCAAAAAGCAGGAAATTTAAGCGGCGGCAATCAGCAGAAGGTGGTGCTGTCCAAGGTGCTTAAAAGCAATCCGAAAATTTGTATTTTAGCGGAGCCGACCAGAGGAGTGGATATCGGAGCCAAGGCAGAGATATATCGTTTGATGAATGAAATGACGAAACAGGGAAAAAGCATTCTTCTGATTTCTGGAGATTTGCCGGAGGTGATTGGAATGTCGGACAGAATCTTGGTAATGAAGGAGGGGCGCTCGGTTTTACTTCTGGAAAAGCAGGATTTTTCACAAGAACGGATATTGGCGCATGCTTCGGGAGGAATTGCAAATGAAAGACGATAGAAAAATAAAATTAATGGAAATCGTGAATTTATACCGCTCGGTTTTGATTTTAATCATTATATCGGCTGTTGCAGCGGCGGCTTCACCGGCGTTTTTCAAAATAACGAATATCTTTAACATCATTCGGCAAATTGCTATGGCGGGAATTGTGGGCTGCGGTATGACCTTTGTCATTCTCTTGGGAGGAATTGATTTATCGGTAGGGTCGATTGTTGGGCTGGCAGGAGTGATCGCGGCAGGTATCTTAAGGGATACTGACAATGTTATTCTAGCCTTGCTGATTGCTGTGGCGATTGGAATTATCTGCGGAGCAGTTAATGGCTTGGTTGTTTCTCGATTTTCGATACCGCCTTTCATTGCCACTTTGGGCATGATGACATTGTTAAGAGGCTGTATTTTGGTGTATACCAACGGTTCGCCGATTCCGATCAAATCAGATGTATATAAATTCATAGGAAAAGGGGAGTTGCTGGGAGGAATCCCGATTCCGATTTTAATTTTATTTTTGGTATATGCAGCTGCTCATTTTATTTTATCCAGCACCCGATTTGGAAGATATGTTTATGCTCTGGGCGGCGGCAGGGAAGCAAGCCGCTTATCGGGCATCAATGTAAAAAAGGTGGAATGGCTGGTGTATGTCATCAGCGGAATATTGAGTGCGATTACCGGTGTTATTTTGACGGCCAGATTGGGTTCGGCGCAGTCGACCAATGGAGAAGGCATCGAAATGGACGCTATAGCCGCTGTTATCCTAGGAGGAACCTCGATGAGCGGCGGAACGGGTTTTGTGCTGCCAACCGTGATTGGCGCAATGATTATGGGAATTATTGACAACATTTTGACGCTTATGAATGTCAATCCACATGCTACAAAAATTGTAAAGGGGGCGGTAATTTTAGCGGCAGTATTAATTGACAGAAAATTAAAGGATGTTTCGGTGAAAACAGTGGTAATCGAAGAAACGGAAGGATTGAAAAATGAGAAATGACAGGAGGGACATTATGAAGAAGCTAGTAGCGCTCGTTTTAGTAGGAATAATCGGTCTGACGATGGTTGGCTGCGGAGAGAAAGCAGAAAATAAGACGGAAAGCAAGCAATACAAGGTGGGTCTATCCATGAACACTCAAACCAATCCGTTCTTTGTAACGGTAGTGGAGGGCTGTAAGAAGGCGGCGGAGGAAAAAGGCTTGGAAATTTTTGTTACGGACGCGCAGGACGATCCGGCAACGCAGATGAAGGATATTGAAAATCTTATCACTAAGCAGGTTGACGTTATGATCATTGACCCTTGTGATTCGGACGCGATTGTGGCGGCAGTAGAGGCATGCAACAATGCGAAGATACCGGTATTTACCATGGATAGAGAATCCAATGGCGGAGAGGTGGTTGCCCATATCGGATATGACGCTATCAAATCGGGGAAATTGGCGGGAGAATTTTTAGCCGAGGCGTTAGATCATAAGGGAAATGTTGTGGAGCTACAAGGTATTATGGGAACAAATGTAGCGCAAAACCGCTCGGAAGGCTTTAACTCGATTATGAAGGAAAATCCGGAAATTAAAATTGTCGCCTGCCAGACCGCCAATTTTGACAGAGCACAGGGGATGGCGGTTATGGAAAATATTTTACAGGCAAATGAAAAGATTGACGGTCTTTATGCCGCCAATGATGAAATGCTTTTGGGAGCATTAGAAGCGATTCAGGCGGCGGGCAGACAGGATGAAATCATTACCATCGGCTGCGACGCCTTAGATGAAACCCTAGCAGGAATCAAGGAAGGCAAGATTAATGCAACGATTGCAGAGCCGCCCTTCTTTTTGGGGAAGGCCATGGTAAATACGGCGTATGATTACCTAAACGGCAAGGAAGTGGAGAAAAGAGTGATTTTGGACAATCAGCTGGTAGACAAAAACAATGTAGAAAGTATTAAGACAAGGGATTAAAGAATTTTTAAAACAGGCTTGAAAGCTTTGTGCTTTCGAGCCTGTTTTGTGAAAGCAAGCCTTTTATATTTTTCTCCGAAAGAAAGAATTTCCGGTGTAAGTTACCGGAAAATTTTTATTGACATTCTGAACTCATATGCTAAAATTGGGGTAGAATAAAGTGTTCATAGTGGAAAGGGAGAGTAATTCATATGAAAGGGACGGTTGTGCGTATTTGGATTAATACTTTACATAAGATGTATAATAAAGAAGAAATCAATCAACTCTTACGCAGTATTTCATTTGATCCGACCAGAGCGATTTCTCCGCTTGAGGATATTCCTGATCAGACGGTGGATGATATTATGACAGTGATTGCTAAAAATTATAATCTGAATAAGGCCGATCTTTGGAAGATGTTGGGAAAAGATAATATTCGAACCTTTCATGAGATATATCCTATCTTTTTTAAAAAAGCGAATATGTTCTCCTTTCTCTGCTCGCTGAATAATATTCATCAGGTAGTACGCAAGCGCATTCCCGGTTCGCAACCGGCAATTTTGAATATGGAAGTGGTCGGCAGGCGGGAAGCGACCTTGACCTATATTTCCAAGCGCAATTTATATGATTATCTCCTAGGGCTGCTGGACGGTACCAAGGAATTTTTTAAGGAAAGAGTCGATATTCAGGTCGTGGAAAAAAGCAATGGAAAGATGGTTTTAAAGCTGGGCTTTGAGTATGAGCTGTTGGAGGAAACGCATTTTGCATTTTCCAAAGTGCTTTCCTTGGGATTTATTAAAAACCAAACGCTTAAGTTGCTTTTGCTTACTCTTGCGCTTGGCTTGCCGACCGCTTTTTTGGTAAAAAATCCCTTGCTGGCTTCCGGGCTTACGGCGGCCTATGCTGGAATCGGCAGTCTTTTTTTGGCGCAGCCGCTGGCAAAGGTAAAAGAAGAAATTTTAGGGCTGGTAAAAAAGGATTATGTGCCCAGCCGGATTATTCGATCGGCCGATGAATATGAGGAGCTTTTTCAGGCAGTGGTTGACTATAAAGAGGCCTTTGCTGAGGAGTTTATCGATCTTTCCAGCATGACCGGCGAGATGGGCTCTTTTTCTGGAGATTTGATCGGAATTGCCAAAATAATGGAGGGAACCAGCGGTGAGATTGCCAGCTTTATAGAGCAGTTGCACTTGAAGGCAATGGATCAGTCGGAGTCTACTCAGAGCAATGTATCGGTGCTGTCGGATAATGCCGCTCGGATTATTCGGCTGGCGGAAAAGGAAATGACCAATAAAGTGGAAATTGAAAAGGCTATTCGGACAACCTCGGATTCTTTTGCCAAGTTGAGCAATACCACCAAGAATTTGGCGGTAATGCAAGCAAAGTTTGAAGTATTAAGTGAAAACAGCGATAAGCTAAAGAGTAAGGGCAGGGAAACCGAAGAAATTGCTTCTTTTGTATCAGAAATCGCTTATCAGACGAATTTGCTGGCGCTGAATGCTTCGATTGAGGCTGCTAGGGCGGGAGAAATGGGTCAGGGCTTTGCCGTTGTGGCAGAGGAGGTGCGCAAGCTGGCGCAGAACTCGGAGCAGGCAGCGACTAGGATCAAGGAAAATATTAATAGCTTTTTGAGCGATATTGAATTGATGGTTGCCGATATTCATGAGCAAAATAAGATTTTGGAAAGGGGAGCGGGAACGATTCAGGAGGCCATCCAAAATACGGAAAGCTCAAAATTTGAGATGGATAATATTGCGGTGAAGATGGCGGAATCGGCTGAGGAGATGGAGAAGCAGGCGCAGCATTTAAGCGGCATTGTGGATCAGATGCAGGCGCTTAGCGATACTTCCAGCGAGAACGCGGAGCTGGCCAAGGCTGCCAGCAGCAAGGTCAGCAGCTATATGGTGCAGCTGGAAAAATTGACAGGGGATGTGAGGAATTTTGAGAACATGACAGCGCAATTTAATAAGATGTTGGGAATGTACAAGCTGTAAGGCGCTGTTTCCTTGCTTTTTTAGATTTTTGTTCGGGAGTAGGAAGTTGGCGCCGAATGTGGGGGCGGGAGCTTGTTGCCGGAGAAAAAAGCAAAAAATATAAAAAAATAGATATAATCATTGACTTCTTAGGAAAACTCGGATATAATGCTAGAGGATTATATGTTAAGGAAAAATCAAAGTGGGACTTTCGTTGTGAAAAAATTGCAGCAAAAGCAGACAGAGTTAAAAAAGGAGCACAATATTATGTTTTTTGCTAAAAAGAAAGAGAATACTGCTGAAAAATTGCAGGCAGGAAATCAGGCGTCACAGAGTGAGGGAAAGAAGAAAGAGATCATAATTTTGGGCTTGGGCTGCGTTAAATGCAATGAAATGGAAAACAATACCAAAAAAGCGGTACAGGAATTAAATATTTCCGAAGAGGTTCGCCATGTGACGGATTTGGATGAAATCGTGAGCTATGGCATATTTTCCATTCCGGCGCTGGTGATAGACGGAACAGTTATCTCGACTGGAAAGGTTTTGTCCGTCAATGAGATCAAAGAAGTATTAAAGCAGTATCGTCCGATGTAGGCGATGTATCCCATAAAAAAAGGTCTATTGCTTTGGAGGCTTATTTTCCTGCGGAGCAATAGATTTTTTGTATAATGGATAGAAGAATAAAAAATAAAATAATGCTTTAAATGGCGACGCCGCTGACGGCGGATGCCGAGGCATGGAAGGAAAAGGGAAATGGACAGGATCATTTATTCGCACGCGGTGCAGTATTACGAAACCGATAAGATGGGAATTACGCATCATTCCAATTATATCCGCTGGATGGAGGAGGCGAGGATTCATTTTTTTAAGGAGATTGGCTGGGCGGTGGAAAAGATAGAGCAGGAGGGCTTTTCCTTTCCGGTCGTAAAGGTAGAATGCCGTTATCGCAGGCCGACAACCTTTCCCGATTTGGTGGAGATTGAGGTTTGGATAGAGGAGGTAATGGATTTCCGGCTAAAGCTTGGTTACTGCATGACCAACGCCGAAGGGAAAACAGTCTGTGAAGCTCGCTCGGAGCATTGCTTTTTAAATCAGGAAAAAAAGCTGGTCAATATTTTGCAGGATTTTCCGGAATTTGTAAAAAGCTTGGAGGCGGTCAAATGCCGGCGCTGCTGATAAGCCTATGGCGGGCGGATGCGGAGCTGCTACTGTGGATACAGGAAAATCTCAGAATAAGGGAGTTGAATGAGTTTTTTTGCTTTTATACCGGATTGGGGAATCATGGGGAGCTTTGGATTGCTCTTTTGCTGCTGCTTTTTTTCTTCAGCCGACGGAAGGCTCTTACAGCGGCAGCAGCTTTGCTTGCAGCATTTGTGGTGACGGATATCGTAATCAAGCCGCTGGTCGGCAGAATCCGGCCGTTTTTAGCGGTGCGGGGGCTGGAAGCGCTGGTTGATCCGGGAGGCAGCTTTTCCTTTCCCTCCGGCCATAGCTCTACCTCTTTGGCGGTGGGCTATGTATTGTTCCGGTTGCTGCCGCTTCAATATGGCTTGCCGCTTCTTTTTCTGGCAGTACTGATGGCGCTTTCCAGACTCTATGTCGGAGTTCATTATCCGTCCGATGTAGCCTTTGGAATGCTGGTCGGGATTGTGGTTGGAGAAATCTGTCTTCGACTGGCAAGGACAAGGGAAGGCAGAGGGGCTAAATTTCCCAGATAAGCTCCGACGCTTCCGGAGATTGATATAGGGGCAACTTTAACGGATAAGCAGAGAGGATAAATGGAAGAAGCGGTTGATTTCTTTGCATTTTCCGGTAAAATGTGGTATACTAAAAGTTGATTTATAAATAGTGCAATGAATAAAGAAAGGAAATAAAAAATGTATCCAGGCTATGGATTTTATATTGACTCCTATTATCTTATGCTGGTATTGCCGGCGATGCTTTTGGCGATGATCGCTCAGTTTGCCGTACAATCGACATATCGCAAGTATTCTCAGGTTAGCAGTGCCTCCGGCATGACCGGAGCCGATGCGGCACGCTTAATCCTAGCTAGAAACGGCATTTACGATGTGCGCGTGGAATCCGTCAGCGGTCAGTTGACCGACCATTATGACCCTTCCACTAAAGTAGTGCGTCTGTCGGAGGGCGTTTTTGCTTCTCGATCTTTAGCGGCGATTGGCGTGGCGGCACATGAAACCGGTCATGCGCTTCAGCATGCCCAAGGCTACAAGCCTTTGGTATTTCGGAGCTTTTTTTATCCGGTAGCTGGGATTGGATCCAATCTGGGTATGCCGATGGCGATTTTTGGGTTGATGTTTAACATTTCCTTTTTGATACAGATGGGAATTATTCTCTTCGCGCTGGCGGTGTTTTTTTATTTAATTACCCTGCCGGTAGAGATCAATGCGTCCACTAGGGCGATTGCCTGTATTCGGGAGGAAAATATATTGAATTCGCAGGAAATCGGCGGAGCGAAAAAGGTGTTGACAGCGGCAGCTATGACCTATGTCGCTTCGGCAGCAGTAGCAATTGCCAACCTGTTGCGGCTGATTTTATTGGCAAATCGTCGTCGCGAAGATTAAAAAGACAAACTGGTTGGAAAGAAAATTTTAGAAATTTGCAGACAAAGCTGTAAAAAGAGAAATAAAAATAGAAAAGAGGAAAGAAAATGTTGACAAATGCACCCAGAGGAACTTATGATCTCTACGGCGAGAAGCTGATTCGGACTGTAGAGCTGGAAAATACGATTCGCCGGTTATGCGCAGATTACGGTTATTTTGAGATTCGCACGCCGGTATTTGAGCATACTGAGCTTTTTGCCCGCGGAATGGGCGAGGGGACGGACGTTGTGCAGAAAGAAATGTATACCTTTGAGGACAAAAAGGGGAGATCCATCACTCTAAAGCCGGAGGGAACTGCCGGAGCAGTGCGGGCGTACCTGGAAAATAAGCTGTATGCCGAGGTACAACCAACGAAGCTGTTTTATATTACGCCGGCGTTTCGCTATGAAAAGCCGCAGGCCGGCAGATTAAGACAATTTCATCAATTTGGGGTAGAGCTGCTTGGCTCCGAACAGCCGCTGGCGGATGCCGAGGTGATTGCCTTGGGCTATCGGCTGTTGCAAAGGGTCGGCTTGGAAAAGGTGGTTTTGCATATCAACAGCTTGGGAGGCTCGGAATCGGCCTCCGCTTATAAAAAGGAGCTTTTGTACTTTCTGCATGGCCGACAGGATGAGCTTTGTCCGACCTGTCGGGAGAGAATGGAGAAAAATCCTTTGCGGGTGCTGGACTGTAAGGTAGAGAACTGCAAGGCTGTTGTCAAGGATGCACCGAAAATGCTGGATTATCTGGTGGAAAAGGATGCAGCTCATTTTGCCGAGGTCAGGGAGCTTTTGCAGGCGCTGGAGGTGCCTTTTGTGGTTGATTCTTCGATTGTGCGGGGATTGGATTACTATACGGGAACCGTTTTTGAATTTGTGTCGGAGGATATTGGAGCGCAGTCCACGATTTGCGGCGGTGGCAGATACGACCGACTGGTTGAGGAAATCGGCGGAGCGGCAACACCAGCAGTTGGCTTTGGAGTAGGAATTGAACGCCTGCTGATGACTATGGAGGCAGAGCGGAAGCTGGAGGAGAAGGCTCCGGCATGCGATCTGTTTATCGGCTATATGGGCGAGCCGGCGAAAAAGGAGGCGGTTCGTCTGGTTAGCCAGTTTAGAGAGAAGCATATTTCCGCAGTTTTAGATTTAAACGCCCGTTCAGTAAAAGCCCAGATGAAATACGCCAATAAAATAGGCGCTCGGTATGCCTTCGTCTTAGGAGAGGCTGAGATAGAAAGCGGACGGATTAAATTAAAAAATATGGAAAGCGGTGAGGAGCAGACGATTGCGCTTGCCGAGCTGGAGGTTTATATTTCCAAAGAAAGGCATTTCCAATAAAAGCTTTTTCCGGAGCCTATGAAAGAAGGGCAATAAGAAAATATGCTGCTAATTAGTGGCTTTAGAGGGGCTTTCGAGTTGGGAAGTCGTCTTCCGCTGAAAGACGGTATCTCCAAGACTTTGTCCAGAACTTATAAGAAAAGGGAAGATAAGCGGATATGCTGCTGATTAGCGGCTTTGAAACGTTCTTTTTTATTTTGGAAAAGAATATGCCCAAGAAGGAGTTTGGAATTTTCCCTGAGAAGTGAGCAGAGGGAATGGCGGTCGAAAAGGGAAAGGCTAAAAGAAATTTAAAGAAAATGCCGAAAATATTTATAACTGTTTGGATAAAATAAAGGCAATTTCGAAGGACGGAGAAAGCAGAAATATAAAGCGAGAAATATGGAAAACAACGCGTTGATAGAAAAAAATAATTAATAGCGGAAAGTGAGGAGCTGAAATGAATGAATCAATGGCAGGCATGAAAAGAACGCATTATGCCGCAGAGCTAAGCATGAGCAATGCAAATGAGAAAGTGACGGTTATGGGCTGGGTGCAAAAGCGCCGCAATCTGGGAAGTGTGATTTTTCTTGATATCCGAGATCGAAGCGGTCTGATTCAGGTGTTTTTGGACGAGCCTGTGCTGGGACCGGAGGATTTTGCAAAAGGCGAAAGACTGCGGGCGGAATTTGTCGTGGCGGTGGAGGGCGTGGTGCAGCGTCGCGGCGACGGAGGAGTTAATCCGAATCTAAAAACCGGAGAGATTGAGATTCGAGCGACGGCCTTGCGGATATTAAATCATGCGGAAACGCCACCATTTCATATTGAAGACGATGTCAATGCCAAAGAAGATCTGCGCCTGAAATACCGCTATTTGGACTTGCGTCGTCCAGTATTACAAAAAAATCTGATTTTGCGGCATAAGGTAACGACCGCAGCTCGGCAATTTTTAGACAAAGAAGGATTTTTGGAGATTGAAACACCAATGTTGACCCGCTCTACACCGGAGGGAGCCAGAGATTATCTGGTGCCGAGCCGCATCAATCAGGGGATGTTTTATGCGCTGCCGCAGTCGCCACAAATTTTTAAGCAGCTTTTGATGCTTTCTGGATATGATCGCTATATGCAGATCGCCAAGTGCTTTCGGGATGAGGATTTGCGGGCGGACAGGCAGCCGGAGTTTACGCAGATTGATATGGAGCTTAGCTTTGTAAACCAAGAGGATATTCTGGATTTAAACGAGCGCCTGCTGCAATATATCTTTAAGCAGGTCATGGATATGGAGCTTTCTCTTCCCTTTAAGCGGATTACCTATAAAGAGGCAATGGAGCGTTTCGGCTCGGATAAGCCGGATATGCGCTTTGGGCTGGAGTTGAAGGATTTGGCGGAGCTGGCGGCAGGCTGTGGCTTTTCTGTTTTTGCGGATACGATAAAGAGCGGCGGAAGTGTGCGCGCCATCAATGCCAAGGGAATGGCGGAGCTGCCGAGAAAGCAAATTGATGCCTTGACCGAGCTTTGTAAATATCATGGCGCCAAGGGAATGGCATATTTGGCGGTCAAGGACGGAGAGGTAAAATCTTCGTTTGCTAAATTTTTAACAGAAACAGAGATTCAAAAGCTCTTGCAGCTGACGGAGGCAGAGGACGGCGATTTGATTTTGGCGGTTGCCGATAAAGAGGAAGTTGTATTTAAGGTTTTGGGCGAGCTGCGTTTGGAGATTGCCCGCAGATTGAACTATTTGGATAAAAATGTTTACGACTTTGTTTGGGTTACGGAATTCCCGCTGTTGGAATGGAGTGAGGAGCAGGGACGCTATATGGCGAAACATCATCCCTTTACCACGCCGATGGAGGAGGATATCCCGCTGCTGGATACCGATCCCGGCAAGGTTAGAGCAGTGGCTTATGATATTTGCTTAAACGGCAATGAATTGGGCGGCGGCAGCCTTAGAATTTATCATCGCCATTTACAGGAAAAAATGTTTGAAGCTTTGGGCTTTTCCAAAGAGGAGGCCTATGAGCGCTTTGGCTTTTTGCTGGACGCTTTTCAATATGGCGTGCCGCCACATGGCGGTCTGGCGTTCGGGCTTGACCGTATGGTTATGCTGATGGCCAAGGCGGATTCGATTAGGGAGGTTATTGCGTTTCCGAAGGTCAAGGACGCTTCTGATCCGATGTCGGACGCGCCGAATATTGTCGAAGAAAAGCAGCTGAGAGAGCTGGGAATTCAGGTGATTAAGCCGGAAGGAGAAAAATAACAGATCCGCGGAGAATACCGCTGGACTCAAAAGCCAAAAAACCCTTGGAGGAAAAGCCTTCAGGGGTTTTTACTATTGCACTCGGCGGCACAGGAAAAAAATGCTCGATCCGAAAAATAGAGGTTGACGGTACTTCAAAAAATTGATATATTTGATTTAAAAATTAAATTGGAGGAATACGATGCGACATTTTCATTGGAATGTTTCAGTGTGAAAAGCAAGAGCAAGGCGAAAAAAGAGGCTTTGGAAGAGCAAGGAGCTGGCGGAGGCGATTTGCAGAGAAATCTACTCTTTGAATATTGAAAACAGAGAAGCCGAAGGCGGTATCTTGACGGTCAGCATCGGGGTGGCGATAGCCGAAAGACTGGAGCCGAGCCGAAAGTCGGAGATAATGAGACTTGCCAATCCCTATATGCGGCGAAAAAGCAAGGAAAAAACCGGGCGGTGATATGCAGTGTGGACGCGAATCTTTAAGTAAAAACCTCTGTTCAAAAATAAAAAAATATGCTACAATAGAGCAGTCTGTATAATATGGGCTGCTTTATGCATTTAAATTTAGTGAAACTGCTTTGCTAAAAGGAGTGTATGGTGTCGCAGAGAAAAGCGAACAGGAGGATATTATGTCGATTCAAGTAAAAAGTGAAATCGGGAAGCTGAAAAAGGTGCTGCTTCACCGTCCCGGCAAGGAGCTGGAGCATCTGGTGCCGGGAGATCTGGAACGGCTGCTGTTTGATGATATTCCGTATCTGAAAACCGCTCAGAGCGAGCATGACTGCTTTGCGGAAATGATGAAGGCCGAAGGGGTGGAGGTCGTCTATTTGGAAGATCTGGCAGCGGAGGTTCTGAAGGCGCAACCGGAGAAAAAAAGCTGGTTTGTCCGGCAATTTATTGCTGAGGGCAATGGCAGCGATGAAAAAATCAGGGAATATTTGTTTTCCTATCTTAGCGAGATTGCCGATGAAAAGGAGCTGGTTCTAAAGATGATGGCTGGTGTTCGGGTAGCGGAGCTGGGCATCAAGACGGATCGCCCGCTGGCAAGCCTAGTCAAAGCAGTCAGCCAGTTTGTGCTGGATCCAATTCCAAACCTTTATTTTACCAGAGATCCCTTTGCTTGTATCGGTAACGGAGTCAGCCTTAACAGCATGTATTCTCGGACACGGCGGCGAGAAACTCTTTTTGGCAAACTGATTTTGGAAAATCATCCGGATTTTAAGGAGAGGCTTCCGTTTTACTATAAAAGAGAGTATCCATATGCCATTGAAGGCGGCGATATACTAAATCTCAGCAATAAGGTGCTGGCGGTCGGCATATCCCAGAGAACGACGGCGGAGGCTATCGAGCAGCTGGCTCAAAATATTTTTGCTGATGAAAATTCGGAGATCGAAACAATATTGGCGTTGGTGATTCCGGCAGTTCGAGCGTTTATGCATTTGGATACGGTCTGCACGCAGGTCGATTATGATAAGTTTACCATTCATCCCGGGATTTTGGGAACCCTTCGGATCTTTGAGATACGGAAGGGAGAAGGCTTGGGAAATTTGCGGGTCAGGGAAATGAGCACAACGCTGGAAAGTGCATTGGCGCAGCATTTGCAGCTGGATAGTGTGGAACTGATTCAATGCGGGGGGAAGGATATGATTGCGTCCGAGAGGGAGCAGTGGAATGACGGCTCCAATACCTTATGCATTGAGCCGGGCAAAGTAATTGTGTATGACCGGAATTATGTGACGAATGAGATTTTTAGAGAAAAGGGAATAAAGGTGCTGGAAATGACCAGCTCGGAGCTTTCGCGGGGCAGAGGCGGCCCGCGCTGCATGAGTATGCCTTTGGTGCGAGAGAATATATGGTGAGAGCTTCCGGCCGGCGGAGCTTTTCTCTTTTTCCGCTGTTCTTTTGCGATGTTTTCCTTCTGCAATGCTTTTGAAGCGAAGGCTTAAAAAGGCGCCGAGGACGGAACGATTTTTTGCTTTCGCTGTCCTTCCCTTTAGCAACGCGTTTGAAGCAAAGGCGTAAGGAAGTACCGAAAATAGAGGATTCGGATACAAAAAATAAAACCGAGGGGCGGTTAAAAGCAGGAGGCTCTCGATGCCTTTGGCGTTGTTGCAGAAGAGGAAATGGCTTAAAGAAATGATTTGATTTCCTGCAATACACGATCCATGGGAATTTCAGCTTTTATCGTTTTATCACGGGAGCTGATCTCAATGATACCCTGCGCCAAATTACGCGGACTGACAATCACTCGAAGCGGTACGCCCAGCAGATCGGCGTCGGCAAACATCACGCCGGCGCTGACTAGGCGATCGTCATAGATTATTTCAATACCGTCGTTTTGCCATTCCTCATAGAGCTTATCAGCGAAGTTTTTGACCTCGGCGTGATCAGCTCGGACGGCGCATAGATGAACCTGCCATGGAGCGATTGCCTTGGGCCAGATAGGGCCATGCTCGTCATGACGAGCTTCGCAGACAGCGGCGGCAAGGCGGCCAACGCCAATCCCGTAGCAGCCCATGATAGGAGTTTGCAGATCTCCGTCCTTATCGGTATAGGTCATATTCATGGATCTTGTGTACTTATTTCCCAGCTGAAAAATATTTCCTACCTCAATTCCGCGAGAAACCTGGATTGCCTTTTTCCCGCATTTTGGGCAAATGCCTCCGCTTTGAATTTTGGCAAAATCATGATATTGCGCGTCGGGCACATCTCTTTGCATGTCCAGCCCTTTGTAATGGTACTGCGCTTGGTTGGCGCCACAGAGCAGATTGTTTCTGCCGGATAGGGAATTGTCATATAAAATCGTAAGGCTCTCCTTGGCTGAAAGCCCCACCGGACCGATAAAGCCGGCATTTAGACCGCAATCCTCCGTGATGACCGCCGGATACAGAGGCGTGCCCAAGTAATTGACCAGCTTGGTTTCACTGATTTCCAGATCGCCGCGGATAAAAACAACCACATAGCTGTCGTCGGAAGTCTGCTGATAGACGACAGCCTTGCAGGAATTGCAGGATGCTTCGTTAAGAAAGCGGCAGACATCCTCTATCGTATGGACATTGGGGGTATATACCTGTTCTAGTGGCAGAGGATTGCTTTCTCCTGCTATATCCGAGATATTTTCGGCAGCTTCCATATTGGCACGAAAATCGCACTCCTCACAAAGGACGACAGAGTCCTCGCCGACAGGAGTGAGCAGCATAAATTCATGAGAAATGCTGCCGCCCATCATACCGGAGTCAGAAGCGACCGACACGACCTCCGGAATGCCGACTCTGGCAAAAATGCGCTCATAGGCATGATGACATTTTTGATAATATTGCTCTAGGTCCTCCTGTGTGGTATGAAAAGAATAAGCGTCCTTCATAGTAAATTCCCGTACCCGAATTAGGCCGGCTCTGGGGCGGGCTTCATCCCGAAATTTTGTCTGGATTTGAAAGATCATAAAAGGGTATTTGGCGTAGCTCTGCGCATAATCCCGCACCAAATGAACCGCCGCTTCCTCGTGAGTCATGCCGAGTACCAGCTTGGAATGATTTCGATCGGTAAAGCGCAGCAATTCTTCACCGACGCTCTCATATCGGCCGGATTCTTCCCATAAGGAGGCGGGAAGCGCTACCGGAAATAAAACCTCTTGACCGTCGATTCGTTCCATCTCCTCTCGGATGATTTGTTCGATTTTGCGGGTAATTCTTTTAAGCGGCAAATACGAGGAATAAATACCGTTTGCAACATATTTGATATATCCGCCCTTAATCATAATGGCATGGCTGTCAATTACACAGTCTGCCGGCCTTTCCTTAAAACGATCGCCGACTAATTTTTCCAGCTTCATAATTTCCTCCTTAACAGAAAAAGGCTCAAATCATAGACTGGACGCATGCTTTTAAGCCCTTGGTAAATTCTGATTTAGTTTTTTTATATATCCTGAATATCATATCATAAACGCCAAAACCTGGCAACGAAAAAAATTGACGTCATATAGAGGGCAAAGCCTGACGACAGGAAATTCAAGGGATTTGACTTTTTGGAGAGGATTGCATGGAGGTCTGTCGCCTGTTAAAATGCTGAAAATTCAGTTGAAATAGGAGAAATAAAAAAGAAAATCTCGATTTTCTTTCGACAAAAAAATAACTTCTTTTTTCTAAAAAAAGCTATTGACAGATTGATTTTTTTTCAGTATAATTCAGACCATTACAAACAGCAAACAAAATATGTCAAAAACGATGATAAGAATAGTAATTCTTTGAAGGCGGTAACAGAGAGTCTGCGCTTGGTGAAAGCAGAACCGAGATAAAAGAACGAAGATGGCCTTTGAGTTGCATATCCGATAGGTAGGGTATGCCGGGACTCGCCCGTTAAAGCGATAGAGTATGTTTGTACTCGAAGAGGTATCAACCGTGAGGTTGATATGAATTAAGGTGGTATCACGAGCTAATCGTCCTTTGCGGATGATTAGCTTTTTTGTTATGTAAGCTCGGCCAAGCGACCGAGCCGAAAGGCAGGCAAGCCTGCCGAGAGGGGAGGTCATTTGGCCGACTTGTGGCATGAGCGGAGCAAAGCGAAGCGAATGCCATAAGCGCCAGCGAAGCGGGCGGCTTAGATAAGAGAGAGCTCGGCCAAGCGACCGAGCCGAAAGGCAGGCAAGCCTGCCGAGAGGGGAGGTCATTTGGCCGACTTGTGGTGGAAGGAGCAAAGCGAAGCGAATGCCATAAGCGCCAGCGAAGCGGGCGGCTTAGATAAGAGAGAGCTCGGCCAAGCGACCGAGCCGAGAGGCAGGCAAGCCTTAACTTCAACTTAGGGAAAAAACAAAAGCAGTAAAATCAGATAGGATTGGATAGAATCAGGAGGGAAAAAATGAGCTTGGAAAAAAACAGAATTGACAAAACGGTAGAAGAAAAAATTGAGGTCTATAAGCAAATCGCATTGGAAATTCATGAAAGACCGGAGGTCAGCAACTATGAATTTTTTGCCTGTGAGCGGCTGTCGGAGCAGCTGAGGGCGGAGGGCTTTGAGGTCAAGGTAGATGTGGCGGGACATCGTACTGGCTTTGACGCTAGGTATCGCGCCCAAAAGCCCGGACCGGTGGTGGTATTTTATGCGGAATATGATGCCTTGGGCGGAATCGGGCATGCCTGCGGACACAATCTCTTTGGAACGACTTCATCCTTGGCGGCAACGGCGTTAAAATCAGTTATCGACGAAGTCGGCGGTGAAATCAGAGTATATGGGACGCCGGGCGAGGAAGGCGGAGAGAATGGAAGCGCAAAGGGGAGCTTTGTCAGAGAGGGATTTTTTCGGGATGTTGATTTTTCTCTGGGAGCGCATCCGGGTCATAAGCACCACAGAACAGGCGAGAGCTTGGCGGTCAACCCGATCGATGTTGAATTTTTCGGGAAATCGGCGCATGCTTCCTCCAGTCCGGAAAAAGGAGTCAACGCTTTGGATTCGCTGATTCAGGTGTATAACAGTGCAAATGCGCTAAGACAGCATCTTCCCTCTGATGTGAGAATCCATGGGATTATCACAAATGGAGGACTTGCTCCGAATGTAGTACCAGATTATGCCTCTGCCAGATTTTATTTGCGGGCGCAGTACCGGCAAACCTTAGATGAGGTTCAGGAGAAGTTCAATAATATTGTCAAGGGGGCTGCTCTTGCTACCGGTGCGGAGTATAAGGTTGGATTGTTTCAAAACAGCGTAGATAATACAGTGGTTACTCCCCTGTTTGACGATGTTTATGAAAGGGTGTTAAAGTCTTACGGAGAGGAGATCACGGAGAGAGAAAGCCTGCTGTCCAAAGGCTCCAGTGATGTCGGTAATATCAGTCAGGTGGTTCCGGTAATTCAGCCGGTAATCAATATCTCCGACGAGTATATCGCTGGACACAGCATTGAGTTCAGAGAGGCCTGCAAGAGCGAAAAAGGCTTGGAATCCATTCGATTGGGGGCGAAGGTTTTGGCGCATACGGCACTGGAGCTGCTGCTGGACGGCGAGCTGCTGGCGAGGATTAAGGCGGAGCATAGAGAAAGAGTGGAAAATCAAGGAAAACAGTAGAGATGTCCAAGCCACAGCCGATGGTCGAAGGCAGAAATGGAGATGAAAATGATAGAAATCAAAAATTTAAGCAAAATCTTTTCAGATGAAAAAAGGCAGATTCATGCCGTCCGAAATGTCGATCTCACTATTTGTGACGGTGAAATTTTTGGAGTGATCGGCTACAGCGGAGCGGGGAAATCGACTTTAGTTCGCTGCATCAATTTGCTGGAAAAGCCAACGCAGGGCCAAATCCTGCTGGATGGAAAGGATCTGACAAGGCTGAAGGCAAAGGAGCTTCGCCGAGAAAGAAAAAAGATTGGAATGATTTTTCAGCAGTTCAATCTGCTCAGCTCTTTGACGGTGGAGCAAAACATCGCCTTTAATTTAGCGGGGCAGGGTCATGATAAAAAATATATAGAAGAAAGAGTGGCCGAGCTGCTTGCGCTGGTCGGTATAGCGGAAAAGAAGGGCGAGTATCCCTCACAGCTTTCCGGCGGGCAGAAGCAGAGAGTGGCAATTGCCAGAGCGCTGGCCAATAATCCGAATGTATTGCTGTGCGACGAGGCGACATCGGCACTGGATCCGCAGACCACGAACCAGATTCTGACCCTGCTGAAAAAGCTGAATAAGACCTTGGGGATTACGATTATTATTATCACGCATGAAATGTATGTAATTAAATCAATCTGCGATCGGGTGGCAGTTATGGAAAACGGCAATGTGGCGGAAGTAGGAACAGTATTTGAGCTTTTTGCAGAACCAAAATCAGAAATTGCCAAAAAATTTATTCGCTCCGTTACCCATGAGGAGCATATTGAACAGCTGCTAAATAGCGGAGATTCCCTAGTCAAAGCTGAGCAGGAGCAAGCGCTGCTGAAACTGAAATTTATCGGCGCCAGCACTAGAGAAGCGGTAATTTATGAGGTCGGCAAAAAGTACAACACAGGCTTTAACATTGTATTTGCCGATATGGATCTGATTCAGGAAAGGGTGCTGGGCACATTGATTTTGGCAATAACCGGAGATAAAAATGCAAGAGAAGCTTCCATTCGCGAGTTTAAGGAAAGAGGGCTTCAGGTGGAGGTATTAAAATGAGCGAGATTTTACAAAAATATTTGCCTAATTTCATGGAGTACCGACTGGAATTTATAGCCAGTCTACAGGAAACGATTCTGATGATGTTGGTTTCGGGAGTTTTTATGCTGATTCTTGGGCTGATTATCGGAACGACGCTGGTGGTCACCAGAGAAGGGAATATCCTAGAAAATAAATGGATATACCGCTCGGTTGATAGCGTTGTTAATATTTTTCGAGCAATTCCCTTTGTTATTCTTATTTCGCTGCTGATTCCGATTACTCGAATCATAATGGGAACCTTTATCGGAGCAAGGGGAGCGATTTTTCCACTGATTATCGGAGCGACACCTTTTTTTGTCCGGCAGGTGGACGCGGCCTTGTCGGATGTGGATAAAGGGATCATTGAGGCGGCGCAGTCAATGGGGCTTTCCCCGATTGAGATTATTTTTCGGGTTTATATCAGAGAAAGTATACCGGCACTTACCCGATCAATTACGATTACTGCGATCAGCCTATTGGGGCTTACGACCATGGGCGGCGCGGTAGGCGGTGGAGGAATCGGAGCATTTGTGCTTCGATATGGCCATCAAAGAAGGTTTTATGATATTTCTTTTGTATCTGTGCTGACAATATTAGCTTTTGTCACGCTGATTCAAAGCTTAGGAAATAAAATTGCTCAGAGAGCGAAGCACTGATACTTTGAGCGGAAAATAATATTATAGGGAGGAAAGAAAAATGGCTTGGCTTGTAGGAGAATCGAATCAGGTCAAGGCTCGCGGAAGCGGCCCGTGCTTTGAGGATGAGGACATTATCCGAAGAGGCAAGGGCAGGGCTTTATAAGAGCAGAGCAACATTGAGCGGCGAGGAAAGCGGAGGATGAAGAAAGTCTTGATTCTCGAAGGAGCTGCTTTTAAAACAGGGCCGATAGGAAAGGTTCAAAACAGAAGCAACCAAGCAAAGTAATATACAAAAGGCTTAAATGAAAGGAAAAAAATACTATGAAAAAAAGAATTTTAGCATTGACAATCGCAGCATTGGTATCTCTTGCCGCCTGCGCTGGAGAAAGCGCGCAGAAACCCGAAGCAGCAAGCACAACGACAGCGCAGACAGAAAGCAAAGCTGAAGCGGCAAGTGCCGAGCAGGTCGCGGCGGCTACACCAACGGAAATGAAGGCAGAGCCAGTAACGATAAAGGTCGGCTTGACTGGAACGGACAGTAAGGTTTGGAATTATATCAAGGAGGAAGCGATCAAGGAAAATATCAATATTGAATTGATTTACTTTGATGCCTATAATTTGCCAAATGCGGCGTTAAATGACGGAGAGCTAGATTTGAATGCTTTTCAGCATCATTTTTATCTGCAAAAGGAGGTAGAGGAGCTGGGCTATAAGATTGAAGCCATTGCCGATACTGTGGTTGCGCCGCTGGGGATTTATTCCAAGAAGCTTACCTCAATTGATCAGGTAGAGGACGGAGCGCAGGTTGCGATTCCGGAGGATGTTACCAATGGCGGCAGAGCCTTGATTCTTTTGCAGCAGGCAGGCTTAATTAAGGTAGATGAGGCAGCAGGCAAGCTGCCCGCCATTAAGGATATCGTTGAAAATCCCAAAAATCTTGAGATTATTGAGCTTGCGGCGACCAATATTCCACCGGCATTGGATGAGGTGCAAATCGCTGTTATTAACTCCGGCGTAGCAACAACAGCCGGCTATGTGCCGACACAGGACGCATTGGTGCTGGAGGACTATCAAAACAGCGGAAGCCTTTATGTCAATGTTATTGCAGCTAGAAGTGAGGATAAGGACAGAGAGGAATTCCAAAAAATCATAGCGATTTACTATACCGATGAAACAAAAAAAGTAATCGCCGAGGACAGCAAGGGTTCTTCAATTCCAGTCTGGTAAAAAAGCGATTCTGCAAATTGGGGGTTGATCTGGGAAAGTCTGCTCTGCAAAGCCGGAATTATTTCGGAAAAAGGCTTCTAAGGAATCCAGAGCGTCGGTCTTGGAAAAGGCTACTCTGTAAAGCTGGAATTGCTTCGGAAAAAGTTTTAGGATTTTAAAATTATTAGAAGAAAGCGCTGAATGTCAACAAATTAAGGGCTGCTCCCGATACTTTGGAGCAGCCCTTGGCGCTTTTTTGTTTTGTCGCTTTTATTTTTCCTTTAGAGCCTCCGGTCTGGCAGTAAAGTCTACTTTAAATAGGAAGAATAAACCAAGAATAAACAGAGGAACTAAACTAAGTACGCCAAGTCTGGTATTATTGGTCAGATACCCGACGCCGCCTACAATCATCGGCCCCAGTGCTGCGGAGAACTTGCCGAAAATACTGAAAAATCCGAAGAATTCGGCGGAGTTTTCTTTTGGAATCAATTTGCCAAAAGTGGAGCGAGAAATTGCTTGAATTCCGCCCTGCTGCGTAGCAACCAGCACTGCTAAAATCCAAAAATGAGCCGGACTGGTCATTCGGTAGCCGATATAGGTAATTATGATATAAACCGAGATGGCAACGGTCAAAAGCACCTTAGCAGAAAATTTATTGATGACATGACCAAAAATAATGGCTGCCGGAAAGGCGATGACCTGAACGACCAAAAGAGCGACCATCAGAGTATTACTGGAAATACCGATGCCACTGGCATAAACCGTTGCCATACTGATGATGGTATGTACGCCGTCAATATAAAAGAAATAGGCGATTAAAAACAAGACGACATTCCGGTAGTGATGGATCTTTTTTAAGGTGCCTGCCAGACGCCGCAGCGCAGACCGTACCGGATTTTTTTCGCGCTCGACATAATATTTCTGCTCTACGTTTTTCAGAATAGGGAATGAGAAAATAAGCCACCAAGCGGCAGTAATCAGAAAGGAAATCTGCGTGGCAAGCAGAGTTGACAGTCCGACAGCCTCTGCCTTCATAATGAGGGCAATGCAGATAATAAAAGGAATACAGCTGCCAATATAGCCAAAGGCGTATCCATAGGTCGATACCTTATCGTAGCGTTCCTCGCTCGTTGTATCTGTAAGGAAGGAGTCATAGAATATATTGGCGCCGGTAAATCCGACGACAGAAAGCACATAGGTCACCAGACAAAAGAGATAGCCGTTTTCGCGGACTAGGGATAAAGCCGCTGTGGAAAGCAAACCGATTGCCAGAAAGACAGAAAAAAACCTCTTTTTGAAGCCCTTATAATCCGCGATGGTGCCAAGGATTGGGGCCATCAGAGCAACCAGAACAGTAGCCGTGGTATTGGAGATGCCCCAATAGTATTGCTTTTCGGCAGCTGATAAGCTTTTGGCGGCAACATTGGTGTAAAAAATCGGCAAAATAGTGGATGTGACCGCCATGGAATAGGCGGAGTTTGCCCAGTCATAGGCAATCCAGCTGAGCTCCTTTTTGGTGAACTGATTTTTCATTGAGAATCCTCCTTATTAACTAGTTGGTTACTGAATTTTTTATATCTGTTATGGTTGTGTGATTTCGTGTTTTATTTCTTTTGCTGGAGAGAGGGGGTGAAAATATGGCTAAGGCCGGCGTTGCTTTTCTGCCAAGAGCTGAATATATTGGAAGCCCGAAGGCAGAGCAAAAATCAAGCGGCAGATTGCCGCGCAAACGGTGAAGCAAAGAGCAATGGAGCAGCGGCTCATTTATTTATAAAGAAAAACGGGATCTCTTGTGAAAAATACGGAAGGATTTATATAGTAGCCATTGACGATGATTCCGTAGGTAAAGTAAGCTTTCTTTACCTTATCACTTTTGACGCAGGTTCCTAGCTTTTGCTTGGAGAAGAGGTAGCTGCCGGCGCTGGTCTGAATTTCCGCCAAACCGGAGTATACGCTGAATACGCCTAATCCATGGTCAAGCAGGACAGTGTAGCCGTTTTCTGGATTTTCCACTGCCAATCGAACAATTCCGTTGGCGGCGGCAATGACGTCTGTTGGCTCTGAAAAAGCATAGAGCTGATAGAAGGGCTGATAGGAAAAGTCCTTTCCATTTAAGCTCTGGCCATACGCAAAGCTGAGCGGACGGGCGATAGGGTAGACGAAGCTTCCGAACCATAGCTTTTCCGCTGCCGAGATAGCTGTGTGATTATCCGCTAGAGAAAGCAAATAGGGATCGACAGGAGAGCGAACCTTTAAAAGCTCCGCCTCGGCATTTGTAAGGGTTTTGCTCTTATGGCTGGCAGCGGGTACCGTAACCAGCTCCTTGTGAAGCAGGTTTTCGTTGCTCCCGCTGCTTCCGCTGCCGCTGATAGTGATTTCATATTCACCGGCCTTTTGATCCTGCGGAATTGGCAGCAATCCGTAATACTGCTGGTTGATCAGCGTTAAGGGGATTTCGTCCTCCCACAGTGCGGAAGAGGCGCTGACCTTGCCGCTAAAATCGTAGTTTTCCACTGTTGCCAAAAGCAGCAGCCGGTCACTGTCAGCAAATTCCAGCTTTACCTTGGGTGGGTAATTGACGGCAATGCGAAAGCTGTAGTATAGTACTGCTTTGTACGGCAGATCAGGGTTTGACCAGACCGCTTCAAGCTCGTAGGTGTAGTCGCCCTCCTGCGTCGGAATCTCAATGCTGCTTGAGTTTAGAAGCGAGCGGCTTTTTAAGGTTTGCTCATTGGAACGGATTGAAACATAAAGCTGATCCGGATTTTTTTCGGAAAAGGCATAGCTCAAATGAAAGTCATTGTCGGTAACGATATAATTGGTTGCCTGCTCCTGTTGTTGATAAATACGATAGGATAAAAAATTGTCCTGATAGGTTTCGTAATTCCAAGTGCCAGAAACAGAATAGCGAATATCCTTACTGTTCAAGTAAAATTGAGCGGTTGGAGCATGATTTTTCTGAAAAATCACATTAAAATAACCGGTTTCCATGATTTGATGGAAATTTTCCTGAGAAATAGCATAGGCATGGTGCTCGTTTTGCAGAAAAGCTAGATCCTTTTCAAAATCGAAAATCAGACGATAAACTGCCGTCAGGGTATTTCCAGAAAAAAGCTGGAGAGAAAAGGTGTTGGCAAGCTCATGAAGCGCCGCTTCGTCGTCGATCTTGCCGCTTTTGAAGGTATCGTCAAAGACCTTTAAAAAAAGCGCCAACTGCTCGCCATGCTGATTGTCGGAAAGAGTAAACTCTCCTAGATTGCTGTAGGGGAAGCTTAACGGAGTAAAGCGGAGAGAGGTTGTTGGAAGAAACTCCTCGGCAGAGGAGCATGCAGTCAAAAGGAGTAGGCATAAGATGAAACATAGAAAGCTTCGCACGATTTTCCTCCTTTGCTGC